>NC_011661.1:618520-927780 GCF_000021645.1 Dictyoglomus turgidum DSM 6724
CTCAAAAGAAATAAGCGAATATGGGGCACATAATCAGAGGGCTATAGCAGAGATCTATATTAAATCTAAAAAGTTAATATGGTTTGAAGATCTAGTGGAGATTGCTGAAAGATCTGCTAGTGCTCCTATCTATTCTCTTTTAAAAAGACCCGATGAGAAGTACATCACTGAGACTGCATATAACAATCCCAAATTTGTTGAAGATGTAGTAAGAGACATTGTTTCAGAGTTAGAAAAAGAACCTAAAATTAGTTGGTATAGAGTTGAGGTCACAAGTTTTGAAAGTATTCACAATCACAATGCTTTTGCATGCGTAGAAAAGGGGTGGATTAAGAAGTGATAGTAGAGCTTAGTCATGAATTTTTAAGAAAAGAGATATTAAAAGTAGGAGCTCATCCTGCTTCTCTTGAAATTTTTGAAAGAAAAGCTCAAATTATTCCTCTAAAAATTTTTAATATTTCTTCTCCAACTGCAAATGTAATTAAGCAAGAGATGCTTTCTCTTGGTGGGGATGTAGTGGTGCATAAGAACGTTGTAGATTGTAAAATTGAAAAAAGTGATGTTATTCTTCTTGGAACCAAAAAGCATTATGAACTTTTTATTAAAAAATTAGAGAACAACAAATATTTTGAAATTCCACTGGTTCTGCAGGAATTAAAAGAATATTTATTAAAGCAAAAACCTGAAAAAATTGTCTCTCCATGGGGTAGAGTTTTAAACTTAAGTAGAACTTTAGTTATGGGGATAATAAATGTAACTCCTGACTCTTTTTATAGTGGATCAAGAAAGATGCAGATTAATGAAGTTTTAAAGACTGTTGAAGATATGGTAATAAATGGTGTAGATATCATAGATATAGGGGGTCAATCTACGCGTCCTGGTGCTGAACCAGTAAGTATAGATGAGGAGATGTCAAGAGTTATTCCGGCTATTGAGAGTATTAGAAAAAGTTATCCCGATGTAGTGATCTCAGTTGATACTTATTATTCTAAGGTAGCAGAGCTTGCTGTTGATAGAGGGGCAGACATGATAAATGATATAAGTGCCTTTAGATTTGATAATGATTTAGTTAAAATAGTTGCAAAATATAAAGTTCCTTATATACTTATGCATATGAAGGGAACCCCTAAGGATATGCAGAAAAATCCATATTATGATGATGTGGTTAGAGAAATCATGGAATTTTTTGAAGAGAGAATTAATTATGCTAAGGAAAATGGTGTTGATCCTGAGAAAATAATTGTCGATCCAGGAATTGGTTTTGGAAAGAGATATGAGGATAATCTTGAGATTATGGCAAGATTAAAGGAATTCAAAAGTCTTAGAAAGCCTATACTCATAGGGGCTTCAAGAAAGAGTTTTATTGGAAAAGCTTTATCTGATCTTCCACCTGAGGAGAGGCTTGAGGGAACTCTTGGAATTACTGCACTGTGTGTGCTAAATGACGTGGATATCGTTAGAGTTCATGACGTTAAAGAGAATAAGAGAGTAATAAAGGTACTTGAGGAGATAAAATGCATAAGGTCTTCATCGCTATAGGAAGTAACATAGGGGACAGAAGAAAGAATATTGAGACAGCCTTAAAGAAAATGGAAGAGTTAGGGTTGAGAATTATTAAGAAATCATCAATTATTGAAACAGAGCCCTATGGATATAAGGATCAGGATAAATTTTTAAATGGAGTAGTACTAGTAGAGACAGGTTTTGATCCCTTTGAACTTCTTGAACTTCTTTTGAATATAGAGAAAGAAATGGGAAGAGAGAGAAAAATAAAATGGGGACCAAGAAATATTGATCTTGATATAATCTTTTACGATGATTTAGTAATTGATACTGAAAATCTAAAAATACCCCATCCTGATGCTCATAATAGAACCTTTGTTATGGGTCCACTTTCGGAAATAGCTCCTGATTTTGTACATCCTGTTCTAAAAAAAAGAGTAGAGGAAATATATAAAGAATTGATTGAGAAAAATGCTTAATTCTTAATTTACTTATAATATTTGTTCTCTTTTATTTTTTTCAATACCGAGTATTTGTCTTTCCGAATATTTGGTAGTTCTCATTATGTAGAAAATTACTGAGTCTTCTTCTTCATTTATTATGATTTCGATTTCTCTTTTTAGCATCTCAAATTTAGCTTCGGTTATTTCTCCCTCAAGAACTGAATTTTGTATCCATTCAAGATACTTCCTAGCAGTATTCAATACTTTGTTTATCCTTCTTTGGTTCACATCATATACCATTATTACATACATGGAAAATAATTACCAAGAGGATATGTAAGGTTCGTATTCTTCCTCTCCTATTAGGTGTTTCTCAAGTTTATAAAGCTCAAGTCTTATAAGTCTTCTATACGAGACCTTGCCAAGATTTTTATACTGTATTGTAGTTTTCATTCTTTCTTCAAAATTTTGTACAAAGATTTTCATGCCTTTTTCATTCATGTAAACTCCATCTAACTTTTCTTCAAAATCCTTAGGAGTAATCTCTCCTTTATTTACAAGGCTAAATATTATTCTATCCACAATGATAGGTTTAAATATCTCAGCTACGTCAAGATTTAATGTGAATCTACGGAAATTAGTAGTATGAAGATATCCAATTCTTGGGTCAAGGTGAGTTTTGTATATTTCAGAGAGTGTAGTAGTATAAAGGAGGGAATTTCCAAAACTTATGAGAGCATTCATATAGTTTGAGGGGGGTCTTTTGGTTCTTTCATCAATAAAGAATTCTTCTTTTTCTGTTATTATGTTGAAACAGGAGTAATAAATATCTCTTATATTTCCTTCTATTCCCATAAGTCCGTCCACATTATTAGTAATATCTATTTTTTCTTCCAGTTCTTGAATTCTCTCAAGATAATCTTCTAACTCTTTCTTTTCGCGATTTAGATAATAATTAATCACTCTTTTTATATTTCCCGAAGCTCCTTTTACAATTTTTGTTGCTATCTTTAATCTTTTTTCATTATCTAAGTAGTGCTCTGCTTGTTTTAGAACCATAAAACCAGAGTTATAATGTTCCCTTGGGTAAAAGCTTCCTATATAATATTCATAATAGTTATAGAAGTGCAATATTATTTCTTTTTGAGATATTAACTCTAAAAACTCTTTATTAAGGGTTACCTCACCAAAAAAGTGTATATCCCTAATGTTTTCTATGGGAAGATACTTCTTTTGACCGTCGGACGTTTCGAAAAATATTGTATTGTGCTTTCTTTTTAGTTCCCCACTTGAAAAAATATAAATACTTTCGCTCATGACCAACAAAGCTCCCTGTATGCACAGTGTATACAATAATTTATTTTTTCTGGTGCAGGAGGAAGATTTTTATAAATGATCTCAGTTATCTCATAGATTATTTTTTCTATCTTTTTCTCTTCCTCTTCGGTAAGATCTACCTTTATTCTTTTCTTTTCCTTTGGGAAAAGGAGTATTCCTTTAGCTTCTATGCCGTAGTTATATTTTAAGTTATATAGGTAAAAAAGAAGTTGGAGTTTTGCACTCTCTTGAGCTTTTGAGGTCTTCTTTATTTCTCCTATAAGGAGCGTGTTATTTTCAGTTTTTATAAGGTCAATTATCACATTTTCAAGGTTTACTTTTTTCTTTTCTTCATTATAACTTTCCATGTCAATAAATCTTCCAAGTTCTAAGTATGGATGATCTTGATCAGGAGTAATCTGATGAGACATAAGCCAACACTGTCTTTTGCAGATAAGAAAACTTTCTACTAATGTTCCTGTAATTAATCTTGGAACTACCATAATAGGATCTCTGCCTTTGCCTGGTAACCTGTAATCTTGCTATAGAAATCCTCTAAGTTATCTTTACTTACATAGCCAAAACCGTTTACTATTGGAGGTAAATTCTCTATTTTAGTGGGTACAGATATGACGTATTTGTAAAAATCTCCTTTTATTTTTTGAAATTCAGTCCTTCTTTCATAAATATCTTTTATCTCTTTTAAATTGCAATATTTTTTCCATAATTCTTCAGCGTATTCGTCAAGTTCTATAAAAACATCTATTTTGGGATAATCCTCTTCAATGAGTTTAAAATTCTCAATACCTACTTGTTCTTTATCTTCGGTTTCTGTCCATCCAGAATATCTTAATGTGTAAACAGCATTGAGCAGATTTTTGGAGATATCATGAGATTTTCTGTCGTTTATTTCTAAAAAATAGTCTTGAATAAAGTTAATGAATTTGATCTCTTCTATTTTTTCTTCCTTTTTGAGTAGATCCGTGGTGACCTCTAATAAAATCTTGTCATAGATATATGAGGCGTATTTTCTTCTTTCATCTTTTAAGATAAATATATCTACTTCTCCTATATCTTTTTCCCAATTTCGATTACATCTTCCTGCAGATTGATTTATAGAATCAAGAGGTGCTATGTCTCTATATACTATATCAAGATCAATGTCTACTCCTGCTTCTACCAGTTGAGTGCTTATTACGATTCTTGACTTTTTATTTCTAATCTTTTCTATTCTTTCTAACCTTTCTTTAGGAGTAACGTGGCTTGAGAGAAAAATAATGTCCTCTTTTGTTTTTTCTCTTAAAAGTTCATAAAATGTTTTTGCAGAGTTTATGGTATTTAGTATAAACATATAACTTTTGTCGGGTTCAAAATTAATTCTTTCAACGAACTCTTCTAAACTTAATACTTCAGAAAGATTGGGAATTAATATAGTACGATTTAATTGAACAAAATAATCTTCACCTTTTACTAAGTTAAACATTTCATCTTTTTGGAATATTAAGGGTTGAGTTGCAGTAGAGAAAATAATGTAACAATTAAATTTTTCTACAAGACCTATAAAGATCTCCCTAAGAAGTAACCAATATTTCATAGGAATTGATTGTACCTCATCAAGAATTATGATACTTCCAAATATTCTGTGTAGTTTTCTTAAATTACTATTTCTGTTAGATAGAAGAGTTTGGAAAAGTTGTACAAAGGTAGTGATTATTATTTCAGAGTTCCATCCTTCAATTAAGATTTTTGCATCATCTGGTTCTAATTCTTTTTCGTCAATTTTATAATATATATCCGCTAAGTGATGGTGTTTTAACAAAATCGTTGTGTCTATTTTTCCAAAGTAATCTTTAAGTATTTTCTCTATTACTTCTGCATTTTGTTCAATAATACTTAAGAAAGGTAGTGAATAAATGATTCTTGGGGTATAATTCAGCTTCTTCTTTATTTTTTCTCGAAGTTTTAATGCAAAAGCAAGAGATATGAAGGTTTTGCCAAGCCCAGTAGGAAGATTAAGAGAGTAAATCTTTTGAGAAAGATCTATTTCTTTACTTAAAGCCTCATTATAAGCTTTTTCTCTGAGATTATTAATTGGTTTTTTTTCTATTTTAATAGTTTTTTTGAAGGCATCGACTATAATATATGGTATTTCTTGTAAATTTCTTTCGGGTTTACCAATAGTTACTTCACTTTTATCACTATCTATTAGAAGGGAAAATAATAGATTATTTAAAAAGTAGTAGTCTAAGGATTTTTGTTTAGAGAGTCTTTTCATACTTAGCCTAAGAATTTTTATATCCTTTGAAACTTCTTCAAGAATTGAATATAGTTTTTCTTTGGAAATTTCTTGAAAATTGGGATCTTCTAAATTTTTTATTAATTTCCCAAATTTTTCTTCATCTATAGAGTCTATTTGCTTTTTCAAGAGATTCTTTTCTTCTTCATCCAAGTCTAGTTCTATGGTTATGTCTGAAAAATTTCCATGGTGCCTTTTAACGGTGAGAAAAGCAATTACAGGAAAAAAGATCTTAACATCTTCTGGAATATTTTCCCTAGAAAAAGAGTTTTTAGTTATGTAGTAAGCAATAATAGAGGAGAGGAGAGAATGTCTGGTCTCTTTCTCTCCTCTCTTCTCTCCTTTAAGAAGATAATCTTGGAAAAATGTAGTAGACTTTCCTATATCATGGGAAAGGGTTATGATTTGAGCTAACTTTTTTATATGTTCTTTTTTAATTGGCAGTTTTTCTATGGGAATGTCTTCCAAAAATTTCCAGGAAAGCTCCTTTACATTTTTCAAATGTAATTCTAATGGTTTTTCAGGATGGGAATAAAGTTCAGAAAAAGATGACATTTAGATTCTCTCCCTTATAATAGGAGTTTACAAAAGCCTTGATAGGTTTTCCATTACTTTCATATATTACATCTTCGTATTTTTCTACCACTCTTTCTTTGTTCATTATTACGGGTATTCTCTCTCTAAAATAGCTCTTGCCTTCTTCAAATATGATCTTGCTTTCGGAGATGTAAGACATGGGGAGAAGGGAGTGAATATAAACCTCTTCTTTCTCTTTTATTTCAATAAACTCAGCCACTTTTATAAATTGAAAATCCCCAATAAGCTCTGAAAGCCCTAAGGAAAAAGTGAAGAAAGTTTCATGGTTTTTAATCTTGTTTATTACATCTTCAAAGATGTTTTCATCCTTGTGGTAAAAATAGACCCTATATCTTGGATCTTTTATAAATTCAGTCTTTACTTGAGTTCTAGCATTATGATTTTTAGTTTTAACGGGTTGCCAGAAGTTGTCTTTTGTGTTTATTAAGTTAAGCCCCAGTCTTATCTTCTTTATAGGATTCATTATTTGTAGAGAGATTTTACAATTTTCTGGACAAAGTACTTCCAGATATTTTTTTCTATCTATTCCAGCAATGGCTCCTATCATCCCTAAGATGGTAGGGGGAGGAGGAAAGGAAAAGGATAGGGGAGAGGATGTAGTATAGAATCTTCTAAAGTGAGCTAAATCTCCAAATATATCAAATACAAGAACTTTCATTTAAGATCATCTCCTAAAAAGAAAGTTCCTCAAGAGAAAGCTGTGATAAAGCTTGAGTTAAAGATGTGTCCATACCGTCTTTTACTAATCTTAATCTTTCATCTACTTTATATCTTATTTTTTCAATTTTTCCTTTATTCTCCTCAAGGGCTTTTGCAAGATCAGAGATGTCAATCTTTACCTGAGAGATATCTCTTATTTTTTCATCCTCTATATCAGATATTAACTTTATTCTTCTATTTAGTTCACCAATGTAGAAATAAGAATCGGGTTTATATACAATTTGTATGAGAAGTCTTGGAACTTGGCCGAATTTAGAGCCTGAAATTAAATTTTTGGTTCCATGCCACATAGCTTCAAGCATATAATCCACATCTTCCTGAGTAAGAGGAATATTCTGTACTTTAGCAAGGTTATCGTTTACTATTCCATAAAAGGCTATAAGAGAATAGGGAAGTATATACTTTTCAGTAAAGGTGCCTTGAGTTTTCTCTGCTCCAGAGGGCATTACAGTTGTACCTTTAATATAAGTTAGATCAACCCTATGGAGAGATCTTCCATATTTGAATTGAACAGGTCCAGTTAAAGCCATAGTTTTTCCTTCCACCGCTGTAGTTGCCCCAAAAAGTCTTATATCAATGCATTTTTCTATCACTTCTTGATTGCTCTTGAATTCTTCAAGCCTTTCTTCTTTAGTTTTTAGTTTTCCATCTTCTTTTCTTATTTCTCTTATAAATACCTCTAATCCTTTATACTCATATAGATAATCTCTTATGGTTCTTTTTAATCTTACATCGGTGACAATGTTTACTCCTGTCTCTTCATCTATTCTTGGCTTATTTTCATCAACGGGATCTCCATTAGGGTTTGCATCGGTCACATCATAGAGAAATAATAGTTCAGACCTATTTTTTAACTCAGTCATTTTTAAACACCCCCTAATTAGTTTTTTCATAAACTATAGAAGTAATTTCTGGTAAAAGATTCATACCACAAACAAAGTAAAAGTTTAGTTCGTCATTGGATAATTTCCAATTGTCTCCTGCTTGAAGGAGATAGTAGGATGCTTCTTCTGCTATTTTCTGTTTGCCTTTATCAAAGGCATCATATTCTTGAAGTTTATTGATTACCTTTGGAAGGAGCCCTTTAAAGTCCTTTTCTTCCATTTTTAAGCTTTTAAGTTGTTTTCTAAATGGGGTACTTTCTCTTTGGGAGTATTGTATGTTTAGGAGCATCTGGGTCAATGCACCCAAAAGGAAAAGACCCTTTTTCACTGGATGGTCAAAGGTGGGAGAGAATCTTTTAAATACAGGATCAAACAATCTCTCTTCATCCATGAGTTTCACCTCCATTTGTATTAAATTTAAATATGTTAAGAATAAGAGGGACATAATAGCATCTTTTACAACCTGTGGAAAATATTCTTCTCTTACGAAGGCAATTCTTACTCTTTTCATAATAAATTGCATAAGGAAGTTTTTATCTATAGGTCTTGCTTTAAATATTCGGTCCACAATATCTAAAAAGTAGTTAATTAAGTCTTGATCTCTATTATTAGGATCAGATTTGGAGAAGAAGGTCCATAGGTTTCTAAAGGTAAAATCGATTTCAAATAATTTGTCAATTTTGTCTTTTATATTAAATATGGTTCTGAGTCTTGAAGGAAGTACGTCTTCAATTAGAGCAAGTATTTTTTCAGCGCTTTGTCTTCTTTCTATAAAGAGAAAGTTTAAGGTTAAGTTATCCTCAACAAAACTTAAATAATTTAAGATATCTTCCTCATCAGTTAGGTATTTTTTAGCTTCTCGTTTTCTTAAGTTTATAAGTTTATTTGTCTCAAAAAAAGTATTTAAAACGTCTTCTTTTACAAATTCTTTTCCAATTACAAATTTAGGTATAAGCTGATAGGATAAACCTCCTAATTTAAAAGTTAGTTCTTTGTTAATATATTCTTTTCCTTTTTCAAGGCTTCTTCTACAGTCCTCGCAAAGAGGAAAATTTTTCCAGGCTTCCTTTTCTTTAAATCCACCAGCTATAAAACCTGGTTTGTCAACAGTAAAGAAAGTGTAAATACCGTCCCCTACACTTACTTCCTTTTCCTCAAGACAGATAGAACATATACCTATGGTGCTACCTTTTTTACCCTCTCTTATTCTAAGAAGATCCTGTAAGATTCTTACAAAAACTTCTTTATCCCCGAGATATTCAATTTTATGAGGACTTCTAAATTTAAAAGTAAGGAAAATTCCTCCCTCCTTTTTTGGAATTTCTTTGATGAGCTCATTATATTCCTTTATAAGTTTCTCTGTGTTATTCATGATTTCTTTACTTAAGTTTTCTAGAAATGCTCTTTCTTCGGTGCTGAGTTTAATATTTTTATTCGATAAAACCTCCTTAAACCATCCTATAATTTTATTTTTCAGGGTTTTATCAATTTCAGTAACCTTAGTTGAAGGTGAAAAGTTGGCTCCGTTATTTGGTCCACCTCTGTATAGATATCTTACAAGTTTATCTGTGGAATATTCTTCTCTTTCTATTCCTTTATACTGGTATTTTCCCTCCCTCTCCTCAAAAGTAAGGCAAAATACATTTTTATATTTTCTCTCTGCATTAGGATCTTCTAATAAAGTCTGTAAGGGATCCGAGATTTTCTTACCTAAAATAATATCTCCGATTTCTTTCACTGCATCAAGCATTTTCATCCTCCTCCTTTTCTCTCCATATTTCCCACATACCAAATCCTCCTGAGTTTTTGTTTCCCAATCCTGCCTCGTAGGTTACGTAGATTAATTCAGGACTTCCAGTAAGCTCATATACTCCGGTATATCCCTCAATTATTGTGTCTTTAAATTTAACAAGTTTTAAATTATCTTTTACAGAAAACTTCAGGGGTTTTATTTCTAACTTTAGTTCCTCTGGGTCTTTTCCATATATTAGGTGAAATTTCTTTTTAGCATTATTTTCTATTAGTTTGGAAAATTCTTTATCTATGGGCTTGTAAAAATGTACAATTTTGCTTCCATCCGCCTTCTTTAATGTACTATATATGGTGATAGGAGATATGGCTTTTATTTTTACTTTTTCTTCAATTTTAGGAGTTGTGATTATTTGAAGTTGAGATATGTATATTTTCTTTCCACAAAGTTCAAATTCTCTCTCTTTAAAGCTTCTTTCTGCAAGATTTTCAACAATATCTTCTATTGGGGAAGAAAAATAGAATGTAATTTTCCTTTTAAAGATTAATTTTGTGTCATCCTTAGTAGGGATACCCTTCTCAAGGATACGAGAGAAGGTAAAAAGCTTAAATCTTCTTTTCCCATATGGAAAACCAATATTGTGAAGATTTGTGGCAAGCTGCGGGGAGAAGGTTTTGTAAATAAGAGCCTGGATATGATGATTATAGTGCTTAGGAAGTACTATATCTCCGTCAAGAGTCTCATATGTTATTTTTATTCTCACTTTTTCTTCCCCCTAATTTTTAAATAATTTTAACATATAAACCTTTTGTTTAAATATTACCATATTGATGGGGTCAAAATAAGTCACTTTTCTTTTTAACACAAAAAGAAATTTTTAAAGGATAAAATTAAAGGTAAAAGTAAAAAGTTATGGAGGTTGAAGGTATGCTTAAGTATAGGTATGAGAGCATGTTTCCTTATCATCTTAGAGAAGTTCTTGAAAAGAACCCTATAGTTTATCTTCCTGTAAGTCCTCTTGAGTGGCATGGAGAACATCTTATATTTGGTACTGATCCTTTTAGAGCAAGAAAATTATTGGAGCTTGTATGGGAAAGATTAGGAGGAGTGCTCATGCCTACTTTGTATGTGGGGACTGATAGTACTTTGGTGGAAGATGGAGAAGAATTTTGGGGAATGGAGATGTTTGCAAAGGAGAGAATACCTGGAAGTATTTTTGTAAGAAAGGAAACTTTTTACAATCTTCTTAAAGATATACTTAATTTTCTTGAAAGGACTGGTTTTAAGTTATGTATTTTATGTACAGGACACATGGCAAAACCTCAAATAGAAGTAGTAGAAAGGTTAGAAGAAGAACATAAAGAAAGGAATATGAGGGTGCTTTCATGGCATTGGGGAAAGGTAAATTACCCTAAGGAGCTTATGACCCCAAATCCTCTTCATGCAGGAGTTGAAGAAAGTAGTGAGATTTTAAGTATTGATCTTTCCTATGTAGATCTTGATAGGATAGGAAGTATGGAGGTGGATAGGAAAGTTAGTTTGCTAAAAGAGAATTTGAAAGGTATTAGTGAAACTTTAGGGATAAAGAGGTTTAACTTTGAGGTTGAGGAACTTATTAAAGAGATTATGAAATGTTATAATAAAAATAGTTAGTTAAAAACTTTAATGTAAAATGGATTTTCTTTTAGAGAATTTAAATCATATTGAAGAGCTTTTAAAGAGGGAACCTATAATATATTTAAACCTTCCAAGGGGAAGTGGAAGAACCTATTTATTAAGATCTCTTTTTGAGAGAAATAAGTCTTATTCTCTTTTTACCCATTATGCATCCCATAGAACTCCAATTGGTGAATTCTTTTTAACTCTTCTTTCTTTAATAGATAAGAGGGCTTTTTTTAAAGAAAAGGGAGATTTAGTGGGTCCCATATTAGTAAGATATATTCATCCTAGGTTCTTGTCCTATCTGGAAAAGTATAAATCCGAAGAAGTGATATCTTCAGATTTAGAGATAGGTCAAATAGCTGATATAGCCTCATATATTTTAGGGCAGAAAAAGATAAAATATTGGATTTTTGATAATTGGCAGGAATATTTAAATTATAACGAGATTTTTAAAGAATTAATACCCTATTTGAATAAAAAGCACAGTGTAAATTTTGTTGTTGCTGGTGAAGATTTTGATGCAGAAGCTTATGAAATAAGTTCTGAGGCCTTATCGGTTCCTATAAGTGAGAAGACTTTTATAGAAGAAATAAAAAAGGCATTTAATTTGCCCCATAAGGATGCATTAAAACTTTTTGAAATGAGTAATGGAAACTGGAATAATGCTTTAATAGTATATAAGAACAATTTTAAAACCCTTCAAGAGATTATTAATGAAAAAGTCAATTCTTTAACAGATAGCGAGAAAAAAGCTCTTTATACTCTTACTTTTGTTGGAAAGACTTTTTCCTCTACTTCCATAAAGGCATTAAAGGAACTTTATGGTCCCTTAAATTTTATTATGGATTTTGTTAAGACAGGATTAATAAGGTGGGAATATCCTCTTTGGAGATTTGGATCCGAAGAGGTTTTAAATTATATAAAAGAGAATATGTCTCATGATTCATCTCAATTAAAAGAGGAATTTATAAAAAAACTTTCTTCTTTTAACTATTGTGATATATGGGGAAGAATAGGAGTGTTAGCTGAGGATAATAGGAAATATTGGAAGTATGCAAAGATAAGGGAGTTTAGAACCTCTTATAACACTCAGAGGAAAATGGAAATTTTGGAAGAAATTATTAAAAAAGATGAGGACAGTAGAAATATATATAAACGAAGGTTGATAGATCTTCATATAGATTTCCAGAAGTTTGATAAAGCCCTTATTATAATTGACTCTATTGAAGATAAAAATGAGCTTGATCTTGCAAATAAAATTAGATGTTTATCATATTTAGGAAGGTATGAGGAGGCAAGAAAAATAACAGAGGAAATTGTTGGTAGACTAAAAGTGGATTATACTCTTCCTCAGGTTCTTTCTAGGTTGGTTAGTTATTACTTTCTTACTAAGGAAAGTCTTGATGGTTTAATTCTATTGAATAAATATTTAGAAGATATTTTACGCTTGAGGAGTTCTCCTAAATACCTTGCTAATTTTTATAATGCCTTAGGACTTTTGACTCTTACTGATAGTAAATTTGAAAAGGCTCTTTCCATATTTGAGAATGGGCTTATTTTTGCCGAAAAAACAAGAGACAAAATAATATTGCATAAATTAATAAACAATCTTGGCGATTTGAGGAATTACCTTTATGGTCCTAAGAGTGCATTAGTACTTAATCAAAGGGCATATGAGATATCAAAATCCCTTTCTAAGAATTTAATGGTTATTAGCCTTGGAAACTTGATTAAAAGTAAAATGCAATATGCTGATTTCTCTGAAGTAAAAAACTTATTAAATGATCTGGAAGAGCTACTGTCTGAAGTAGAATTAGAATATTTTCTTTACTCGGGATATAGAAGATTAGCGATTGCATATCTTAGTTATAGAGAAGTGGAAAAATTAGAAGAAGTTATGAAAAAATTGGATAGTCTAAAGACTATTCCAGAAAGTAAAGTTCTATTGAAGATTTTAAAGAGTTTCTTAGGGGAGATTGAGATAAGCGAAGATGAAGTAATGTGGACAAAAGAAGAACAGATAATGACTCTATATATGAAATTAGTTGCTGAAAAAAGCTTAAAGATTTCTAAATCTTTAAGAGATTATCCTACCGATTATCCTATTCACAATTTTTTGAAAGGATATATTCTCAGGGAAAGTTTTTTTACACTTCTCTCTTACATAGACTTGATGCTTGAGAGATGGGAATTTTTAGATGCTCTTTATTCTTATAAACTTCTTATTAGATTCCTTGAAAAGGATAAAAATTTAAATGTCTTTATTCCCTATATAAGACTTGAGATTATAGGACTTGCTACCCTTTTAAATCTTCAAAAGGAGTTAGAAACTCAGATAATAGAGCTTTCTTCAGATTATGTAAACCTAATGAAGGAACATTCAAAGGTAAAAGCTCTGGAAGGTTATGTGGGAAAAGCTATTATAGATTCTGAAGATGAGAATGAAGCCTTAGAACTAATATATAGGGTTATTTCAGATTTTGTAGATGATTTTCTGTTAGTATTGAAAGTTGGAGAAAAAACTTTAGAAAAAGGCAATAAGCTTATTTATAGGAATAGATTTAGATTCTTCTATAAAAAGCCTCCTTTTTCCATAACTGTCTACTCCCTTAAAAATCTTCCTCCTTCTCTATTCTTTGTTATACGAAATCTTCTTAAGAGTTTTATTGTCTTTTGGGAGAGAAAGTATGGTATGTTTGATCCATTGACAGGACTTTTTAATAGATCTTATGGGGAGAGAAAGCTTGAAGAAGCTTTTTTGGATTTCTTGCGTGAAAAGGAAGATTTTAGTGTGGTTTTTGTAGATATAGATGGATTTAAAAGAATAAATGATACCCTTGGGCATTCCTATGGAGATTATGTATTGAAAGAGATTGCAACTGCCATCAAGAATTCTATAAGGCAAAGTGATTCTGCGGTAAGGTGGGGTGGTGATGAATTTTTAATTCTATTAAGGAAAGCTGATTATAACGAGGCACTAAAAGTGGTAAATAGAATTAAGGATAGAATTGAAGATATAACTAGGGGAGAAATAAGGATTAGTTTTGGTATAGAGACAACTTCAGAGGAGATATCTTCTTATAGGGAACTTGTGGATAAAGCAGATATGAAGATGTACGCTCAAAAATTTAGAAAGGCAAAGGGTTTAGAAAATACTAAAAGAGATTAGTTATAAAGGGACCCAATACTGGGTCCCTTTTCTTTATTTAGATTCAATGTTAAAGTTTGAGAAGGTCCACCCAAATTTTGCTTCATTGGTGTAGGGATCTCCAAATTCAGTTCCAATTTCCCAAACCGTTACATACATCTGGTCATATTTTTCTGCAGTTATTCTACTGGAATTATTAGCTATAACTGTTCTTAAATGTTTTATAAAATCCTTTATTGGTATTTTTACTTCTCCTTGGATAATGTTTTCTTTTGATTTATAAGCAATGTAATCCCAACTCCCTGGTGAGAAATATACTTCCCATACAATGTCTTTTTGATTTCCATTGAGAATAATTGGTATTTTTACTTCTGCTACTTTTCTTCCTGCAGGAGAGAGTCTATTGGCATAAAGCCATACCATCATCTCAATATCTCCTGCGGTTACTGTTTTTTGATATGGTTCTTTTGTTATCCAGGTCTCCATTGCAAAGTTTATAGAGAGATTTCTCTCATACCATATATTGTATTTTAAGTTAAATAAAACATCGGGAAATTCTAATACTTTTCGTGGAAGAACTAATTTTTCAATGGAGTTTCCATGGGCAGACCATGGCTTGTATCCATAATAAACCTCAGGATACCCATGTACCCATGAGTTTTTATCCTTTAGTATTATATTTTTTATATCTGCATAATATTCTACTGCATCTTCTTCTTTATAAAATGCCATCCACGTATTTCCTTCATACTTTGCAATATTCCAAAAATTAAGCTCTATGGTAAGGGGAAGATTTTTGGTTATCACATCCCCTGAAGATGGTTCTTTAAGGATAAATGCGTCCTTATACTTTGGAGTTTGGCTAAAGGAGAGAGTAATAAGAAGCAAAAGAAATACGATTAAAAGTAGATATTTTTTCATAGGTTTCCTCCCCAAAAATAGTTTTTTTTTGAAATTATTTTAGCATGATAAGAAAAGATGAGTCAAATTTTTTAAATTTTCCAGAGTGATTACTTTTTCGTGATTGTAAACCTTTTTAAAATGTTCTTTAGAATTGAAGTTTTCATTAAAGACGAAATCTCCAAACCAGGGCATAAACCATAGGAAGTAAGCTTCATACTCAAAAAGAAGATCAGGATCTGGAATGGGTCCATTTTCTGTTAGAGCTACGAGTTTTTCATTATCGGTAAGTCTTAATAAGAGATCATAAGAAAACTTCATGGGTCCATAATTTCCAGGTGGTGCATAATGGTCAATACCCGCTATGTCGTATAGGTCTTTCTCAATTTTCCATTCGGGATGAGGAGCATTCCATATCCATATTAAGTTGTTTAATCTGTATTTCTCTGTAAATATCTCATAAAGAAGCATGTATAGTTTTTTGTAGTTTTCAGGACCTTTTGCACCCCACCAAAACCATTTTCCATCAGCTTCATGAAGGGGTCTCCATAAAATTGGAATATCAAGATCTCTAAGTATGGAAAGTTTTTCTGCAATAATCTCTATATCTCTCAATAGAGTTTTATTCTCTTCAGTGCCATTTAGGAGGGCTTCTTCTAAATTAAAGTCAGTGTTAACGGTGTAAAAGGTTTTATCCTTTCCTCCCAAGGGTGCATACCAGTGCCAACATAGAGTGATAATGCCTCCAAGGTCTTTTGCCCATTCTATGGCTTTTTCTATAGAACCTTTATTCCCTTCAATCTCAATTAGGGCATGGGGAGTCATATCTTGAGTCCTTACGGCTGGAGTATAACTTAAAAGATCAAAACCACGAAGGGCAGGTTTTTTCCCTGTGAAATATTCTATGTAGGCTATCTCAGGACCTAAGGCAGTGTTTGTATGTTGTCCAGCTATTATGTATTTGGAATAAATCTTTTGTAAGAATTCTAAAAGTCTTTTAGCATTATCTGAGAGATTAGGCCTTATTTTATAATTTGTGATCTTTGTAGTAGAATAATCTTTCTCTTTAATTTCTAAGGAAATTATTTTAAAGTCTTCTTGAGGAAGATTTATTTTAAAAGAGTATTTTCCAGGTTTAAGTTTTAATTCTCCTATGTAGGAATGAGTTTCTCCCTGTGGAAATTGTATTTCTCCAAAGGCAAGGTTGTTTATGAAAACGTGAGTTTTTGAAAATTGATTTAAAGGAGTGTGATTTAAGTAGAGATCGTAATATTTTTGTTTCTCAATTATAAATTCTATTTCTATAATTTTCATCTTATTTTCAATACCTTTGCCCCTCTAATTTTTCCTTCTTTTAGCTCAAGAAGGGCTTTATTAGCTTCTTCCAAGGGATATATTTGAATCTCAGGTTTAAAATTTAGTTTTTCTGCTATCTTTAAAAATTCCTCTACATCTTTTCTTGTTACATTGGCTACACTTTTTATTTCCTTTTCCATCCAAAGATCTCTTTCATATTTTAAGTTCAAAAGAAATTCTTTATCTCCCTCTTCCTTTCTTATGGCATTTATCACCAATCTTCCACCTTTTTCAAGGTTTTTTAGTACTGAAATTATGGGCTTCCATGCTGGAGTAGTGTCTATTATGGCTTTTAGTTTTTCAGGAGGATCTTCATCGAAATCTCCTGTCCAATAAGCTGAAAGTTCCTTTGCAAAATTTCTTTCTTCTTTGCTTCTTGCAAAGACAAAAATTTTTGAACTAGGATAGAGAAATTTTATCATTTTTAATACCAAGTGTCCCGATGCTCCAAATCCAGAAAGTCCAATATTATCTCCATCTTTTATGTTGGTGAGTTTTAAAGATCTATATCCTACAGCACCTGCACAAAGAAGGGGAGCCGATTCTTCATCGGAATAATTCTCAGGAATCTTGTATGCAAAATCTTCTGAAACCACTGTATACTCTGCATATCCTCCATCCACATCTCTTCCTGTAGCCTTAAATTCATCGCATAGATTTTCTTGCCCTGATAAGCAATATTTACACTTTCCACAAGAAGAATTTATCCATGCAATACCTACCCTTTCTCCAATGGAAAATTTATTTGCATTTTTACCCTTTTCCACAACTCTTCCCACGATTTGATGTCCTAAGATTATGGGAAATTTTGATGGAAGAGTTCTTCCTTCAATAATATCTAAATCGGTTCTGCAAACTCCGCATGCATATACCTCTATTAATATTTCTTTCTCCTTTGGGGTTGGAACTTCTATTTCCTCAAGGGTTAGAGGATTTCTGTCTATGGATAGATTTTTTATCTCTTTTAAAAGCATCGCCTTCATCTTCATAGGAGATATTATACACCAAAATTGTTGACAAGATTAAAGTAATACTGTATTATATAGCTAATACAATAGTATAGAAAGGTGGTGAAGATGATTAATTTTGATGAGGAAATTCCCATATATTTGCAGATTATGGATTTTATTAAAAAAGAAGTAGTAAAAGGAAAGCTTAAAGGGGGTGATAAATTGCCATCGGTGAGGGAGCTTGCAGAGATGTTGAAGGTAAATCCTAACACTGTTCAGAAAGCTTATCAAGAACTTGAAAGAGAGGGTATAACTTACACATTAAGAGGGATTGGTTCCTTTGTAACTCAGGATGGAAAGAAAATAGAAGAACTTAAGAAAAAAATGGCAGAGGATGTTTTGGAAAGATTTTGCAAGGATATGAGAGATTTAGGTTTTTCTGATGAAGATATTATTGCTTTGCTACAAGGTTATTTGAAGGAGGTTAAGTAAATGGAGATTCTTGAGATTTCTAATCTCTATAAGGATTATGGTAAAAAACTTACTTTGAAAAATATTAACCTATCTTTTAATCTTGGTGAGATTGTAGGACTTTATGGACCTAACGGGAGCGGAAAGACTACCTTTTTAAAAATCGTAGTTGGACTTTTAAAACCTTCAAAAGGAAAAGTATTGGTAGATGGCAAAGAGGTTGGAGTCTATTCAAAATCTATAATTTCTTATCTTCCCGATAGAAATATTTTTCCTTTGTGGATGAAGATTAAAGATACTTATAAATTTTACAGAGATTTTTTTGATTTTGATGATAAAAAATTTAAAAATCTTCTTGACTTTTTTAGTTTAAAAGAAGATTTATCTCTTAAAGCACTTTCTAAAGGTGACATGGAAAAATTACTCCTAAGTCTTTCCCTTTCAAGAAAAGCCAAAATTTATCTTTTGGATGAGCCCCTTAGTGGCATAGATCCATCTACAAGAGACAAGATTATTACAAGTATTTTAAAAAATTACTATGAAGAAAGCTTAATGATTATAGCTACTCATCTTATAAATGAGATTGAAACTATAGCAGATAGAACTATTTTCCTATACCAAGGTGAGATTGCTTTAGATGAGAATACAGAAAAAATAAGGGAACAGAAGAAGATTTCTATAAATGAACTCTTTAAGAGTATGTTTTAGGGAGGAGAATAAGATGAGGAATGTAATAAATATTGTAAAATATGAAATTTTGGGGAAAAAGAACGCTTATCTAATTTCTCTACTTACATTAATAGGGTTGGTTTTTACTATTTATGCAAGGTTAAATTCTACTGTTATGAATAGAGATGATCTAAGTCTCATAATTTTTGTATTTCTCTTTTTGGTGTTTTTGGTAGGCATAATACTCATAGCAATTAGTAATCTTATGGATATTAATTCTAAGGATCTTAACTATTTGAGCTTTACTTTACCCCTGAAACCTTCTGTTTTGTTTTTAAAAAGGATGATTATATATTTAATTGAGCTTTTAAGTTTCTTAATTGTCATAATATTTTTAACATTTTTCATTTTAAGACTTTACAATACTTCTTTCTCTCATGCTGTAATTAATTATTTTTCCAGTTATGGAGCTATCTTGTTTTTGGATTTTCTCTTTGGTAACGTTATTGCCTTTTTCCTCGTTTCTCTCATGATTATTGCTAAAAAACTCCCCTATGAAAATAGAATTTTGAAAATAATCATTTATATTGGATGTATTTTATACCTATTATATAAGGGTCATTTAAATAATTTTCTAATCAAGATTTTTCCTCAAAAACTTCCTATTTTTATCCCTGCTTTTGATTATAATATTAGTGGAAAGTTAGGAATAGGATTTAGTGTTCCTAAGATAGAATATTTTGTGGTGGAGGTAATATTAAGAATTTTGATACTTGCAATTATTATTTTTCTTTACAATAGGCTATTAAATAAGATGGAAATCAGGAGGTAGGAGAAAATGATAAAGGTGGAAAATTTATATAAATATTATCTTATTTATGCTTCCTCTAATATTTTCAGAGGGTAATAACAGGGAATTAAGGGTAAAGGAAGCTATTGAGAAGGTTGGTCTTTCTCATAAACTAAAAAATAAGGGAAACGAGCTTTCTGGGGGTGAAAGACAAAGGGTTGCTATTGCGAGAGCTATTGTTAATAATCCATCAATTTTACTTTGCGATGAGCCTGCAGGAAATAAGTAAGATGTGAAGATCTTTAAAAATATAAATGGAGTGTCTGCAGTAAGGGCTGTTGTAGAAGTAATTTTGAGCGAGATTAGGATCAATAGTAAGAAATTAGCCTTTGTTTATGGCTAAGGAATACTCAGTAGGAGATGAGAGTTATTTTGAGAGATATGGATATGAAGTAGTCTATATTAGAGCAGAGTCTTTTAGAGAAGTAGAGGAGATTGCAAAGAAGATAAAAGATATGGGGTTTACGGTTAACACCTTTAAAGAAGCCTTAGACGAATTAAATAAGTATTTTAGAATTTTTTAAGGAATTTTAGGGGGATTTTTGGGAATTTTCATGGGATGGTTTTTAAATAATCTTTTAAATTTCGCTTTAAATAAAATGTTAATTAAAGACTCGTCAAATTTTGTAAGAATCTTTTATGTTCCTCTTCCTTTGGTTATTGCCACCTTACTTTTTGCTTTACTGCTTTCTGCTGTAGCAGGGCTGTATCCTGCAATAAGAGCATCAAGACTTGATCCTGTGGAGGCTTTAAGGTATGAGTAAAAAATAGTAAAATATATTTACAAAATTAAAACTTAGAAGGTAAAATGAAGTCAAAAGCAATAGTGTTTAGAGGACCCTTTCAGTTAGAGATTAAAGAGTATGATTTAAGAGAATTAGAAGAGGGGAAGATTTTGGTAAAAACAATTTACACGGGAGTAAGTCCAGGTACAGAGCTTAGAGTTCTTTCTGGAAAGCAGAAAGGAGAAAAATTTCCTCTAATTCCTGGTTATGAAAATGTGGGAAAAGTAGTTGAAGAAGGTAAACAGAATATTCCATTCTGTTTTAATTATCATCCTACCCTTTTTGATCACGAGATAGATATTTTGGTCTCAAGAGATTGCACTTATTTTGATCTATTGGAAGGATACAAAAAGCTGATGAAAGAGGAAATAATTAAGGCAATATTCAAATGGAGCTAACCAAGGGGAGAAATTAATTTCTCCCCCTTGGTTTTTCTCTTACTTATGGGAGTTTAGATTTGTCTTTATCTTAGGAGAATAAACTTCTTCTGCAGATGGTGGAATATCGGGGCTTACGTCTAAATTCATAATATATCTTAAAGATCTAACAAGCATTAATTTGAATAAATCTTTATATGTAGTAGTATATCCTTCAGGACAGGATGTTGGTCCATTTACCACATACCATTCTAATGGAGTTGTAGTAGCTAAAACCTTTCCCATATTATATCGGTACTCAATGTATGTTGGATATTGACTACTTCCGTCTCCGTAATTTTCTTTTACATATACCATGAGATTAGATATATTAATAGAATCAAGGTTATTAAAACCACCATGACTTGCGTAGTTTCCATAAAGTTGTGCAGGAAAGTTTTTAGTAATGGGATGCTCAAAATAGACAATATCATTGTAATTTTCGTAAGCATCTCTCCAGCTTACTCCACCAGGAAGGGTAGAAGAGAAGTTTCCATTTTCCCATCCCATATCGCAAGCTATCCAAAAGATGGTCCCACCGTTATATACAAAGTTGTCAAAGGCATTTTTATTGTTAGTATATACATCATAAAATCCTTGGGGCTGATCCCCCTCAATTATTACTAGATTGCCAAGATTGAAGTCTAAATTAGGATTTTCTATATTTAATTCTCTGTATTCGTATTGATTTTGTCCTGTCCCCTCGGTCATACCAATTGATGAGAGGATATCTCCTATAACTGTTGTGGGTACTCCTGCTTGACTCCAAGCTGAGCTGTTTTCTCGAAAAATTATTACGTGTTTAATTACCTTTGTTAAAATCATCATCTCCGAAGTTTTAACTTCATTTTCTCCTACTGTGATAACTAAGTTTGCTGGCTGATATTCCTTATTAACATCTTGAGCTAATAATAAATAGGTGCCTGAAGGTATGTTCTGGAATTTGTAAGATCCGTTGTTTCCCGTTATGACATAGTATGAGTCGAGGTTAAGTGGAGATTCTTCACTTTCGGGGATTAATGTCACTTTTATGTTTGCACTTTGGTTAGTTGGTTTATCAAAATAGTTTACTATTCCCTGGATAATGCTATCTCCTAAACCCACATTGATTTCTCCCGGATTTGTTGTTGCTTTTTGGGTACATCCTGAAAGGAAGATGCCTGAGGTGATTAATATTAGGGAAAACAAAGCCAATTTTCTCATAAAGGCCTCCAGTTGATTTATTGGGTAAATAGATTCAGTTTATTTAAATTAGAGGGTTAGAGACAAATTAATAAACTAAATTTATTTACTCTAATAAATATTATACCATAAATATTTTTTAAAATAATTATAAAAGTGACTTATATCACACTTTGAGAAGCTATTTCTTTTTTAATGTATAATCATGAAGGATAACAATTAGAAGGGGTGATTTTATGCCTGCTAATTTGCCACCTCAATATTTTGAGGCAGAAAAGAAATTCCGAGAGGCGAAAACTATTGAAGATAAGATTCAGGCATTAAAAGAGATGCTTGCTATATTACCTAAACATAAAGGTACCGATAAGATGAAGGCAGATTTAAGAAGAAAACTTTCCCAACTTATGGAAGAGGCAGAAAAAAGGGCTAAAAAAGGAGGTGGAAGGGGACTTGATTATATTGAAAAGGAAGGAGCAGGTCAGGTGCTTTTAATAGGTCCCCCTAATACTGGAAAATCTAAATTTTTTACCCTTCTTACAGGGGTCGAGAGTTTAGTTGCTGATTATCCTTTTACTACCATGAATCCTGTGATTGGTATGTTACCTTATGAAAATATTCAAATTCAACTTGTAGATCTTCCTCCTCTTTGGGAGGAATCGGAAGGGTGGATGTATAACTTAATAAGAAATGCAGATTTAATAATCTTATTTTTAAGCATGGATCTTGATTCCATAGTGGATGAATATATAAAGATAAGAAATCTTTTGGAAGGAAAAAAGATAAAGCTTGTAAGGAAAAATCCTGATAGAGATCCTTATTCTCCTATTAAGGAAAATAGGGGCATTGTAATATTGAATAAAATTGATATTTTTGCTCCCGAGGAAAGAAAGGAGGAAATAGAGATTATAAAAAAAGATCTAAATGTATTTTGTGTATCAGCTGAAGAGGGTGTAAATATGGAGGATATTAAGAAGAGCATATTTGATGCTCTACATATAGTAAGGGTTTATACAAAAAAGCCCGGGTATCCTCCCGACTTATCAAAACCATATATTCTTGAAAAGGGAAGTACTGTATTAGATGTAGCAGAGATGATCCATAAAGATATTGCAAAAAATTTAAAATTTGCAAAGCTTTATAAAAAAGACGGTTCAGTAAAAGGACTTCCTGTAGAAAAGAGTTATGAGGTAAAAGATGAAGATATTTTGGAATTTCACACTTAAGGAGGGAAAATTTATGAGATGGGGAATAGTGGGAACTGGAAGGATTGTAAGGGATAGGTTTTTGCCTGCCTTAGAGCAAGTTCCCGGGGCAAAGTTGACAGCTATTGTGACCACAAATCCAGAGAGAGCAAAAGATCTTTCTGAGAGATATGGGGCAAGAATTTATTCTAATTTAGAAGCTGTAGAAGATGTAGATGTGATCTATATTGCAACGCCAAATAAATTTCATAAAGAGCAGACAATAATATGTGCTAAGATGGGAATTCATGTGCTTTGTGAAAAGCCTATGGCGCTTAGTGTGAAAGAGGCTGAGGAGATGGTAGAAGAGTGCAAAAGAAATAAGGTTATTCTTGGAATTGCCAATATGGGAAGATTTAATCCTTTTAATATTGG
Organism: Dictyoglomus turgidum DSM 6724; assembly: GCF_000021645.1. Lineage (NCBI taxonomy): Bacteria > Pseudomonadati > Dictyoglomota > Dictyoglomia > Dictyoglomales > Dictyoglomaceae > Dictyoglomus > Dictyoglomus turgidum. Next base: position 642,036 of record NC_011661.1, read on the forward strand.
AGCTAAAAAGCTTCTTGAGGAAAATATTGTGGGGAAAATTGGAATTATAAAGGCAAGCTTTTCTTTTGTAAATAATGAGAGGAATGCCTGGAGATATAGTTTAGATCTTGCTGGGGGTGGAGCCATAATGGATATTGGAGTTCATGTGATAAATACCCTTCATTTTTGGTTTCCTAATAATAAAGTTGAAGAGATTGTGGCTATCAATGAGCATTATGGGTATGAGGTAGAGCAAAATGCAGGTGCAGTGGTACGTTTTGATAATGGTATGATGGCACTTTTGGATGTAAGTTATGATACTATGCTTTCTGTGTCCTTTGAAATACGCGGAGATGAAGGTATTTTATATATTCTTGACACATTATATCAGGAGTATGATGGAAAAGTAATCCTAAGAAGGTTTAATAATTACACCTTTTATAATTTTTATGGAGAGAATCAATATGTGGCTGAGATAAAAGACACGGAGGAGGCTATAAAAGAAGGAAGAGAGCCTGCAACTTCAGGAACTGATGGGCTGAAAGATATGAGGGTAATAGAAGGTTGGTATGAATCGGCAAAAGAGAAAAAGTTAGTATACTTGTAAAATTTATAGTGGAGTGATAATATTTAGATAGCTAATTTTTGGAGAGAAGTATGGAGAAGAAGAATATATATGAAATATTTAAAGAAGTGATAAGGGAGCACTTTATAAGGAGAGAAAAACTTCTTAGTGGTTTGAAGCTTTATCGGGGACAGGCGCCTATACTTCTTCTTTTATCAGAAAGAGATGGTTTAACCCAAAAGGAGATTGTAGAAAATATGAAAATAAAGCCTTCTACCGTTGCTATAATGATAAGGAGAATGAAAAAAAGAGGTTTAGTAATTACAAAGAGGGATGAAAAAGATAAAAGGTTCTCAAAGGTTTATCTTACCGATGAGGGAAGAAAATTTATCTGTAAACTGAAGAAAACTTATAAACAGCTTGAAGAAGAATGCTTTGGGAACTTTACAGAAGAGGAAAGAGAGACTTTAAAAAATTATTTAGAAAGGATCAGAGATAATTTGAGAATACTTAACGAAGAAAAAGGGTAAAAATATGAGAAAACTTTTGAAGTTTTTAAAACCTTATACTTATGCAGTTATTCTTGCACCTCTTTTAATGCTTGTGGAAGTTATTTGTGATCTTTATCAGCCTAATTTGCTTGCTAAAATTGTAGACCAAGGAATTTTGAAAAATAATTTTCAAGTTATTCTTAACACAGGACTTATTATGTTAGGTATTGCTATGATAGGTATGATTGGAGGTGTTGGCTGTACCATTTTTTCTTCTATTGCAAGTCAGAATTTTGGTAAGGATTTAAGAAATGAGTTATTTAAAAAGGTTCAAAAACTTTCCTTTCATAGTATTGATAAATTTAAATCATCTTCTCTTATTACACGTCTCACCAATGATGTAACCCAGCTTCAGACCCTTGTCATGATGGCTTTAAGAATAATGGTAAGAGCGCCTTTACTTTTTATTGGTGGGATAATTATGGCTATATCCCTAAATAAAAATCTTTCTTTCATATTTTTATTATCAATTCCTGTCCTTATTGCTCTCTTTTTGTTTATTATGAAAAGAAGCTTTCCTTTGTTTTCAGAAGTACAAAAAAGAATTGATTATGTGAATAGTGTGGTGAGAGAGAATTTAGTTGGGATAAGATTAGTAAGGGCTTTTAGAAGGGAAGATTATGAAAGGGAAAGATTTAAATATGCTAATACTGCTTTGATGAATGCTATTATAAAAGCGCTTATGCTTATGATAATTGCCATGCCTCTCTTTATGCTGATTATGAATTTTAGCATTTTAGCTGTGCTATGGTTTGGAGGACTTCTTGTGGAAAGAGGAAATATGCAAGTTGGAGAGGTGATGGCTTATATAAACTATATGGGACAGATTCTTTTTTCTTTAATGATGATTGGAAATATTTTGATTTTTATCTCAAGGGCTTCAGCGTCAGCTTCAAGAGTGGTAGAAGTACTTGAGGAGAAAATTGACATTGAAGATAAAGAGGAGAGTGATACAAGATCTATAGAGAGCGGGAAGGTTAAGTTTGAACATGTTTATTTTAGTTATTTCAAGGATAGGGAGCCTGTACTTATAGATATAGATTTTGAGGCTGAAGCTGGAGAGATTATAGGAATAATAGGTACAACGGGTTCTGGAAAATCTACCTTAGTAAATCTTATTCCAAGGCTATATGATGCCACTTCTGGAAGAATTCTTGTAGATGGTAGAGATGTGAGGGATATAAATTTGAGGGTTTTAAGAAGTGCTATTTCCATGGTTCCCCAAGATATAATTTTGTTCTCTGGAACTATAAAAGAAAACATTTGCTGGGGAAAAGAGGATGCTACTGATGAAGAAGTGATAGAAGCTGCCAAAATTGCTCAGGCTCATGACTTTATAATAAGGCTTCCTAATGGATATGATACAGTAATTGGAGAGCGTGGGGTGACTCTTTCTGGGGGACAAAAGCAGAGGATTGCTATTGCAAGAGCCCTTATCAAAAAACCAAAGATTTTAATTCTGGATGATGCTACTTCTGCGGTAGATTTTGTAACAGAACAAAAAATAATCAGAGGGTTAAAGGAGATAATGAAGCATTGCACTACCTTCTTAATAGCTCAAAGGGTAAGTACTATGATGAATGCTGATAAGATTATAATTCTTGACAGAGGGAGAATTGTAGGTTTTGGTACTCATTATGAACTTTTAGAGAAGAATCCTATTTATCAAGAGATTTATAGATCTCAAATAGATGAAGAGGTAGTAAAACATGCGTAGAGATGATAGAACTTTAAGAAGCCAAATTCCTCAGAGAGGTTTTGGTCCGAGACCTTTCGGTGGTCCTGGGAGGGGAGGTCCTCGGTTTAGTTTTGAAAAGATTGAAATAAAAGATCCTTTGGGCACATTGAAGAAGTTATTAAGATATATAAGTCTCTATAAATGGGGATTTGTCTTCTCATTTTTATTGGTATTTATCTCCTCGGTTTTAGGTATAATTGGTCCCTACCTTATAGGTCGTGCCATAGATTTGTATATACTACCTAAGAAATTTGCAGGCTTTCTTAATTTTCTCATCCTTCTTGGAGGAATTTATCTTTTATCTTCTTTTCTTGCCTGGCTTCAAGGTTATATAATGTTGAAAACTACTCAAAAGTTAGTATTCACATTAAGAAGCGATTTATTCAACAAATTTCATTCTTTGCCTGTTAAATTTTTTGATCTTCGCCCTTACGGAGACCTAATGAGTAGGATAACCAATGATATTGATAACCTTAGTATGGTTTTGTCTAACAGTGTGATACAATTTTTCTCTGCTATTACTACTCTAATTGGCATAGTAATTATGATGCTTAGAATAAGTATTCCTATGACCTTTGTAAGTTTAATAACTATTCCATTGACTGTATTTTTAACTGACTTTATCTCAAAAAGGACTCGAAATTATTTTTATGCTAATCAGACTCTTCTTGGAAAGTTAAATGGAATCATAGAAGAGGATATTTCGGGCTTAAAGGTAATTAGAATATTTGGTAGAGAGGAAAAGGAGATTAAAAAATTTGAAGAAGTGAATAATGATCTTACTCAAGTTGGTATAAGAGCTCAAATATTTTCTGGTTCTATAGGTCCTCTAATGAACCTTTTAAATAACTTAGGATTTGCAATTATAGCTGGAGTAGGAGGTTTTTTTGCTTATAGAAGATTAATTACAATAGGAGATATTACAGTTTTTATTAACTACTCAAGGCAATTTACAAGACCTATAAATGAGCTTGCTAACCAATACAATATGATTCAGTCTGCTATTGCGAGTGCTGAGAGAATTTTTGAGGTTATGGATGAAGAAGATGAGAAGGATGTCATGGATGGAGCAATAGAGCTTAAGGATATTAAAGGTGAAGTGGAGTTTAAGAATGTTTGGTTTTCTTATGTTAAAGGTAATCCTGTAATAAAAAATGTGAGTTTTCATGTAAAACCAGGAGAAGTTTTTGCTCTTGTTGGACCTACTGGGGCAGGAAAAACTACAATTGCGAGTTTGGTGGCAAGATTTTACGATGTGGATGATGGTGAGATTTTAATTGATGGAATAGATATTAGAAGAATAAGAAGAAAGAACTTAAGGGAATTTTTGGGGATTGTTCTTCAAGATACTCTCCTCTTTTCTACAACAATTAGGGAAAATATAAGGTATGGGAGACTTTCTGCTACCGATGAGGAGGTTGAAGAAGCGGCAAAATTGGCTCATGCCCATGACTTTATAATTAAACTTCCCCAGGGCTATGATACAGTGCTCTCTGAAGATGGAGGGGGTCTTAGTCAAGGGCAAAGACAGCTTATTGCTATTGCGAGGGCTATTCTTGCAGATCCTAAGATTTTGATTCTTGATGAGGCTACCAGTAATGTGGATACGGTTACAGAAAAATATATACAAAAAGCTATGTTAAATTTAATGTCAGGAAGAACGAGTTTTGTGATAGCTCATAGACTGTCTACAGTAAAAAATGCTGACATGATTTTGGTGATAAACAATGGGGAAATAATAGAGATGGGAAGTCATGAGGAGCTTATTAGAAAGAAAGGTTTTTATTATCGCCTTTATATGAGTCAATTTGCCGATGAAGTAGAAATAAAATAAAACTTACTAATAAAAAAATTGACTCTTTTTAAAATTAATTTTATAATACAACCACAATTAAAATTTTACTTAAGGGGGTGGATCTTTTGTGAGAAGGTCAAGACTTTTTATCCTCATTACTCTTTTGGTTATCGGGCTTTTCCTATCCTTAGCTTTTGGTCAAACTTTAACTGCTACTGCTAAATATGGTAAACCTAAGATTGATGCAGAGATGGACGAGGTTTGGAAAAATGCCGAGGAATATATTACTGATCGTTATGTACAGGGGGTAAAGGGGAAGGTAGCATATGCTAAATTCAGAGTACTCTGGGACGAAGAAAGTATATATGTTTGGGCTGAAGTGTATGATTCACTTCTAAATAAGGATAGTACGAATCCATGGGAACAAGATTCTTTAGAAATATTTGTAGATGAGGGTAATGAAAAAGCAACCTCTTACGATAAAAATGATGCTCAGTACAGGGTAAATTTTGAGAATGTACAAAGTTATGGTACTAATGCTTCCCGTGATTACTTTGTGACAGCTACAAAAAAGACTGACTTTGGCTATATTGTAGAGGCGCAAGTAAAGATGAGAACAAGAAAACTTAACGAGGGAGATGTAATTGGATTTGACGTGCAAGTAAACGATGCTGATAGGTTTGGAAGCAGAGTTGGAATTATTGCATGGAATGAGACTGAGAATGAAAACTGGAGAAATCCATCCTATCTTGGGAATTTAAAACTTGTGAAGTGATATTTGGAAAAATTAGCCTGCCCTCGTAAAGAGGGCAGGCTTTTTATTTTGAGGATGATATGCTTACCCCTAAAATGATTAGCACTCCACCAATTATCTTTATAAAAGTTAAAGACTCATTGAGGTAAATTACTCCCCATATAGCTCCGAAAAGGGGTATCAGATTTAAGATATTAACTACTTGGCTTACTGATAGGATTTTTAAACCATGGTTGTAGAAAAGATATCCAAGCCCTGAACAAAAGAAGGCAAGAAAGAATATTCCTATAAATGCATCAAGGGTTTTTGGAATTTTTAATCCTGTAGAGAAAAGGAAAGGAATAAACAAAATAGAACCCCATATCATTTGGAAGGTAGTTATTACCTCATGAGGATAATTTTGATTAACCCTTTTAATCTCCCAGTTGTATATGACCCAAGAGATTCCAGAAAGTAGGATTAAAAAATCTCCAAAAAGGTTGTTAAATTTTAAATTTAATCCTGAATCGCTCATGATGAGAAATACACCAAGAATGGAGAGAAGAACTCCTAATATCCTATTTAAAGGAAGTTTTTCTCTATGAAACAAGTATTCTACTAAGAGTCCTAAGGCAGGAAAAGATCCTACTATAAGAGCTCCCTCTGAGGCATCAGTAAATTTTAAACCACTATTTTCGAATATGAAATATAATGTAACTCCAAGAAGACCAGCAATAAAAAGAGGCTTTTGATAATTCCAACTTAAGGATGCCTTTCTTATTTTGGGAAAGAATACAATTAGTGAAAAGATGGAAGCAAGAAAGAATCTAATAAAGGCAAGTTCAAAAGGAGAAAGAATTTTAAGAAGGAGTTTTGACACTGAGAAGGATATACTCCAAAACAGGCACGCTATTATAACTAATGTTAATCCAATTAGTTTTTCTTTCATTTAATCTATTTTAATCAATATTTGACAAATTTTTATTACCATATTATTATAATATTAGAAAATTTCAAGGGGAAGGAGGAAAATTTTATGAAGAAGTTTATTGTTTTAATGCTTATTATTTTTTTTGTTTTTTTTGTTTCTGGCTGTGTAAAGCAGGAGCCACAGGCAGATAAAGATTTAAGTAGTACTGAACTAAACAACATTTATGATTTAGTTAATAGTGGGGAGTACAACAAAAGCATTCAAATCTATATGTCAGATTTACCAGGAAATTTATGGCCTACCTCTCCTGTTTCAAAACCAGAGCTTAGTAAATTAATTGAGAAGGCTCCGATGGCTAAATCCATAGATAAGGTCTCTATTGAGCTTAATTGGCAAGGACCCGATGCCGATGGATGGTATACTTTAACTTTAGATAGTTCTTCTTATCTAAAAATTAGATATTACTCCTCTCTTAAGAAGTTAGAGCTTAAAGCATACTTAGATTCTACAGATACATTGAGATTTGTAGTAGTTGAGGAAGGATATTTTGTCTTTAACAAAAATATTAGGGTAGATACCATAAATGTTTATCCTGTAAGTGGAAAATTTTCTTTCTACTTTTTAGCTCCATCTAAAAATGATCCAAATAAAATGAATAAATTTGGACTTACATTGTCTTGGGATGATATTAGCATAACTTGTCTTTCTCAGTTTAATAACATAGGTATTCTTACAGGAAGTATGGGTTTATATATGACATATGTCGATTATGATCAAAATATTAACGTGAATAATAAATTAATGGCAAATTTTACATCAAGTGTTAATGGCGCTGATACTACTGATCCAATTTTAATAATTTCAGGTACTAAGGATAGTGATGGAGATCCCACTACAGATGGATATGACAATTTCGATTTAGAGCTTCCTCTTGCTGATCTGCTTGGAACTTAGTTAAGACTGAAAATAAAGATAGAAGAGTAAAAAAGAGCCCCCACCTCATAGGGGCTCTTTTTTGATTTATATTTTTTTCTTGACATAAAAATTTATTGTCTTTATTCTCTTAAATAAGGATAAATATTTTTTTTAGCAATAAAAAAGGAGGATCTTAAAGTATGTTTAGAAAGGTTAATCTGCAATGGGGATTAAATATTCTTGTTAAGCCTGGAGAGATGCAATTTATAGAGCTTGATATTTTTAAGGGCCAAAAAGGAGACAGTTATAATTTTAACTCTCGAGATTATGAGATTGGACTTGTGATTCTTACAGGTAAATGCAATGTGGAGATTGATGGGGAGATGTATAACTCCATTGGAGCAAGGAGAAATGTTTTTGATGGTAATGCCTATGCTTTTTACGTACCCAATAATAGGGAAGTAAAAATTGAGGCATTAGAGCCTCTTGAGGTTGCTATTTGTAAGACAAAAGTAAAGACTGACGAGGAGGTTAAGTTGATTAAGCCTAGTGATGTGGTGGTAAGGGATGTAGGGGTATATAATTGGAGAAGGGATGTAAAGGATATTATTGATGGAAGGATTAAGGCAAAGAGACTTCTTATAGGAGAGACCATAAATCCACCTGGGAATTGGTCTAGTTATCCTCCTCACAAGCATGATACTGACAATTATCCTGAGGAAGTGAGGATGGAAGAGGTTTATTTTTACAGAGTAAATCCTCCATCGGGTTTTGGACTTCAAAGGGTTTATACTGAGGAGGGTGATATTAATGAGGTATTTCTCATAGAGAATGATAGTTTACTTCTAATAGCTAAGGGATATCATCCTGTTGTGGCTGCACCTGGATATCAGTTATACTACTTGTGGATACTTGCGGGAGAGATTAGAGAATCAGTAATGTACGATGATCCTAAGCATAAATGGTTAAGAGCTGTGGAGAAAATTATGAAAGAAGCTAAGAAGTAAGGAGGTTTATTATGGGAGATAGGTTTGATATTTTACAAAAGATGATTGATTGCGGAATTGTAGCAGTGATAAGGACTGATTCTCCTGATGATCTTATACCAGTTACGAAAGCCTTAAAAGAAGGTGGAGTTATAGCTTTGGAAGTTACTATGACAGTTCCTTCTGCCATAGAGTATTTGCCAAAAGTGAAAAAAGAGTTGGGTAAAGATGCCATAGTGGGAATGGGAACTGTCCTTGATCCTGAAACTGCCCGATTAGCGATTCTTGCAGGTGCCGATTTTATAGTTTCTCCTGTTTTGAAGAAAGAGATCATAAATCTTTGTCATCGCTATGATAAGATAGCTATTCCTGGGGCATATACTCCTACTGAGATTTTAACTGCTTGGGAAGAGGGTGCCGATGTAGTTAAGTTATTCCCCGCAGATACTCTTGGACCTAAGTATATAAAGGCTATACATGGACCTATGCCTTATATTAGGATTTCTCCTACAGGTGGGGTAAGTCTTGAGAATGTGGGTGAGTTTATTAAAGCAGGAGCATGTTTTGTGGGAGTTGGAGGAAATCTTGTAGATAAAAAGGTAATTGCTGAGAAGAAGTTTGAGATTCTTACCGAGAGAGCAAAGGAATATATAGAAGCAATAAAGAAGGCAAGAAGCTAAGCTGATTTTAAATTATATTCTCAGGATTGTTTTTAGAAAGGAGAAAGATAAATAGTCTTTCTCCTTTCTATTTTATATTTTTTTGTAAATAGTTACTTAATGCTTGACATAATGGTTTAAAAATTATAGTATACTTATTAATTAAAAGTTTCTTTATGAAATTATAAACGGTTTCTTAATAAAAATCTTTAAAAGGTAAGGGGGTCATTCAATGAAGTTTGGTTATTTTGACAATGAAAAGAAAGAGTATGTAATCACAAGACCCGATACTCCCCGTGAATGGACTAATTATCTTGGATCCTTAGAATACGGAGCTATTATAACCAATAATGCTCAGGGATATAGTTTTGTAAAATCAGGTGCTAGTGGAAGAATATTAAGAGGTAGGTTCAATGTTCCTCCAACCACAGCTCCTGGAAGATATATTTATTTAAGAGATATGGAAAATGGGGATTTTTGGTCTGCCTCTTGGCTTCCAGTAAAAAAGGATTTATCAAAATATGAATCAGTATGTAGGCATGGAGTTCTTTACACTATCATATCTTCAAGATATGATGGAATTGAGACTGAAACTCTTTATTATGTACCTCTAAATGCTCTTTATGAGGTATGGGCTATAAAGGTAAGAAATAAAAGTGGAAGAAAAAGGAAGATATCCCTCTTTAGCTATGCAGAGTTTACTAATGAACCTAATGAAAATCAGGATTTAGTAAACATGCAATATACCCTTTTCATATCTCGCACTTATTACAAAGATAATCTTATTATTCAGACCATAAATGAAAACTATTCTGAACTGGGAAGAAATATTCCTCAGGAGAAAGGAATAAGTGGGAGAAGGTTTAATAGATTTTTTGGAGTTATTGGAGCAGAAGTGGTATCCTTTGATGGAGATAGAGATGTATTTATAGGGAATTATAGAGATTATTCTAACCCTATAGCAGTGGAAAAAGGAAAATGTAGTAATAGTCTTAACTATGGCAAAAATAGCTGTGCAGGAACTCAAGTTATTCTTGAACTTGATGTGGATGAGGAGAAAGAAATAATTTATGTTCTTGGGGATGGAGCAGAGGAAACAGGAAGGAAGGTAATGGAAAAGTATAAAGAAAAGGGAAAAGTAGAGAGAGAATGGGAAGAGCTTAAGAGGTATTGGCATTCAAGGATTGAGAATTTTAAAGTAAAAACTCCTGATGAATCCTTTGACAGTATGATAGGAATCTGGAATGCTTACCAGTGCTTTATAACCTTTTTCTGGTCAAGGGCAGCCTCTATGATCTATGTAGGACATAGAGATGGCTATGGATATAGGGATACGGTTCAAGATATTCAAGGGATAATTCATCTTGATCCTCAAAGTGCAAAGGATAGACTAAGACTTATGCTTGCGGGTCAAACTTCAAAGGGGGTAGCTTTACCTCTTGTATTTTTTGATTACGAAATTAAGCCCAATCAAGGTTTATCCTTAGATAATCCTTATTATGTGAAGAGAACTGGTTATACTGAATATAGATGTGATGACCATTTGTGGTTATATATTACCACACGTCAATATGTGAGAGAAACAGGAGATCTCGCATTTTTGGATGAAGTAATACCTTATTCTGATTATGGAGAAGATACGGTTTATGAGCATCTAAGAAAGGGAATACTGTTTTCTTTAAGCAAACTTGGGAAACATGGTCTTACTTATGGACTTGATGCAGACTGGAATGATACTTTAAGATTGGGAGAGGAAGGAGAAACAGTTTTTGCATCTTTCCAACTATATTTAGCCTTAAAAATCTTTGCTGAATTTGCGGAAAAGAAAGGAAAAAAAGAAGATTTGGAATGGGCAGAGAAAGAAGCAAGTAAATTATATGAAAACCTTCAAAGATATGCTTGGGAAGGGGATAGGTTTGTAAGAGGATTTATGGGAGACGAAGTAATAGGCTCAAAGAATAATTCTGAGGCAAGTTTCTGGCTTAATCCTCAGGTATGGTCTGTACTTTCAGGAGTAGCAACTTCTGAGCAGGCAAAGATTGTTATGGATAATGTGGAGAAAATACTAAATACCGATTATGGCGCTATGATTATGTATCCTCCTGTAAGAACCTTAGGGCTTCCTGTGTTTAGGATGATACTTTTTAATCCTGGAATGAAAGAAAATGCTGGAATTTTCTGTCATCCTCAGGGTTGGTTGATAAAGGCTGAAACTATGCTTGGAAATGGGAATAGAGCTTATAAATATTTCCAAGAGATAAATCCAGCTAATATGAATGATAAAGCCGAGATAAGAGAAGCTGAACCTTATGTGCATTGTCAATTTGTAGAGGGTAAAGATAGTCCATTCCATGGTAGAGCTCATGTGCATTGGCTGACAGGTACTGCATCCAGTGTTATGGTAGCATGTGTAGAAGGTATTCTTGGACTTCAACCCGATTATGAAGGGCTAAGAATAGATCCATGTGTTCCTTCTCATTGGAAAGAATTCTATATGGAAAGGATGTTTAGAGGAAAAAGGTTAAAGATCAAAGTTGAAAATCATAGTGGGTTTCAAAAGGGAGTAAAAAAGATAATAATAAATGGGAAGGAGATAAATGATAATTTTCTCCCCGAATCCGAAATGAAGGATGAAAATGAAGTATTAGTCATTATGGGCTAAGAGGAGGTAAAAGTATGAGATTTGGTTACTTTGATGATAAAAATAGAGAATATGTTATTACTGATCCTAAGACTCCATTTCCATGGATAAACTATCTTGGAGTTGATAACTTCTTTTCTTTAATATCTAACACAGGTGGAGGATACTGTTTTTATAAAGATGCAAGACTGAGAAGAATATTAAGGTTTAGATATAATAACGTTCCTATTGATAATGGTGGGAGATATTTCTATATATGGGAAAACGGAGATTTTTGGTCTCCTACTTGGAAACCAGTAAGGAAAGATCTTGATAAATATGAATGTAGACATGGACTTTCTTATACTAGAATTCTGGGAGAGAGAAATGGAATCTCCGCACAGGTTCTTTATTTTGTTCCTCTAAAAGAAAACTGTGAGATTCATTATCTGAAATTAAAGAACAATACTAATTTAAAGAGAAGTTTAAAACTTTTCTCTTTTGTAGAATGGTGCCTCTGGAATGCTTGGGATGATCAAACTAACTTTCAAAGAAACCTTAGTACTGGAGAGGTAGAGATAGAAGGATCAGTGATTTATCATAAGACTGAATATAGAGAAAGAAGGAATCATTATGCCTTTTATTCAGTAAACGTTCCTATTCAGGGTTTTGACACCGATAGGGATATTTTTATAGGTATGTATAATGGATTTGAGGCTCCAAGAGCTGTGGTAGAGGGAAAGTCCTATAACTCAGTAGCTGAAGGTTGGTCTCCCATTGCATCTCATTATATTGAGATAGAACTTGAGCCTGGAGAAGTAAAGGATTTTGTTTTTATTCTTGGTTATGTGGAAAATCCTGAAGAGGAAAAATGGGAAAGACCTGGGGTTATTAATAAGAAAAGGGCTTATGAGATCATAAATAAATTCAAGACTTCTGAAGATGTAGAAAAAGCTTTTTGGGAATTGAGGAATTATTGGAATGATATTTTGTCAAAATATCAAGTAAATCACAATGATGAGATTTTATCTCGTATGGTTAATATTTGGAATCAATATCAATGTATGATTACCTTTAACTTGGCAAGAAGTGCCTCCTATTTTGAGTCAGGAATAAGTAGGGGGATTGGTTTTAGAGATTCTAATCAAGATATTCTTGGTGCAGTACATATGATTCCTGAGAGAGTAAGGGAAAGAATTCTTGATCTTGCATCTACTATGTTTGAGGATGGTAGCTGTTATCACCAATATCAACCTTTGACTAAGAGAGGAAATAATGAAATAGGAAGCGGTTTTAATGATGATCCTTTGTGGATAATTTTATCTACAGGTGCTTATATAAAAGAGACAGGGGACTTTAGTATACTGAGGGAGGTTATCCCATACAATAATGATGAAACTAAAAAAGGAACTTTGTTTGAGCATATCAAAAGGGCTTATCATCATGTAACCGATAACTTAGGCCCTCATGGTTTACCTCTCATTGGGAGAGCAGACTGGAATGATTGTTTGAATCTTAATTGTTTCTCTAAAAATCCTGATGAGTCTTTTCAGACCACATCTAACGTAGAAGGTGGGACGGCAGAATCTGTATTTATAGCTGGTTTGTTTGTATATGCAACTCCTGATTATATAAGAATGTGCGAGGAAATGGGAGAGAAGGAGGAAGCAGAATGGGCTAAAAAGGCTGCTCAGGATATGATAAATGCAATTAATAACTATGGATGGGATGGAGAGTGGTTCTTAAGAGCTTATGATTATTTTGGAAGGAAAGTAGGAAGTAAAGAATGTGAGGAGGGTAAGATATTTATTGAACCTCAAGGAATTTGTACCATGGCTGGAATAGGAAAAGACGACGGAAGAGCAAAGTTGGCGTTGGATTCTTGTATAAAGTATCTGGATACAAAATATGGAATGGTACTTCAGCAACCTGCATATTCTAAGTATTACTTGGAGCTTGGCGAAATATCTTCTTATCCACCGGGTTATAAAGAGAATGCAGGAATATTCTGCCATAATAATCCTTGGGTTGGCATAGGGGAGACCATGATAGGTAGAGGTTGGAGAGCTTTTGATGTTTATAGAAAAATTACACCTGCTTATTTTGAAGATGAAAGTGAAATTCATAAGATGGAGCCTTATGTGTATTGTCAGATGGTGGCTGGAAAGGATGCAAAAAGACATGGAGAGGGTAAAAACTCTTGGCTTACAGGTACTGCTTCTTGGGCTTTTGTATTGATCTCCCAGTACATATTGGGAGTAAGACCTGATTATGATGGGTTAAGAGTGGATCCCTGTATTCCTGAGGATTGGAAAGAATTCAGAGTGGTAAGGAGATATAGAGGTTCAGTTTATGATGTAAAAGTGATAAATCCTGAAGGGAAGTCTAAAGGGGTAAAGAGGATAGTTGTAGATGGGAAAGAAATTTCTGGGAATCTACTGCCTGTCTTTAATGATGGAAAGATTCATGAAGTGGTTGTAGAGATGGGTTAAGAGTAAAGGGTAATATTAAAGGGTACATTGGGGACAAGAAACTGAATCTTGTCCCCTTTTTTTTCTTGGTATATTATTTAAGTATATTTAAAAATTTTGGGGGGGTTAGAATTTGGACGAGAAAGTTTTGAGAGTAAAAGATGAGCTTTTGAAAATACATTTTATTACTCCTAAGATTGTTAATTTCCATTACTCAAAATATGGAAAATTTGATAAAAATTATTCGCTCTGTGTGGATTATGAAAAGATAAAAGATTCAGGGGTGAGGGTAACTTATGAAGAGGGAGAAAATTATTATCGTTTATCTACAGATTATCTTGAAATTATTGTTTCCAAAGAGTTAGGAAAGGTTTCTATTTATGATAAAGGTAAAAATTTGATTTTGTCCGATTATGAAGATAAAGGTTATGTAAAAGAAGGCAAAAAAATATATACCTATAAAAAGATTAGGCATGAAGAGGCTTTTTTGGGATTTGGGGAGAGGTTAGGTCCACTGAATAAAAGGGGTCATGTTTTAATCAATTGGAATACCGATGAATCTGATCATAGTGTTGGAAATGATCCTCTTTATCAATCCCATCCCTTTTTTATTGCTTGGCATCCTACTGCAAGTTATGGTTTATTTTTTGATAATACTTTTTTAAGTTATTTTGATATGGGGAAGGGAGATAAAGATTATTATTATTTTTGTGCTGAAGATGGAGACTTGGACTATTACTTTATCTATGGGTCATCTCCAAAAGATGTGATAGAAGGTTATACTTATCTTACAGGTAGATATTATATGCCTCCTCTTTGGAGTTTAGGTTTGCATCAATCTCGTTGGAGTTATGATTCGGAGATAAAACTTTATAATCTTGCAAAGGAATTTAGAAAAAGAAATATTCCTTGTGATGCTTTGTATCTTGATATTGATTATATGAGAGGGTATAGAGTCTTTACGATTAATAAAAAGAGGTTTCCCCATTTTGAAAAGATGGTTAAAGATCTTAAAAATCTTGGATTTAAGTTAGTAGTTATTATTGACCCAGGAGTCAAATGGGATAGGAAATATGAGATTTTTAAAGAAGGATTATCAAAGGATTTCTTTTGTAGAATGGAAAATGGAAAAGTTTTTACGGGATATGTCTGGCCTGGAAAATCAGTTTTTCCTGATTTTTTAAGAAAAGAGGTAAGGAATTTTTGGGGAGAAAAGCTTAGAGAATTTATAAACATGGGAGTTAGCGGGTTTTGGAATGATATGAACGAGCCTTCTGTTTTTTCCAGAATAGAATATTGGGCAATGAAAATTCTCTTTCATATCTTAAAATTCAAAGAGCCCCCAAAACTTCCAAAGCCTAAAAATTTTGAAGAAAAGATAAAACAAATAAAAAGAAAAACCGTGCATGAAAAAGTAATTCATAAGGAAGATGATAAAATTTTTTATCATTCTGAGATCCACAATCTTTATGGACTTTTGATGAATCAAGCAACTTTTGAGGGTTTTTTAAGAGCCAATCCTCATGAAAGACCCTTTATTTTAACAAGGTCAGGATTTTCAGGTATCCAAAAGTATTCTGCAGTTTGGTGTGGAGATAATAAAAGTTCTTGGGAAAATCTTTTTTCCTCGATTATAACTTTACAGAATTTATCTATTTCAGGTGTTCCTTTCATAGGGGAAGATGTAGGAGGTTTTTGGGGAGACTGCGAGAGAGAACTTTTTGTGAGATGGATGGAGCTTGGTATTTTCTATCCCTTCTTTAGAATACACACGGCTAAAAATACAAGGAATCAAGAGCCATGGAGTTTTGGGGATGAAGTAGAAAAGATTGCAAAAGATTTTATTTCCCTAAGGTATAGACTTATACCTTACATATATTCTCTATTTTACGAGGCAAAGGAGAAAGGAATTCCTCTTATAAGGAGTTTGATTTTAGAGTTCCCAAACTCAAAAGAGGTATTGAGTTATGAGGACGAATTCATGTTTGGTCCTTTTATTCTTGTAGCTCCTGTTTATGAAAAAGAAAAAAGGGAAAGAAAGGTTTATCTTCCTGAAGGTTTTTGGTATGACTTTTATACTGGGAAAAGATATAGAGGGGGAACTCTTGTGAAAGTTAATGCTCCTCTGAATAAAATTCCCTTATTTTTAAGAGAAGGGGCAATTATTCCTATGTGGAATACGCAAAGTTATGTTGGAGAGAAAAAACAGGAAATGTTAAACTTAGAGGTATATCCAGGAGATGGAAAATTTCTATATTATGAGGACGATGGAATTTCTTGGGATTATGAGAAGGGTATGTATAATCTAATAGAGTTTTCTACCTTCAAAAAGGAAGAAAAACAGTTTTTAAGGATTCGTTTTATCCACAAAGGGTATAAGGATGGTACTAAATCTTTAAAGGTGCATTATTGTAAGAAGGAAAAGAAATTAGAACTTATGGAAGGAGAGTTTGAGATAAATTAAAACTAGTTTATTCCTTTTTTATCAAAAATAGAGTATATATGTTTCCTTAATAGAGGGAGTCTTATTCTATAAATAAAACTACAAATAATACATAATATTCCACTTAAAAGTACCGTACTTACAGCTCCTATATGCTTTGCGAAAAGACCACCTATGTAACTTCCTATAGGCATAGATCCCATAAAGAACATTACGTATATACTCATTACTCTTCCCCTTACATGATTATCAATGATACTTTGTATTAAGGTATTACTACATACAGAGTTTAGCATAAAGCTAAGTCCTGTAATGAATAGAGCAAAGAGAGAAAAATAAAGATTTTTTGATAGGGAGAAAAGAATAAGTCCAATTCCAGCAGTTCCAAAAGAATAGGATATTATACTTTCTATTCCTTTGACCTTTGATCTTCCTGCAAGATAAATTGCTCCTATAAGGGCTCCACCGCCGATTGCTCCCGTCAAAATTCCAAGGGTTTCTGGTCCTCCGCGAAGGATGTCCTTAGCAAAAATAGGCATGAGTACGCTATATATTGAGGCAAAGAGGCTGGAAAGGGAAATAAATATAAGGATATATTTTACAACTATAAATTTAAAGGCATAATTAAATCCAGCTTTTAGATCCTTAATAATGTTTTCCGAAACAACCAAAATTTGGGACTTTATTCTCATAAAAAGCAATGCAATGATTACTGCTAGAAAGCTTAATGCGTTTATCAAGAAGCACATGCCTTCGCCTAATAGGGCAATAAGAAATCCACTTATGGTGGGTCCTATAAGCCTTGCAATATTAAAAAGAAGAGAATTTAGAGCGATGGCATTACTTAAGTCTTCTGGATTTTCTACCATCTCAATTACAAAGGATTGTCTTGTAGGTGCATCAACGGAATTAAGAATTCCAAGAATTAAACTTAAGAGTAAAAGGTGCCATATTCTTATTGTATTTGTAAGAGTTAAAAGAGAAAGAGTAAAGGCCTGAAACATAAGGAGGGTTTGGGTAAGTATTAGGATCTTATGTTTGCTAAATCGGTCGAGAAATACCCCCACAAAAGGAGAAAAGAATAGGTTTGGTATTTGGGAAAGAAAGGCGGTAGTTCCGAGAAGAACAGAGGAATTAGTTAACCTATATACGAGCCAACTCATAGCTGTAGATTGAATCCAGCTTCCTATTAAGGATATAGCTTGACCTGAAAAGTATAGTTTGTAATTTCTGCTTTTTAGTGCTCTAAATAAGTTCTTCCTCATTTTAAATCCTTTTTATTACCTCAAGACACATTCTCCCATTGTGATATGGGCACTTCCATAAGTCTACCTCAGGCATAGGAGATGGAATATAGTTTTCATCAAGTTTCCAAAACCATTCCCCTTGGGCTCTTTTATCTACAAGAAAGTCTTTTATAAATTCCCAAAGTTCGAAAACAGCTTTTAAGAACTTATCTAATTTTGATTTTTGATATGCATTTAAGAAACCCACTAAGGCTTCTGCCTGAACCCACCAGATCCTGTTTTTATCCACTATTCCCCTTACCCTTTCATTTAGTAGGCTTCCGCTCTCAAAAGCTTCCTCTAATACTTTTTCTGCTATTTTAAGGTTTATCTCACTCATTTCTTTTATTAATTTATTGTTATCAATATATCTTAAGGCTTCATCTATTAACCATGTAGCTTCAATATCATGTCCATAAGATATGGCATCTATAATGGGGTTCATCTTTTTGTCGAAAAATACATAAAGATGATTAGTCTTAGAATCGTAGATCTTTTCTTTAAAAAGTATTATTAAATCTTCTATCTTTTTTTTAATACTTTGATCATAAGTAGCAGTAAAAAGGTTTGTATATGCTTCCAAAATATGAAGTAGAGTATTCATACTCCTCTCACATATAATTCCATATTCACTCACAATTATGTTTTCTTTTGGATTCCATTTTTCATCAAATTCTTCTTTGTAGCCTACATCATTTTTACATACCTCTTCAATTATTTTGTAAATCTCTAAAGCCAAATCAAGGCTTTCCTTTTTTTGAGTGGCTTTATAGTATTCCGAGAGTCCATAGAGAACAAAGGCTTGCCCGTATAAATGTTTTCTTTTGTCTATAGGCTCTCCTTTGTAATCTACCATCCAGTAAAAACCTTTGTTTTCCTTATCTAAAAAGCTTTTAATAAGAAATTTGTATGAGTGATCTGCAAAATTTATAAATTCCTCTTTTCTCAATTGATTGTAAAGTCTGGAGAAAAACCATAAAATTCTTGAGGTTAAGACCAATCCTTTGGGAGCATAGGGGTCGGGTTTTAAATCAAAACCCACATAACTTATGTATCCTCCATTATTTTCGTCCTTTAATTCTTCCCAGAAGGGGATTATTTTGTTGTTTAGATGTTCAAAAATCTCACTTTTTAAAACTTTTAAATCCATCTTTTTATACTCCCTTTTAAATATTTAGATAGCTATGTAACTATTATATATTGTGTTATCTTAATTTCAATACTATAATGTTTAAAAAGCTTGAAAGTCTTTCTGGAGGAGAAATATGGGATATAAAAATTTTAAGCTTGCTATTTATTGTACTGCTCCCTTCTTAAATAACACATCTATTTATAGTCTGGAAAATGATTTGAAATTTTTTCAAAGGTATTTGCATTTGGATAAAGTTTATCTTGAAACCCATAGAGGGAAGGAGGATGTATCAAGAGAGAAATTACTTGAGTTTAAAAATTTTTTTGAGAGCCAAGGAATAAAAGTTTCGGGAGGTATTACTACTACTATTGATCTTTTGGATGATCCTGTACATAATTTGAGAATTTTTCATACTTTTTGCTATTCAAAAGAAACTTTAAGAGAGAAATTAAAAGAGATTGTTGAATACACTGCTAGCATATTTGATGAGATAATTCTTGATGATTTTTATTTTACCAGTTGCGCCTGTGAAGATTGTGTTAGGGCAAAGGGAGATAGATCTTGGAGAGACTATAGGCTTAGTTTGATGACTGAAATTTCCCAGGGATATGTGGTAGAGCCTGCGAAGAAATTAAATCCAAAGGTAAATATAATAGTAAAATATCCTAATTGGATAGAATCTTATCACGAAAATGGGTATAATCCAGAAACTCAGAAGGATATATTTGATGAAATGTATGTGGGTACTGAGACCAGGGATCCTAGGTATACTCAACAAGATCTGCCAAGATATCTAAGCTATTCTCTTATGAGATGGTTTGAGAATGTAAAGCAGGGAAGGATTAAAGGTGGTTGGTTTGATTCCTTTGAGTGTGATTTGACTCAGTATTTGGAACAAGCTCATTTAACTTTATTTGCCAAGGCAAAGGAGATTACTCTTTTTGATTTTAGCTCTTTGAGGAACACTGTATATATTCCTCCTTTAGGATTTGAATTAGAAAGGATTGATGATATGCTTTCTTTATTGGGCAATCCAGTAGGGGTTAGTTTTTATCATCCTTTTCACTCTGATGGAGAGAATCATTTAGAGGATTATCTTGGAATGATGGGAATTCCTTTTGAACCTACTCCTTACTTCTCCTATGAGGAAAGCCCTGTATTTATAACAGAGACTTCTTGTGGCGATAAAGATATAATAGAGAAGTTAAAAAATACACTCTTAAGGGGTAATACTGTCATAATCACTTCAGGAGTTTTAAGAAAACTTAGCAGAAGAGGGATTGAAGAACTTACCTCTATAAGGTACACTGACGGTAAAGCTTATTTAGACTTTTTTGCTATTGACCCAGCTATGACTGGCTTTACCAAGTATATTCATTCAAAGGAGATATTATTCCCGATTCTTGAGTATTATACTAATTCTTCTTGGCCCCTAATTGTGGGCATAAAGGGAGAAAAGAATTTTCCTATTCTTTTGAAAGATTTTTATGGGAAAGGGAAATTATATGTTTTAAATATACCCGATAATTTTTCTGACCTATATAATTTTCCTGTAGATGTTCTAAATGAGATAAGAAAAGTTTTTATGGAAAAGATAAATATATATCTTGAGGGGAAGGAAAAGATAGGGCTCTTCTTATATGATAATAATTATGCCATTCTTGAGTCTTTCTTACCCTATAGAACAGAAGTGTTCCTAAATTATAAAGATAAAAGGATTAAAATATTACTTAGTCCACACACTTTCAAACTGATAAACTTAAGTCAATGAAGGGAATATATGTATTAGTGTTAGAAGTAGAGGAAGATATAGAGGTAGAAGTGGGAAGCCTTGGAAAACTAACCTTTAAAAAGGGGATATATTTATATGTTGGATCTGCACAAAATAATTTGGAAAAGAGGATAAAAAGACATTTATCAAAAGATAAGAAATTTCATTGGCATATTGATTATCTTTTGGCAAATAGAAAGGTAAAAATTGTTGAGGTTTTATATAGAGAGCTTAGCAAGGAGTGGGAATGTAAGATAGCAAAATCCATAACTGGTGAGATAGTGTCCAAGTTTGGAGCTTCCGATTGTAATTGTCTTTCTCATCTTTTTAAGATAGACAAAAGTCAGATACAATTTTTGAGAGAATTGAGATTTAAAAATCTTATTATAGGGGAGACAAGACTATGAGTTTGGGAATTTGGGGTATATTCATTACAAGTTTTCTTGTAGGTTTTTCAGGGGCATCTTCACCAGGTCCTATGCTTACCATGGTTCTTACTCAAAGTAGCATAAAAGGTTGGTTTGAGTCGGTAAAAATAGTTACTGGGCATGCTATTCTTGAAGGAATTCTTGTGATACTTCTTCTCTTAGGTTTACAGCCTTTTTTACAAAATCAGGTTTTTCTTAAGATTTTTTCTTTTCTTGGAAGCTTATTCCTTCTTTACATGGGAATAGGATTATTTGTCTCTCTTTTGAAAAATAATATTCATATTAAAAATGCATCTTCTTTAAAAATTCCAAGTATTCTCGGTGGTATTTTGGTTTCTTTTTCTAATCCCTACTGGCTTATGTGGTGGATTACTATTGGTGTTAGTTTTCTTACTCAAGCAAAAGATTATTTGATTTTCGGAGTTTTGAGTTTTTATTTTGGGCATATCCTTTCCGATTATGTATGGTATGCCTTTATCGGGCTTATAGGACAAGGTTTATCCCTTCCTTTTTGGAAAAGGATATACAAAGTTATTTTATACTTTGCTTCTGTGTTTTTAATATTCTTTGGAATCTATTTTATGCGGTATGTTTTTGTAGGCTAAGAATTATTTTTGATGTCTGAAAAGTAAAAATACTCCAACAATTATAAGGACTATTGGTATGAGATATCTTAAGTAGTCGGGGAAACTTTGGATTAGGCTAATTAAAATACCAATTATAATTAATATTATTCCAGGATATAAAGACCAATATTTTTCTCCAGGACTAATATCTCTTTTTCCAAAATAATGAATAAAATATATTCCTAAGAAGCCTATTCCTATAAAAGTTAGACTGTGAATTGGGTTTATATTAAAAAGATTATTTACTGTGTTAAAGAGAAATATAGAAAAAAGAATGCATCCTGGGATCAAGAATCCAATATTTCTATTCATTCTAAAATATAGAATTAAAAAGATAGCGCTCAAAAGCAATAAAAATATTTCTCCCCTAAGAAGATTAAAGTTTGCAAGAAGAAGGAAGACACCTACAAGGAGTAAAAGAATTCCTATGGATTTATTTCTCATATTTGTTCCTCCTCTAATCTAAGAATTTTCTTTACCCTTTTTAAGTATATTTTATCCTTAACATCAATATTTGATAAGTATTTAACCTTCTCTGCCTTTAAAAGCTTGTATTCATATTTACTTCCTAAACTTTTTCTCCAAATGAATATGGGGATTATATCTTTTTTAATAATGTTTACTCTCTCTTTGTATTTTAAAAGGTAAAGGTTTAATATATACCCGTATTTTACCTCCGGTCTATATACCCCATATTGGTCAGTAAAAAAGTTGCCGAGAGCATAGAAACACCATTTTCCCTCTATGTTTTCATAGGTTTTAATGGCGTGAGGGTGGCTTCCTACTATAAGATCTGCACCATAGTTTATAATTTCTTTTGCAAGTCTTTTTTGCCATTCTTCTACTTCGTCTAAATACTCTATATTCCCCCAATGTAGGTAAACTATTTTGAAATCACAGAGATTTTTTACCTTACTAAGATCTTTTTTGATTTTCTCTCTATCTATTAGATTAACGAAGTATTCCTTACCTTTGGGTAAAGGAATACCATTTGTGCTAAAAGTATGTGCAAGGACTCCAATTTTTATATTATTTTTCTCTAAGATGAGATACTTTTTACTTTCCTCTTTTTTACTATTTGTTCCTACATAATATAAATCTCTTTTTCTTATATTTTCTATAGTAGCAATAAGTCCTCTTTCTCCTTTATCTAAGGCATGATTTCCTGAAGTGATCATTATGTTAAATCGAACCCTTTTTAAAGTGTCCAGAATCTCTATAGGAGCATTATATGAGGGGTATCCTGAGGGAGGACAAAGATTGGTGGCCACAGGAGTATCAATGACAATATAGGAAAAATCTTTGTTTATGTATTCTCTTATATCTTCAAATATTTCTTCTGGGAAATAATAAGTTTTCCTTTGGGGATCATAATATGAATTGAATAATTGTCTTTGAATAAAAAGATCTCCTACAAAGGATAGGCTTATGGTCTCAAGGGAGTTTTCTTGAGAGTGTAAGTCAATAAGAAAGGTAATTAATGGGAATATTTTTTCTCCTTGATTTTTTTCTTTAATTTTATATCATATTTACCTTGGAATAACAAAAACCAATGAAAGAAGTAAAAATTGGTAGAGGGAGGAAATAGGTTATATGGTTTTTACAAAAGGCGATGTAATAAATGTGATAGGATTTAATGATTTCCTAACTCCAGTTATAAATTACTGGGAAGAGGAAGGATATAGGGTGGAAATATCCTACGATTATAGAATTAGAAATAAGGATTACAAATTGTATCTTGTCATAGACACTCCTAAGGCTCAGGTACCATGGAGGATCCTCTTAGAAGAATTAAAAGAAGTAAAGGGTAAAGTATTATTTTTGAATTATCCAAGAGCTTACAAAATGCCTGATCATCCCCTTTGGAAACATCAATGGGATGGGATTATTGCTTTCTTCTGGGAAGAATATCTACCAAAAAACATCTACCTTGTTAACTTTCCATCGTATCCAGTAGTAGAGAAGCAGGTTACAGTATCTAGAGAAAAGTTTAGAATTCCAGAGAATAAAAAGGCAATTCTTGTCATAGCTGATTATAGTTTTGAAAATATTCTTTTACAACTCTCTGAATTAAAGAGAAAGCAAGATTTTTACTTTATGGTTTTTGTGTCCACAGCGGAGAGGGAAGTCCTCGTTAAAAGATTTATTGAAAAGCAGGGTATTGATGTAAATAGTATAACCCTTGGAGGAGTATGGTATGATGAATTACAACTCATATCTGCTGTAGATCTTGTGATTATTGATGGAGGAAAAGATGTGGAGCCCTTTCACGTATATAAGCTTATAGGTTGTAGAACTCCTGTGATAGTTAAAGACAAGATTTTTACAAATTTTCTATATAACGAAGTTATAAAATTTGATGGTAAGGAGAAGACAGAAATTAAAGGAATTACTCGTACAGAACTCAGTACAGGTGTGATGAAGTTTAGAAATAAGGAGGAGTTATTTTATAAGATAGACCTTATTTTTACTAATGACTATTTTAGAAATCTAATCCTTGGGACTTCTCGGGCTTTTGCTTATGCTCATTCTCCTGAGAGGGTGGGAAGTCAGTTCATATTTATATTTAGAGATGTACTTAATCCTCCTCTTTATATCTCTTCTAAAAAGGCTATAAGATATATGAATAATCCTCTATTTAAAGCAAGACCAAAAGTTTATATTAATGTGGGAAGGAAAAAAGTGGCTTGGGAAAAATTAGTTTATAATGCTGGAGCTATAAGAATAAAAGGGACTACTTATGTTTTATACAGAGCCTTAGGAGAGGATGGGGTTTCCAGGATTGGCCTATGGTGGTCAAGGGATGGATATACTCAGGAGGGGAGATTGGATTATCCCATATTTGGACCTAAGGAAAGCTATGAGATGCCTAAAAATCCTGAGCAAAGGAGAAGATTTCATAAAAGGACTTTTGGAATGATAAGAGAGGTTGGGGGAACTGAGGACCCAAGATTGAGCTTGATAGACAACAATTTGTATATGACCTATACTGCATATGGGGATGTGGTACAACTTGCGCTTGCCAAGATTCCTGTTGAGGTGTTTTTAAAAGGAGTAAAAAGTTTTAGAAGTTATGAGGAATGGAATAATGCATGGA
The DNA here is from genome assembly GCF_000021645.1 of Dictyoglomus turgidum DSM 6724. Classification (NCBI taxonomy): domain Bacteria; kingdom Pseudomonadati; phylum Dictyoglomota; class Dictyoglomia; order Dictyoglomales; family Dictyoglomaceae; genus Dictyoglomus; species Dictyoglomus turgidum. Next base: position 666,762 of record NC_011661.1, read on the forward strand.
TTAGGAATGGACCAATTTTTAAATATTTAGAAGATAAAGATGCGGTTTTATATTTGGTAGATGAAAGGCAGGAAGAATATTCAAATGGGAAGAGAGTAGAGGATGATTTTGTGAACATCTTTCCTGAACTTTTAGAAAAGAAGATTGCTCTTATTCATAGAATTCCTCCTGATATGCAGATTCTTTACACTGATGAATTGAAGAGAAAAAGTATTAAAGTAGGAAGAACTTTTTTAATGCCAACTCCTAAATTTTGGGATAGTATAAAGATTGGTGCAGGAGCTCCTCCTTTGAAGACAAAATATGGTTGGCTTCATATTTATCATGGGGTAGGAGATTGGATGGGTAAAAAGGCATATGGTTTGGGAGTGGTTTTGACTCCTCTTGATGATCCAGAAAAAATTATATATAGATCTGCAGAGCCCATTCTTCAACCTGAGGAAATTTATGAAGTTGAAGGATGGGTTCCTAATGTAGTGTTTACCTGTGGAGTAGTTCCAAAGAATAAAGATTCCACTGAAACTCTTGATTTAAATGACGAAATACTTATCTATTATGGTGGTGCCGATGAAGTGATGGCTCTTGCCGAGATTAAGGTTGGAGATTTACTGCCTGAGGATATCATAGCTAAGACTTATTAGTTTTTAATTGTTTCTTTAATCTCTGCCATATAAGATAGGAGATTAAAGCCTTTGCAAAGTCATAAGGTATAAATGGGAGTACTCCTGTAATTAGGGCTTTATAATAACTTATTTTTAGTGAGTTGGAAAGCCATATACTGCCAGTTAGATATATTATAAGAATACCTAAAAATAGGGCAAGGATCTCAGAGTATTTTTTAACCATAGAAATAATAATTCCTCCAATTAGGAATCCAAAGAGGTATCCTCCGGTAGGTCCAAAAAGTGCATTTAGACCTCCTTTTCCTCCTGCAAAAACTGGGAGACCAATTCCTCCAAGAAGTAAGTATGCAAATACGATAAAAAAGGTTTCTACTGGAGAAAAATATAGGGTAATAAGGAAAAGAAAAAATACTTGTAAAGTGAAGGGAATTTGAGTAAATGGAAGATAAAAGCTTAGATAACTTCCTAGAATTAATAAGGCAAGTCCCAAAGCAAGGTAGGGAATTTGTCTTACCTTCATATGCTATCTTCACCTCCGGTTTTAGGGATTTTAGAAAGGGATTATATCATCTTTATTTTAAAGAAAATTTAAAATTTTGGTTGCAACTTTTAATGGGGTAATAGAGTATTTACAAGTGAGTAAAAAGGGAGGAGGTAAATTTATGGAGAAAAAGCTGTATAGAAGTAGGAAGAACAGAGTCATTTTAGGAGTTTGTGGAGGAATAGCGGAATATTTAAATATTGATCCTACAATAGTTAGGCTTATTTTTATTTTTCTTCTCATACCCTTTAATTTTACTCTAATAATATTATATTTCCTTTCAGCCTTTGTTATTCCTGAAGAGCCTGAAAACATAGAGAGAAAAGACGATACTATAACACCTTCGGGTCCAGCGCAACATCTATAAAGGGAGGAAGAAAATATGGAAAAAAAACTTTATAAAAGTAAAAAAGATAGGATTTTTTTAGGAGTTTGTGGAGGAATAGGTGAATATTTGGGTATAGACCCTGTTTTAATAAGACTTATTTTTATATTTTCAATTCTTTTTTTAGGTCCTTTAAGTGTTCTTCTTTATATTATTTGTGCTCTTGTTATTCCTGAAGAGCCTGAATATAGTGAACCTCGCTCTTATAGGAGTGATGGAGAACTTTTGGGATGGTTATTTCTTGCTATTGGAGTTTATTTTCTAGGAAGGACTTTTGGGATTTTTCATGTCTCTTTTGGTTTAATGCTTGCTTTACTTTTTATCTTTTTGGGTATTTTACTTCTTTTTAAAAAATAAAGGGGTGATATTATGAAAAGACGAATCTCTTTATTAGGTATTTTTCTAATTCTGAGCGGGTTATTATTACTTTTATCAGAATTGAGAGTGATCCATTTTTACTGGAAAGATCTTCTTATGCTGTGGCCCTTAATTTTCATCTTTTGGGGACTTGATTTGCTTATTGGAGAAAAAAGATGGGGAAGCTGGGTGACCATTTTAATTATTTTCCTATTAGTCTTTTTCATTGTATTTTTATCTACTTATGGAAGGCCCTTTTTTAGAGGTAGAGGACACGATTTTTACTATAAGGAATGGAGATATCCTTTTAAAGAGAATGTAAAGGTACTTAATTTAGATATTTCTACTGGGATAAGAAGTGTGATATTAGAAGGGGTGAAAAATAAAGAAGATTTAATCTACATAAAATCTAATTCAGATTTTTATATTAATAAAATAAAGGAAGAAGAGCAAAATGGGGAATTAAGTCTTTCTTTAAAAATTGAGAATAAAGAATTGGAATTTGGCTTCTTTTATATGTCAAATGCAGATCAAATTAATCTTAATATTTCGTCTGATATCTTTCTTAACTTAAATTTTGAGAGAGGAGTGGGAAATGCAGTTTTGAATATGAAAAATTTTAAATTAAGAAATTTGTCAGTTAAAGGTGGAGTTGGAAATTTAAAAGTATATCTACCAAAATTCTCTTGTTATGTGGAAGTAGAAGGCGGAGTAGGTAGTATAGAAGTATACATACCTGAAAATGTGATTTTAGATCTTTCCACAGAAGCAGGAATAGGAAGAATCTCTGTGGATAAAAACATAGAACAGGGAAAGGGTGGAGAAAAGGAGATAATACATTTGCGGGTAAGGTCAGGAATAGGGAATATAAAAATTCTTTCTGAAAAGAAAGAAGTAATTTAATCTTATCCTGCTGATCTTCTCCATATAAAGGTAGCAGGAAGGATTATGGGTTCAAAGTCTATAGGGTTGTCAAGAATATGCAGAAAAAGTTTTGCTGCTTCTTTTCCCATTTCTTCTATTTCTTGTCTTACCGAGGCAAGAGGTGGTTCTATTTTCCCATCAATATATAGATCATCAAATCCAATTATAGCAACATCTTCTGGGATTTCCCATTTTTCTTCCAAGATAGCATCCATTGCTCCTATGGCCATGTAATCGCTGCAGGCAAGAACTGCCGTAGGAGGATTATTTATTTTTAATAACTTTTTCATGGCTTTATAGCCACCATCTATAGTAAGGGTATCTTCTACTATTAATTTAGGATCTGGTTTTATTCCATATTTTTTAAGAGCAAGTATGTAGCCTTCATATCTATCTTGAATAAAGTTATAGTTACTATTTCCTTTCAATAGAGCTATTCTCTTATGTCCTTTCTCTAAGAAATAAGTAGTAGCTTCAAAGGCACCTTTTACATTGTCAGTGTCTACGTAAGGATATTTCTTAAGCTTTGATGATACTCTTCCCACGCTTACAAAGGGAATATTTTCTTCATAGAGAATTTCTGGAAAAGGATCATCTTTTTTCACGTTTGCTAAGATATATCCATCTACAATTCCTCTTTTGTATAGAGAGACATATTTTTGTGGTATGTAAGGAGATTCAATCATTGATAACATAATATTGTATTCTTTTTTGTCAAAAACCTCAGTCATACCCTTTATTAATGGTGGGAAGAAGGCATCTGATAATATAAAGCCTCTTTCATAAGGAATTAAAAGGGCTACAATTTGAGTTCTTGCCTTAGATAATTTTTGAGCAAAAGCACTGGGATGGTAGTCGTACTCCTGAATAATTTTCAGTACTTTTTTCCTTGTTTTTTCACTTACATTAGGACTACCATTAATAACCCTTGAGACTGTAGCTACAGACACATTAGCAAGTCTTGCTATATCTCTTATATTAATCTTAACCTTTCTCAATATACCTCACCTCAAAGTTTTTTATTTCTTGATATTATACATCAAACTGGTTAAGTAAATAAAGGGTATGGTTTCAGTTTGAAATCATTAAAACCCTTTAAATCATTTAATTTCAGTTTAAAATTATATTGACATCTGGAAATGCCTATTATAAAATCATTAACGAAATTAGTTCCAATTAGGAAGGAGGTGAAGGGTAAAATATTAATTCTTTTAAAAATCGTTTTCCTTTAAAAATTTTTAAAATTTTTGGGGGAGGAGTGATTAAATGCGTAGTAAAAAAGGTTTAATTATTTTGTTGGTTTTAGTTTTAGTTTTCCTATTTTCGGGGGTAATTAATGGACAAAAGGAAAAAGTTGTGAGTTTGCCTTTCTGGGATACCCCTGGATTGATTCCTTACTATTGGCAAGCTCAACATATATTAGCACAGGGAACAATTTTTGAGGGACTTTATGGGTATGCTCCCGATCCTAAAGGACTTGGTGGTGTAAAAGTCGTTCCAGTTATTGCACAAAGTTATAAGGTTTCTAAGGATTACAAGGTATGGACTTTTAAATTAAGAAAGGATAAGAAGTGGTCTAATGGTGATCCGGTGACTGCAAAGGATTTTGAATGGTCCTTCAAATACTACGCAAGTCCTAAGATTCCAGATCTTCCTGCATGGGCAGGTCCACTTCAATTTATTGAGAACTTCTGGGCAGTAAAATCTGGAGCATTGGATCCTGATAAACTTGGGGTAAAGGCTCTTGATGATTATACATTAGAGATTAGGCTCACCACTCCAAGATATGATATGAAAGAATGGCTCTGCGTAGCTCAAGGAGTGCCAATTCATAGAAAGAGTGTTGAGGCAGATCCTCAGAACTGGTGGAGACCTGGAAAAATAGTAGTTAATGGACCTTATATTCCTGTATCTTGGACACCTGGAAAAGACATGACCTTGGTGAAGAACCCCAACTATGTAGGTGAAAGAGGAAACGTAGATAGGATTGTGCTTAAGTTTGGTGGACTTGGAATCCAGCAATATCAAGCAGGAGAACTTGATGCTGCAATGATTAACAACGTAGCTGAGTACAGATTTGTAACATCTGATCCTAAACTCTCCAAAGAATTTCATGAAGATGTGATGGATTGCTTCTGGAATGGATATCAATGGTCTCGTGGATTTGATCCAATAATGGATAACGAAAAATTAAGACAAGCTCTTGCTATGGCTATAGATAGGGAAAAACTTTGTAAGGATGTTCTTGGTGGAAGAGCATTACCCCTTAATAAATATTGGCCTGATGGTAACCCCATTGGAGACAAACTAAAGGGAATACCCTTTGATGTAAAGAAGGCTCAACAATTACTTGCAGAAGCGGGATATCCTGGTGGGAAAGGCTTGAAGACTCTTGTATTCTACATCACTGGTGGTGGCGATCCAGTGGTAGAGTTCATAGTAGATCAATGGAAGAAGAATCTTGGAGTTAACGTAATAATTGAGAATATAGAGTCTGGATTATATTGGAACTCCTATGTATGGCCAAGCTTCTCACCTGATTCTAAGGCTGGATTCACTGTGATAGGTGCTCCAATGAATAACTTAGAGATTGGTGCATTGTTTAAGAACTCTGACCATACCGTTTGGTTCTATGATTTTCCAACTTCTGCAAGAAAAAGATACTATGAGTTACAACAGGAGCAAGATGCATGGTTGAGAAAAAGTGGTGGATTAACTGAGGCAGATTGGAAACCATTACTTGAAGCAAGGAAGACATTATATGAAACTTACAAGAAAATTGTAAGCACAGAGCCTGAGAAATTATGGGTAGCAGATCTAACTACCAAACCGGAATGGTATGAGAGATTTGATGAACTTTATGAAAAATGGAAGGCTGCAAAGACTGATGCGGAGAAGACTAATTATTGGAGACTTGCAGGAAGAGAGATTGTAGGACAACAGATATTCCAAAATTGGTATCTTAATCTTACTGAGAGAGCAAAGAATGCATTAAGATGGAGATATAGAACAGTTAATAGGCCATTCAGTGAGGCAGTAAAAGTAGCTCATTATGGACTCCAACTTATGCAAGATGCATACTACATGGTACCAATTTATCTTGCAAAGGCACAATGGATACAGAATCCAAAACTTGAGGGCTTGATGCTCTACAAGTTCTCTTGGGGTCCTGGATTCTTTAACTTTAAGTGGCTTAATCTTAAAGACTAACTTGTAGTAAAATACCAGGGGGAGAGTATAAAACTCTCCCCCTTTTAAATTATGTAAAGGAGGTAGAAAATGGGCCTTTTAAAGTACATTTTACGAAGACTCTTTACTATTTTCGTATCAATCGTAGTAGTAATAATCATAACCTATGTACTTATGTGGCTTGCTCCTGGTGAATTTTTTAATATTGCTCAATTCCAGGCAAGTGCTGGTAAAGTTGCCACTTTGACTCCTGAACAACTTCAAATATTAATAAAAGGATTTGAGGAAAAGTATGGACTAAATGTACCTTTGTGGAAACAGGTTTGGAATTACCTAAAAGATGCCTTTAGATTTAAATTTGGTCCATCCTTTTCTAATCCTAACGAGCCTATAGAAGTGCAAATAGCAAGAAGATTTCCTGTGACCTTTACCCTTGCAATTCTGGCTATGGCTCTCGCTGTAATTGTGGGAATACCTCTTGGGGTGCTTGCTGCTTTAAGGAGGAATACATGGGTAGATTATATTACCATGTTTTTCTCAATGATAGGAAGTATTATTCCTGCCTATCTTATTGGTGTTATAATGGTTATAATATTTAGTGTTTATTTGAGATTGCTTCCTACCTCAGGTTGGGAAACTCCAAAACAGATGATTATGCCTGTTATTACTGTTGCTTTGGGTCCTATGGCAATAATTGCGAGGTTTACAAGATCAAGTCTTCTTGACGTATTGAATCAGGATTATATAAGGACTGCTTATGCAAAGGGTGGAACAGATAGGGCGGTAATTATGAGACATGCTTTAAGAAATTCACTTTTGCCTGTAGTTACTGTTATTGGTCCTCAACTTGCATTCCTTTTTACAGGAACAGTGTGGATTGAAAACTTATTTAGAGTTCCTGGCCTTGGGCAACTTTTTGTGAATGCTGCTTCTATGAGGGATTATCCTCTCCTTGTAACCTCAACTTTTATTCTTTCTTTGTCAGTTATGTTAATGAATCTTTTAGTGGATATTATCTATGCCTTCTTAGATCCTCGAATTAAATATCAATAACAAATGGGCTTTATGAATATAGAAGGAGGTTTTGCTAAATGGAAGTCGCATTAAAGCAGAAAACAAAGAGGGTAAGTTATTGGTCTGCTGCTTGGAGAAGGTTTAAAAGAAATAAAATGGCTGTTGCAGGATTAATTTATATTATAATAATCACCATAGCAGCCATATTTACTCCCTGGATTGCCCCATACCCTTATGATGAACCTCATTATGCTCATACCTTTGAACCGCCAAGTGCAAGATTTTGGTGGGGTACTGATGATTTAGGTAGGGATATGTTTAGTAGAAACTTATATGCTATGAGAAACGCACTGTTAATAGGATTTGGCTCCCAAATAGTAGTACTAATAATAGGTGTTATAATTGGATCCATAGCTGGATTTCGAGGTGGTGCGGTAGATACATTCCTTATGAGGATTACAGATATCATGTATGCTTTTCCAACATTCCTTTTTAACGTCATATTGGTTACCGTTATGGGAAGAGGACTTTTTACTATTCTTGTAGCGGTGGGTCTTACGGGATGGGCTGGTATGGCAAGGCTTGTTAGAGGAATGGTTATGTATCTTAAACATGCTGATTTTGTGGAAGCAGCAAGAGCTCTTGGGGCAAAAGACAGTTATATTATCAGAAGATACATTTTACCTAATATGTTGGGTCCTATAATTGTTAGCCTTGCCTTTGGAATACCTAATGGAATATGGGTAGAAAGTGGTTTAGCATTAATTGGTATGGGAGTAAGACCACCTATGCCTTCTTGGGGAAATATGATTGGTGCAGGGATAGGATATATTATGGCTTTCCCTCATATGGTTATTTTCCCAGTCTTGACTTTTGCTATTACTCTTCTTGCCTTCACTTATGTAGGGGATGGTTTGAGAGATGCATTTAATCCAAGGAGTGAGGTATAGAGCCATGGCAGAACTATTAAGAGTTAATAATTTAAAAACCTATTTTGATAGATATGATGGTGTGGTTAAAGCTGTGGATGGTGTTAGTTATAAAGTGGATTATGGAGAAACCTTAGCTATTGTGGGGGAAAGTGGTTCTGGTAAGACTCAGTCAGTTCTTTCCCTTCTAAGACTTATTAAGGGAAATGGAAGAATTGTAGATGGAGAAGCCATATTTGAGGGTAAAGATCTATTAAAATTGAGTAAGGAAGAATTAAGACAGATAAGAGGAAAAGATATCTCTATTGTTTTTCAGGATCCAATGACAAGCTTGAATCCTATTATGAGAATTGGTATCCAGATAATGGAGCCTATCTTGTGGCACAAGATTATGTCTGACAAGGAAGCAAGGGAAAGGGCTATAGAGCTTTTAAGGGTCGTAGGAATTCCAGAATACAAAACCAGAGTATGGGATTATCCATTTCAGTTTTCAGGTGGAATGAGACAAAGGGTTATGATTGCAATTGCTCTTGCATGTAATCCAAAGCTTGTTATTGCTGATGAGCCAACAACAGCATTAGATGTTACAGTGAGAGCTCAAATATTGAATTTGTTATCAGACATGAAAGAAGAGTTTAAAACCAGTGTTATATTTATAACCCATGATGTTACCCTTGCAATGAATTTTGCAGATACTATTATGGTAATGTACGCAGGAAAAATTGCCGAGTATGCTCCTATAGATAAATTTATAAGAAATCCACTACATCCATACTCCAATGGCTTAATAAGTTCCACCTTAGATATAAACGCAAAAGAGGGTACTTTAAAGCCCATACCTGGAAACCCACCAAGCTTAGTTAATCCACCATCTGGTTGTAGATTCCATCCTAGGTGTCCATATGCTCAAGATATTTGTAAAGAAGTTGAGCCAGAGTATAGAGAGGTGGAAGATGGACACTATGTAGCTTGTCATCTTGTGAAGGGAGGAAAATTCAATGCCTGAATTATTGGTAGTTAAAAACTTAAAAAAATATTTTCCTGTAAGAAGAAAGTTTTTAAAGGCTGTAGATAATGTGTCTTTTTCTTTGGAACAAGGAGAAACTTTGGGCCTTGTGGGAGAGAGTGGATCTGGCAAGTCTACCCTTGGAAGAAGTATATTAAGACTTATAGAACCTGATGATGGAGAGATAATATTTGATGGGGTAGATATAAGGAAACTTCGTGGAGAAGAATTAAGACAGAGAAGAAGATTTATGCAAATTATATTCCAGGATCCTCTTGCATCTTTAAATCCCATGATGACTATTGGGCAGAATATTGAGGATCCTTTAATAATCCATAACATAGGTACAAAAGAAGAAAGAAGAAGAGCTGTGGAGGAGCTTCTTGAAATAGTAGGTCTTGGAAGAGAGGTTATAGATGCCTTTCCTCATGAGTTTTCTGGGGGACAACAACAAAGGGTAGGAATAGCAAGGGCTCTTGCATTAAATCCTAAATTCATTGTGGCAGATGAGCCTGTTTCGTCCTTAGACGTGTCAATTCAGGCACAGATTGTCTCTCTCCTTTACGAGCTTAAGAGAAGATTTAAGATATCTTACCTATTTATATCCCACGACTTAGCTGTAGTAAGATATCTCTCTGATAAAGTTGCTGTTATGTACTTAGGAGCAATAGTAGAGATGGCTCCTAAGGAAGAGTTATACCAAAACCCATTGCACCCTTATACCAGAGCACTACTCGCTTCGGTACCTAAAATGCCAAGGGATGGGGAAAGACAAAAGAGATTCCCTGCTCTTAAAGGTGAGATACCATCCCCAATCGATCTTCCTCCTGGGTGTAGATTCCAGAGTAGATGTGAATATGTGATGGATGTATGTAGAAAACAAGAACCTGCTTTTAGGGAGGTATCTCCCGGACATTTTGTGGCTTGTCATTTGGTTTAAAAAATGCCTTTGGGGTGAGAGGGGAAAAGTAATTTAAAGGAGGAAAGAGGGAATGAGGAGGATTTTGTGGATAATTTTGTTAACTTTATTTATTTTTAACATCAATGGATATACTCAAGAGAAACTTCCTATTAGAAGAGGAGTAAATCTAACAGGGCTTGAGGCTCCTTTTGAAGGGTCCTGGGGGGTTTATGTAAAGGATGAATATTTTGAATTAGTGAAAAAGGCAGGTTTTGATCATATAAGGGTTCCTATAAGGTGGAATGGGCATGCCGCTTATGAACCTCCTTATACTATTAGAGATTATCTTTTTGAGAGGGTAGACCATATAATAGAAATGGCATTTAAAAATAAATTATATATAATAATTAACATTCATAATTATGAAGAGCTAATGCAAAATCCAGAAAAGCATAAAGAGAGGTTTCTTGCTCTATGGAGACAAATAGCAGAACACTATAAAAATTATCCTGATACCTTGTGGTTTGAGCTTCTAAATGAACCAAATACTAATCTTACTCCTCAACTTTGGAATGAGTATTTAGCTGAGGCAGTAAAGGTTATAAGAGAGACTAATCCTACAAGGAAAATTGTGATAGATACTGCTAATTGGGCAAACTATAATACTATATCTTTTTTGAAGCTTCCTCAAGATAGAAATTTAATAGTAAGTTTTCATTATTATAATCCCTTTAATTTTACCCATCAGGGTGCAGATTGGGTTCAACCTCAACTTCCTGTAGGAGTAAAATGGACCGGTTCTGACCAAGAGAAAAAAGCTATTGAGAGAGAACTTGATTTTACTTTGGAGTGGGCAAAGAGAAATGGTAATGTTCTCCTTTACATGGGGGAGTTTGGAGCATATTCAAAGGCAGATATGGAGTCAAGGGTAAGGTGGACAGATTTTGTAGCAAGATCTGCAGAAAAAAGAGGTATTGCTTGGTCATATTGGGATTTTGCCTCGGCAGGCTTTGGAGTTTATGATGGGTTAAATAAGATGTGGAGGATCGAACTCCTCAAAGCATTGATTCCTGAAACAAAAATAAAATAGATAGGAGTGGGGAGAGAATGAACAATCTTCCTATTAAGAGAGGAATTAATTTTGGGGATGCTTTAGAAGCTCCTTATGAGGGGGCTTGGAGTGGTTATATAATTAAGGATGAATATTTTAAAATTGTTAAAGATGCAGGTTTTGATCATGTAAGAATTCCCATAAAGTGGAGTGTTTATACTCAAAAAGAAGCCCCATATTCTATTGAGAAAAGAATTTTTGACAGAGTGGATCATTTAATAGAAGAAGGACTTAAAAATAATCTCCATGTTATTATAAACATTCATCATTATGAAGAGATAATGGAGGATCCCTTAGGGGAAAAAGAAAGATTTCTAGCTATATGGAGACAGATTTCTGAACACTACAAGGATTACCCTAATAATCTTTATTTTGAACTTTTAAATGAGCCTACTCAAAATCTGAGTAGTGAATTATGGAATCAGTTTTTAAAAGAGGCTATTGAAGTTATAAGGAGAACGAATCCTGAAAGGAAGATTATTGTAGGACCAGATAATTGGAATAGTTTATATAATCTTGAGAAATTGATAATTCCAGAAAATGATGAGAATATCATAATTACTTTTCATTATTACAATCCTTTCCCTTTTACTCATCAGGGGGCAGGGTGGGTAAAAATTGATTTACCTGTAGGAGTAAAATGGTTAGGTACTGAGGAAGAGAAAAGGGAAATAGAAAGAGAACTTGATATGGCAGTAAGTTGGGCAGAAGAGCATGGCAATATACCCCTTTATATGGGGGAGTTTGGAGCATATTCAAAGGCAGATATGGAGTCAAGGGTAAGGTGGACAGATTTTGTGGCAAGATCTGCAGAAAAAAGAGGTATTGCTTGGTCATATTGGGAATTTTATTCTGGATTTGGAGTGTTTGATCCTGAGAAAAATGAATGGAGAACGCCTCTTCTTAGGGCATTAATACCTGAAAGGAATATATGAACTTATTTTAGATAGGAGGTATAGTTTTGAAGATAAAAAATGTTATTCCGAGATGGAAGGGTTTTAATCTGACAAATATGTTTCTTTTTCATCTTGCGAAGGATTTTGATGAGGAAGATTTTAAGTGGATTAGTGAGTGGGGTTTTAACTTTGTTAGAATTCCCCTTTGTTATAGGCTATGGATAGAAGATGATAATGTTTACAAAATAAAGGAAGAAATTTTAGAGAAAATAGATAAAGTGGTGGCATGGGGGCAAAAGTACAATATTCATGTTTCTTTAAATTTTCACAGAGCACCTGGCTATTGTGTAAACAATGAATTTACAGAAAAATTTAATCTCTGGAGGGATGAATCTGCTCTTGATGCCTTTTGCTTTCATTGGGGTATTTTTGCGAAAAGATATAAAAGGGTTTCATCTAAGTATTTAAGTTTTAATTTGGTAAATGAGCCTTTGCATCCTTCTCCTGAAGTCATGACAAGAGAGGATCATAATAGAGTAATTAGGCGCACAGTAGAATATATAAGAAATATTGATTCAGAAAGGCTGATCATTATAGATGGTATTTCCTATGGAAATTCTCCTCTTCCAGAGCTTTCAGATCTTAATGTAGTCCAAAGTTGTAGGGGATATCTTCCTATGGGGCTTACCCATTATAAAGCAAATTGGGTGGGGGGAGAAAATTGGCCAGAGCCCAAGTGGCCAGGCGCCTGGCATTATGGAGAAATATGGGATAGGGAAAAACTTGGAAGACATTATGATGAGTGGGCAAAACTAATAGGAATGGGAGTAGGAGTTCATTGTGGAGAGGCGGGGGCATATAAGTTTACACCTCATAAGGTAGTAATCGCATGGCTTAGAGATCTTCTTGAGATTTTAAAAGAAAGGGATATAGGTTTTGCACTTTGGAATTTTAAGGGACCTTTTGGTATTCTTGATTCTGATAGATCAGATGTGGAGTATGAAGATTGGTATGGACATAAGCTTGATAGGGAGATGTTAAAACTTTTGCAGGAGTACTAAGGAGACTTTTTGTAGATCTCTATTTTATAGCCATCTTTTCCTGATAGCATTATTATTAAAAAGTTTTCGTTTTTTGAGAATTGAATATCTTCCACAAAATAGTCTTCTTTAAGATTGATTCTTTTTTGCTCATTGTTTTCCCTATTTATAATGAGGATTTCCCTTGAAAGAGAAGCGAAATTCTTGCTCAAAGCATAAGCCATATAGGTTTGGGAAGGAGATAGAGAAGAATTAGATCCTAAGTAGGTTGCTATTAATTCTTTATTTTTAATATCAAATATATTTATACTTCTGTTTCCTTCTACTATTAGAAGGTTCTCAAGAGGACTAAATTTTACATAGCCTGAGATTGGAAGTGTAGAAATTTCATTTAAACTTTTTAGATCAATAATTTTTGTGCCAGTCTCTTCTGTGGAGGCTACAAGAAGTTTGGCACTTTTGGTTGTGTCAAAATCTATAACTGTGGTGTTTGGAAGAAGATTGTATTCTTTTTGTTTGTTTAGATCATATAAAGTAAGTCCATAGAATTTATTAGAGTCTTCTATATATTTTGTATTTTTAAAGATCAAAAAATTATCATCAGGTGAAAATACTGCATTTTCAAAGTTTATTTCCTTAAGGGTAATAAGCTTTTTGAATTCAGGATAGGATAGAATCGTGTATTCATAGTGGTCTTCAATGGGTATAAAATTTAGGAACAATTTAGTTATGTGTTTCTTAGTAAAAATGAATTTAGCGGTGTTGGATATATCTAAATCCTCGATAATTTCAAGCTGAGAGATAAAAAGGTTATTTTTTTCATTCTTATTGTATTCTATATTAAATGGTAATTCTATTTTGCTATTTTTAACAGGATTCCATATTGTTAGGTATGGCTCGTTATTTATTAAGGCTACATCACCGTTGGATAGCAACTTAAATTTTAGGATATAAGTATTAAAATCTTGAGCTTTTGAAGACTTAACTCTTAATCTTGTCTCTTTAAAGGTATTAAGATCGAGAAGAACAATCTGATCTTGATAAGCATAAATTAGAGAATCGTTATAAGTGATAAAATAATTAAGAGCTTCAGTACCTATAAATATGGATTTAGCAGGTACCGTATCAAAACCTTGGGAAAAGATATTTCCTACAGTTAACAAAGCTATACTTCCTATGATGACTTTTCTCACTTTTTGTGTCTCCTATAAGTTTCTATTTGTTAGCATAATTTAAACTTTGTAATTTGTAAAGATGGTAATATATTCCTCTTTTTCTTATTAGTTCTTGATGATTTCCTTTTTCTACAATTCTCCCTTTATGCATTACATATATAGTATCTACTTTTTTAATTGTGGAAAGCCTATGGGCAATTATTATGCTTGTTCTACCTTGAGTTACTTTTTCAATGGCATCTTGTATGAGTTTCTCAGTCTGGGTATCTATATTAGCAGTGGCTTCGTCAAGAATAAGAATCTTAGGTTCAAAGACAAGGGCTCTTGCAAAAGCAATGAGTTGGCGTTGTCCAGCAGAAAGCGTTGCTCCTCTCTCTTGTACAGGTGTATAGTATCCTTGAGGAAGCTCTCTTATAAATTTATCAGCATTTACTAATTTTGCAGCTTCTATTACTTTTTCCTCAGGTATATCATTTCTATTAAGTCTAATATTTTCTAAGATGTTAGTTGCAAAGAGATGTACATCTTGCAGTACAACACTTATTTGCCTTCTTAAATCATAAAGATCAACATCCTTTATATTTATGTCGTCAATTAAAATTTCACCTTTTTGTACGTCATAAAATCTTGTAAGAAGGTTTATTATGGAAGTCTTTCCTGCACCTGTTGCTCCTACGAAGGCTACCTTTTCTCCTGGCTCTATTTTGAAGGATAAATCCTTTATAACCCATTCTTTGTCGTAAGCAAACCATACATTTCTAAATTCTATCTTTCCCTCTATTCGGGTTAATCTTATAGGATTCGAAGGTGAGTCTATGCTTATTTTTTCGTCCCTCAGAAGAAAAATTCTCTCTGCTGATGCCATGGCATCCTGTAATATATCATATTTTTCTGCTATGTCTTGAATGGGTTGAAAGAAACTTCCTAGATAGGAGATAAAGAGAAATAAAGTTCCAAAGGATATTTGGTTATTCATAATTTGCCAACCACCAAAAAAGATTAAAAGAGCTGAGATAATACTGCCAAGAGCACTTACTACAGGTCTAAAAATAGCATTTACAAAGACATTTCTTAACTGTGCCTCTAACAATTTATCGTTTATTTCTTTAAATTCTTTTTCATTTTCTTTCTCTCTTGCAAAAAGTTGGGTTACTCTTACTCCACTTATATGTTCTGCTAAATAGGCATTAAGTCTTGCAAGTCTTATTCTAAAGTTGCGATAGGCTTCCCTCGCATATTTTCTAAATACAAAGCTTATATATCCTACTATAGGAAGAGAGCCAATACATATTAAGGCTAATTTCCAGTTTAAGAGAAACATTACTATGGAAAGTCCGAAAATTAGAAATGTATCCACAATAAAACTAGTGATTACAGAATTATACATTTGTTGGAGAGTTTCGGTATCGTTAGTAACTCTTGTAACAAGTCTTCCTACCGGGTTCTTATCAAAGAAGCTTATGGGAAGTTTAAGAATGTGTCCAAAGAGTTCTTTTCGCATATCAAAAATGATTTTTTGAGAGGTTAAATTTAGAATATAAACTTGAGCATAAGTTAGCGTAAATATGAGAAGTATGATTAAAAAATAAATTAAAGCTGATTTTTTAAGATTATTTATATCTTTAAATCTAACAATAATTCTGTCCTTAGAACTTAATTTATTTAAATCTTCAAGCAATATATATTTTCTACTTTTAAAGTCTTTTATTATATTTTTATACCTTTGCAGTATATCCTTAGGTATTTTTTCGTCTAAATAGTAAACTCTTAACTCTTGGTTATTTATTAAGATTGTCTCTATTGGATTTATACTTTTATCAATGGAATTTTTGATTATATATGGGTTTACAAGTTTTAATACAGTTACAAGAATAATAAGAAGGAGAGCAAAGAGAATATAGCGCAAATAAGGTTTTGCATATTTGAGAAGTCTTCTCATTATTCTTGAATCATAGGCTTTTCCTAATATTTCTTCTTCATAATATTCTTTCATCTTCTCTCCTCTCAAGTTCTGATTCTATCTTTTGCTGCTCAAATAATTCCGCATAAAATCCACCAAGCCTCATTAATTTATTGTGGTCACCTCTTTCTATTATTTTCCCTTCCTTTAATACAATTATTTCATCCGCATCCTGAATTACAGAAAGTCTTTGAGCAATTACTATGAGGCTTTTGTTTTTTCTTATCTCTAAAAGATTTTCAAGAATTTGCCTCTCTGTTTTAGCATCCACAGCAGATAAGGCATCATCAAATATAAGAACAGGAGGATTTATGGCTAAAGCTCTTGCAATGGCAACTCTTTGCTTTTGTCCTCCAGAAAGGGTTACTCCTCTTTCACCTACTATAGTGTGTATACCGTTAGGAAATTCTTTGAGATCTTCCTCTAATGCTACGATTTTGATGAGTTTATAGATTTCATCATCACTTAGGTCAGGTTTTCCAAATCTTATATTGTTTGCAATGGTATCCGAGAATAAGAAACTGTCTTGGGGAACAAATCCTATGTTTTTTCTAAGGTAATGAAGGGATAGATCCTTTATAGGGATATTATCAATAAAGATTTCTCCCTTTTGTATGTTGAATAATCTTGGTATAAGACTTACAAGGCTTGTTTTTCCTGAACCAACAGGACCTGTTATACCTAAAAATTTTCCTGGTTTGATTTCTATGGAGATATCTTCAAGGATCCATTTTGGACTTGATGGATATTTAAAATACACATTTTTAAAAGTTATATAACCCTCTAATGTTTCCTTTTTTATAGATTTAGGGGAGTCTTTTATATCAGGAATTTCATCAAGAACTTCATTTATCCTCTCAAGGGAAGCTCTACCTCTTTGGAAATTGTTAACTACCCATCCAAGGGCATTCATAGGCCAAATAAGAAGCCCTAAATATGAGTTAAAGGCAATGAAATCACCAAGACTAATATTTCCCTTTATAACTTCAAGGCCTCCTAATAAGAATACGAGAAGAATAGAAAGATTTGCCAGAAGTTCAATAGTGGGAAACATAAATCCCCAAGCCTTTACCAAGTGAATATTTTTACTTAATAAATCTTGAGCTTTTTCTATAAATTTTTTTAATTCTGCTTCTTCTTGGACATAGGCTTTTACTACTCTTATTCCAGCTATGGTTTCCTCTGCCTTATCAGTTAGTTTTGCAAAGCTGTCCTGTACAAGTTTGAATCTTTTATGAGTTATTTTCCCAAAGAAGGCAATAGTTAAGGTTATTAATGGGAGAGGTATAGCAATGTATAAAGTAAGTTTAGGGCTTATGCTTAATAAAAAGAAGATAGAAAGGGTGCCAAGGAAAATTGTATCCAGTAGCATAACTACTCCAAAAGCAAACATTTCTCTTACAGCTCCTAAATCGTTTGTGGCAAGAGCCATTAATTCTCCCGTCTTTTTGTAGTTAAAGAAGTTAAGGGATAAAGTTTGTAGGTGAGTAAAATATTTTTCTCTTATTTGGGCTTCTAATTTTCTTGCTGTTGCGAGGATTTGTATTCTCCAAAAAAAGCGAAATATGGCCGTAAGTATGGCAAGAAGTAGTAATGATGAAAATACTAATAGTAGGCTTTTAAAGGTTAAGGATCCTTTATTAAGGTAGTCTACTCCCCAACCGATTAATCTTGGAGATATGAGTTGGAATATGTCTGTAAGGAGTAGAAAAAATGCTCCTGTTATGTATTTCCATCTGTATTGTATTAATAGCTTTTTAATATGTCTAAGTAATGGTTTGTTCATAACAGTAAATAATTTTATAGCTAATTATTTTTTTTGTAAACAAGAATTATAAAAAATAAAAGCGGGGAGGAAAAATCCTCCCCGCTTTTTGATTGGTTACTTTATTGAGACATTAAAACCCTAAGGGGGATCAAGGGTAATTCTACATAAACATTTTCTTCCTCATCTTCACTACTTACCCATTTAGACAGTATATCCTCTTGTTTCATTCCAGGGGGAACAATCATATCTATGATATTAGGATCGCCGTAGAAGTCGTCCCCACCGCCAAATCTCCATTGTTTAGCTTCTTCTTCTACTTCTCTTACTCTCCAGCTTCCAGGTCTTGGGTATCCTTCTTGTCCACATAATATCACGAGGATTTTCCAGTCAGGTGTTACAGGACCTAAGTATTTTTCAGGTACTGAGATTATTATAGTTCTTTCTGTAGGATCGGTGCTTAATTGTACTACTCCTTTTATCTCTTTTAGTTGTACTTTTCCTTTCTCATCTAATGTAGGAATTATTAATTCTTGTATCCATCCTTCAGCCC
This sequence comes from Dictyoglomus turgidum DSM 6724, assembly GCF_000021645.1. Classification (NCBI taxonomy): domain Bacteria; kingdom Pseudomonadati; phylum Dictyoglomota; class Dictyoglomia; order Dictyoglomales; family Dictyoglomaceae; genus Dictyoglomus; species Dictyoglomus turgidum. The sequence continues at coordinate 685,131 of NC_011661.1, forward strand.
AAATTGCTTTGTTCCAACCCTCAGGAATATTAGCTTGTCTTCCAGGTAAGGCTTGATAGTAATAGGTGCTCTCTTTTCCATCATTAATATATATGTCTATGGTTTGAACTGAGACTCCTGTGGGCGAACCCCATGGATTTTCTAAATCTCCTCTAATCTTAATTTTGAATACAATATCATCTTTGCTTTTACCCATTTCTACATGGATTATGTCGAAAACACCGGGTTTAAATACTGGAGCTGTTGGATATACAACTTTGCCCCATCCATAGTCATCCCCAGTTGGATCATCAATAGAGAAGTATGTTATTTCTAACTTCTTCTCAGGAACAGTTAAGTAAATAGGAACATAGTAAGGTACCACATCTATCGGTTCTTCTTTCCCAAATATCACATTCATTGCTATTTGTTCTCTTCCTTGTACTTTAATTTCCTTGAAAGGTACGCCTACTTCTATGTATTTCTCCGATACTCCTGCTTTTAGTGTAGATTGTTGTCTCCAGGAATTATTACCAGTAGCTTGATTTAATATGGCATCTACTTCTCCAAGGGAGCTGATCTTTGAAAAATCAATTAGAAGTTCGTAAGCTATTCCATACCCGAGAGTCTGACTTCCCTTTCTTGGATACAAATTATATTCCTTTTGGTTTGGATTAGAAAAGTACACTGCTAAGAAATAAGGCTTTCCTAAATAGTCTTTGAGATTTGTTTTTGACTCTATAAGAAAGTATACATTATCATTGTCAAGACCTAAGTATACTTTTTCAATAAAATCACTTGGCTTTGTGGAAAGTCCTGTTCCTTTTTTAGCAAGGTAGATTGCAGCGTTCTTCCATTCGTCTTCGGGATTAATCAGTCCATCAATCTTAGGTGTGAATTTTGCTTGTAAGCTTTGTACTGGTTTTTCTTCACCTATTTTTACTATAGGAAGGAACAATTCTTGAGGAACTTCTTTACCAATTAATTTGTAGACATTTATAAGATGTTTCCTAAAGAGTTCATCAAAGGCAAGGTCATTTGTGGAGTCTTGATCATCTCCATACCACCAGAACCAGTCACTACCTTCTGCTGCATATAGTTCAAACCATGCTTTTTCGATATTGTTTCTTAAGAGATCTGGATTTAATACGGGAGATATAGTTTTCTTCTGTTTCACTGTTTCATATATTAACTCTGTCCTTGCTTTATCTAAGATTTCCCATGCTTTGTTTTCTTCTTGTTCTCCTACCCAAGTTAAGAAAGTGCCATCTATCCAAGATCCTGAATGGAGCCTTTCTATCTTCTTAGTGGGAGGGAATTTATTTAAGTAGTCTGTTAGCCTTACTGTTTCAATATAAGGACTGTCTGTGAGTAATTTATAAAGAGTGTTTAAAAATTCCTTTCCATCGTTTTCATAATATTCCCAACAGTTTTCACCGTCAAGTATTACTGTTACGAGATATGACTTTTTGTCATCCTTTACTCTCTCATAGATATTCTCTAAGCGGTTTACAAAGTCTTTTGCTGCATTTTCTCCTTTCATTCCACTATAGACAAAACCAATTTTATCTGAAAGATTTTTGTCTCTAAACACCACATAAACCTTTTTACCTTGTTCTTCCACTATGTAAGGTTGATAAAGTACATCAGGATTCGTTACATTTCCTCTTGAGTCTCTGAGGATAGGAGTGTTTAGAGATTTTGAAAGCACATCCTCATCACTTGCCATCCATAAAAAGCCTGAATTTCCTACGATGGGAATAATGTCTTGGCTTACGGATCCTTCGGAAGGCCAAAGACCCTTTGGTGTATCTTTGAAAAATTTTTTATAGTAGTTAACAGCCATTGAAAGTTGAGCTGATGTATCATCACTGTAGTTTATTGTGGCATTAGGTAGAGCTATGTCTTGTACTGCAATTTTGGCAGATTTTATGTCCACTAATAATGGCATTATTGGATGGAAAAATGGAGTAGTAGTTACTTCTATTTGTTTGGTTTTTTGTAGTTCCGCATAAAGAGGAATAATCTTAGACATAATTTCATATTGTTTGTTTATTACCACTTTTTTATCTTCTTCAGTAAAGTTTTTACCTTTTTCTATAAGTCTTGATAGATCTTTGTCATACTTTTGAAAATCAGGATCAAACCATGCTAAATTGAACCATACTTGTAGATCTCTAAAATCTTGAGTTGTAAATTTCTGAATTGCTTTTGCTATTACCACATCGTCAACAGATTGGCCTCTTTTATTCAAAAGTTCCCAATATCTTGGGAATTTTTTGATTATTCTATCCCAATTAACGTCAAAGAATCTTCTTAATATAAATTCTTTATCTTCAATGGTAAGTTGATCTGCAGGTTTTTCTGTGAGAATTAGATATTTATCCTTTATGCCCTTCTTGGTATAAAGTTCTAATTGATATAAGAGAGATGGAACCATGTTAAAATTAGCTTTTATTTGGGGATAGTTTTTTAATATGTATGCCATGTCATAGTAATCTTTTATTGCATGCATCCTTACCCAAGGAAGGATATTTATATTTTGATCTGGATCATAATATAAAGGCTGGTGGTTATGCCATATAATGGCTAAGTATAATGGTCTTTCTACTTTTTGTACCTTTGGATCATAGATATTTAAAGGAATGTCTTGGGAAAAGCTTAAGGAGATTAGGGAAATTATAATAAAGAGTAGAGAAAAAGCTAAAATTCTCTTCATAGAGAATCACCTCTTACTTTACGTATATGAAAGGTACTTGAGCATATACATTTTTCTCAAATTTAGCATCACTCTTATACTTGCCTAAAACTTCAAATTGATTAATTCCCTCGTAATCTAACATGTCTATAATATTAGGATCGCCGTAGAAGTCGTCCCCACCACCAAATCTCCATTGTTGAGCAGTGGAAAGTACCTCTCTAATCCTACAAGAAACAGGGTCTTGAGTCGGGAATCCTTCTTGTCCCATTATGAATACCTGAAATCCCCAACCTTTCTGGAAATCATCTCCAAGGGTCTTTTTAGAAACAGGGATGATGATAGTATTGCCATCAACAGTCACACCTTTTGAGGGGAAGACGCAATATTTGTACATTTCTGGAGCTGCATTCTTTACCGAGCTTTTAAGTTCTGTAGGCCAGCCTTCTACAAGTATAGCTAAATCCCATGCACTTTCTGGAGTGGTTTGAGCTCTTACTCCTGGTATAAAATCTCTAAATCCTGAATCTTTCTTATGATCTTTGTCAATATATATGTGGATTGTTTGAAGAGAGAGTCCTATTGGACTTCCCCAAGGATTTTCTATAGGTACTCTGAAAGAGATTTTAAAGTATACATTATCATTGTCAGCATCTATAACTACTTTTGTCATGTCAAAGGTTCCAGGTTTAAATACCCCATCTGTGGGATAAGTATATGTTCCTGGTCCTTTGTCATCATTTGTAGGATCATTAAAAACTAAAGGATATTTAACAGGTTCTGCAAAAATAAGAGTGGAAAGAAGAATTAGAAATATGAAAATCAAAAACTTTTTCATTTTACTAACCCCCTTTAAAATCGGGGAGGATTTATCCTCCCCGAAATTTTAAATTCATTAGAAATCAAAAGAAATTTTTGCTCCTATTTGCTTTACAAAATCTGCGGGAGTTCCTTCTTCTGGAGCATTACCAAAGTATAAAGAAGCGTTGGGGAGTTCAAGAGCTAAGTAATAAGTGTTATGTTTTGTTCCGTTATCGTTAAATAGTTGAGAGATACCTCTTAGTTTGAGATTTTTAGCCAAGTCATACGCAGCATTTAAGAAAAGATAGGATTTATTTGTTGTATAATTACCAGCTAAATAAATGCTTAAATTATTGTAGATGGTAGATAGATTTCCATAAAGCTCAGTATTTCCACCTATTGGTTGATATAATTTACCATATACAGAAAGATCTTTTAGTGGTACAAAGGTTGCTTCAAGGGTAACATTAGTGGAATTGGTGCTATCAACTGTTGAATTATTCACGGTTCCTTTGATGGTTAAATTCTTGCTTACTATATATGTGACTATACCTGTTAGGTTGGTAGTTTTTTGGCTTATATCTTCTCTATTTATTAACTCAACAATGGGCTCAAAGGATAAGTTGGAAATTGGAGCAATTACTGATCCAAGCTTAAAGTATGTACCGTAAGATTTACTTGTTCCTGGAATAAGTTGAGTTTGGTCAGTTTTGAACCAATCAAATTGGTTAATATAGCCCTTATCAACTTTCTTTCCAATTCCATAAAGCTTTATAACAGGTGTTAATTGGGTTGAGAAGTCCCCATAAAGGACCATTCCGCCCTCAGAATCGGTAGGATTTGGACCCCATACGCATTTACCATATATTCCTTCTGCTTTTATGTCCACATTAGCTACTTTTCCAGTAACATCTACTCCAAATAGGCTCTTTCCTACGTTAGCTTGTCCCCAATTACTACCCATAGCAGTAAATCCAACCATGAGTGGTGGGAAAGCTCGTTTTAGTCTCACATAAGAAATTTGATCTGAGGAATTAATTCCTGCCAAGAAATTTGTATCAAATGCTTTTCCAGAGATCTCAATTCCGTTTCCCCATATCCAGGAAGATCCAGGAAGATCTCCAGGTTTATTTAAGAGAAGAGGATCATCAAAGGGAGTTGCATCTTCTTTATAATATACCCTTAAGTTCATAACAGAGCTTTTTGCTATTAAGTGTGCCTTTTGTACTTCTATGATGCCAGGCCCAAAAAGGTTGCTATAATTTGGATATAGATGAAGTTCGAAATAGCCTTCAAGAAGGCTTGAGGGTTCTGCTTTTATTTTAAAGTAGGTATTCCAATAATCCAGATTAACTGGTCCTAAGGTATTAGAGTAATTTCCATTGGAATCTTTTAAGAATTCACTATGAACTCCTATTTCACTATAACCATAGAAATTGACCTCTTGAGCATACACAAAGGTTAACGTTAAGAGAAGAGCAAGAATTAAAAACAATACTTTTTTCATCTCTATACCCCCTTTAGATTTTTAAAATTTTTAAGAAGTGAAGTTAACTTGAATTAGTTTTTGTTTTTCTGTATTCTTATTCCTTATATCACCTCCTAAACACGTGTTAATTTTCTTTAATAAAAATTACACGTGTTAGTATTCCTTGATGATATTTTAAGAGAAGATGGTTAAATTTGTCAAGAATATTTTTAAACCAATCTTAAAGTATTTTAAAATCTTTTAATCTTATCTCTGTAACCTTTCGGGAAACATAGAAAATACTAGAGATCTTTTCAAGAGAAAGATTTAAATATCTACCAAGAAGAAAGTCTGGAAGAAGTAGAGATGCTGCAAAGGTATTAGCTTCTCTTTCAATTTTAGAGTTTTCTATTGGGTAGTCAAGATAGATTTTGTTGTTGGAATAATGAAGTAAGAAATGTCCAATTTCATGGGCAATTGTAAATCGCTGTCTTAAAAGGTTGTCATTTTTGTTAATAAGCATTGTGGGACTATTTTTGCGGTTATACAATATTCCAGAAATCTGTAAGGGTAATTCGTAGAAGTATAATTCTACTCCTAATCCGTAGGCTATAATCTCGGGTTTTATGGGAGGCTTATTTATATAAAAAAGGGATAACAGTTCTTTAATCAGTTCTTCGTACACCTTTTTTCTTCTCCAAGGATTTAATGAGTTGAATTATCATCCTTCTTTCATCTTCATCAAGGGAGGTTTTTGTTCTTAGAAAGGTCTCTATGGTTTCATCATTATCTTCTGAGAAAAAGTAGGAAGTAGGAAGGTTAAGAGCTTGAGCTATTCTTTCTAGGGCTTTTAGAGACGGGTTTTTAAGCCCTCTTTCAATGAGGGATATATAAGATAAAGAAAGACCTGTTTTTTCTGCCAGATCTTCCAGTTTCATATTATGCTTTTTTCTAATTTCCCTTATTCTCTTCCCCACATTCATGGTTACTTATATTTTATTATCAATTTGGTATTTTGTTAATAAAAGGGGGACTTTTATATTGTCCCCCTAAAAATTAAAAAAGGCTTTCTTCACTTTCTACTAAGAGTTTTAATATTTTAACTGCATTTTCTACGTCTTTTATGTCTACCATTTCATGGGGTGAATGCACATATCTTGTAGGTATAGATAAGGTTCCTGCAGGAATTCCTTCTCCTGTCCTTTGTAGAGCAGCAGCATTGGTACCACCACGAAGTAGAATCTCAATTTGGTAAGGGATATTATTCCTTTCTGCTATATTTTTCAACTTTTCAACTATTCTTCTATCACTAATAGATGCGCTGTCTTTTATTTTTATGGCAGGTCCTTTTCCTAATTCGAGGGACATTCTTTTTGGTCCTTTAGGAGTATCAGAGTGGGCTGTAACATCAACAGCTATGGCAAGATCTGGTTTTATATTAAAGGCAACCACACTTGCTCCTACAAGTCCTATTTCTTCTTGAATAGAAAAGGTTCCATAAAGGGTATAGTAAGGATTAGATTTTTTGAAAACTTCAATTATTATAGCACATCCAATTCGGTCATCCATGGCTTTAGATACAATTCTTTCTCCTAAGTCTTTAAAGCTTGCTGAGTAAACTCCAAAGGTTCCTGGTGGAACAAGCTTTTCTGCTTCTAATTTATTTTTTGCTCCAATATCTACAAAGATTTTATCAAAATCAAGATTTTTGAGGTTTTTTGAAAGTTCCTCGGAAGTTTCTCCTTCAACTCCTACAAATCCTTCTATATTTGGAAATGCTATGCTACTTCCTAACAAGTTATAAGGAGAAACTCCTCCGATAGGTTCTATTCTGATAAATCCTTTTTCATCGATATGAGTGGCAAGGACTCCAATCTCATCCATATGAGCATCAAGAAGTATTTTTCCTTCTTTTTTTCCTTTTTTCCAAACTATTAAGTTTCCGAGTTTATCTATCTCATAGCCATCAATGTATTCTTTTAATTCTTCAAGGATTGCACTTCTTATATTTTCTTCTCTACCACTTGGAGATTTTATTTCTGTTAATTTTTTGATAAGTTCTTTCATCTTATAAGACCTCCTTTATAAGAATTAGGGAAAGAAGCTTTAGAGTATTTTGATAATCACTAATATTTACTACACTCATGGGGGAGTGAATATATCTGGAAGGAATAGATATAACTAAGGATGGTGTACCTGTAGTTATGGCTATTCTTGCCGCATCAGTACCCCCTACAGTTCTTCTTTTTATTTGATAGGGGATGTTATTTTCTTTTGCTACTTTTACCGCAAAGTTAAATAATCTTTCATCGTTTACATATCCCCTATGGGCAGGTGTAATAACAGGTCCTTTTCCAAGTTCTGAAGATCTTCTGTCAGGAGGGAATTCTGGATTATCCCCCGAAGTGGTGGTTTCTACCACAATTGCAAAATCAGGGTTTATCTTAAAGGCACAAGAGCCAGAGCCTCTCAGTCCTGTTTCTTCTTGTATTACGAAGGCAAAAAATGTGTCGTAATATAGATCTAAACCTGAAAGGATTAAGTCCATGAGAATTGAACATCCCCCTCTATCATCAAGGGCTTTTCCAGATATCCATTCTTCGTGTACCATGGCGTTTGGCGCAAAACTTACAAAATCACCAATTTTTACTTTTGATTCAGCCTCTTGTTTTTTTGTGGCTCCAATATCTACTTTTATATTCTCAAAGGATACTTTTTCGTATCCCTCCATAAGGTGTACAGGTTTTGAACCTATAACTCCCAATATCTGTTTTTCTCCTATTACTACCTTTTTCCCTAAGACTACTCTTGGATCAATGGTCCCTAAAGGTATTATGCTTATCTTTCCATCTTCTTCAATATTACTTACAATAAACCCTACTTCATCCATGTGGGCGGTAATCATAAGTTTTTTATTTACTTTACCTTTTTTAAGAGCTATAAGGTTTCCTAATTTGTCTGTCTCTATATAATCTACTTTATCTTTTATCTTTTCTTTAATAAATTCTCTTACTTTTCCCTCAAACCCAGAAACCCCAGGTATATCTGAAAGTTCTTTTAAAAACAATTTTATTCACCTCCTCTTGCAAGGAAAAAGCTCAGAAGTCTTGCGGTTTCCTCCATATCTCTTATGTTTACTACTTCATATGGGGTATGCATATATCTTAGGGGGATAGAAATAAGTAAAGTAGGAATGCCTTCTCTCGTTATTTGTATTCTATCGGTATCGGTATGGCTATGATCACCATTAGGTTCTATCTGATAATTTACTGAAAGTTTTTCGGCAAGATTTTTAATTTTATCGAAATACTCATAATTCACCATAGGGCCTATATCTAATACAGGACCTTTTCCTGTCTCAATTTTAGGATATGATGGTCTTAGGATGTCTCCGTGAGTCACGTCTAAAACTATAGCAAGATCAGGATTTATTTTATATGCAGCATTGACGGCGCCAGACACACCATCTTCTTCTCTCACTGAAAAAACGAAATAAATATCAGCATTGACTATAAATTGATTTAGTAGTTCCAATGTATAAAGGAGAGTGGCACAGCTTGCTCGGTTATCTAAGGCTTTTCCTGCGATATATCTTTCATTCAAATCAAAAGCTTCTGAGTCAAAAGTAGCAAGATCACCTATTTGGACACTATCACTTTTGTCGAGCACATCTATAAAGAGGTCATCGAAAGTAATGTTTTTTTGTCTTATTTCCTCATTCTGTAGATGGGGTTCTAACATGCCTACTATACCGTACGAAATGCCTTCTTTAGTGTGAATTCTTAGCCTTTGAGAGATTACAACCTTAGGATCTACTCCTCCAAAGGTGTGGATACGAAAATAATTTCCAAATTCCTTTTTTGTTATCACAAAAGCAATTTCGTCGGTGTGAGCAAATAAGGCTATTTTTCTTCCATCACCCTTTTTCCTCACAATAAGATTTCCATGATTATCTATGAGGGTTTTTACAGGGGCAATTTTTTCTGCCACATCTTTAATATACTTAATCACTGGAAACTCGTATCCTGAGGGTCCATCCAAATTTGATAGATTCTTTAATATCTCTTTGACTTCCACCCTGAAGCCTCCTTTCTTTTAAAGTTATATTTTGATTATACATGTTTATGCTAAACTTTAGTAGTTTGATTATGGAGGTGGGAGATAATATGGATAAAAGGGAGCAAGTAATAGAGATACTCAAAAGGTTGAGAACTATTTATGAACCTAAAATTGCTCTAAAATTTTCTAATCCATGGGAACTTCTTGTAGCTACAATACTTTCAGCACAAACCACCGATGAAAGGGTGAATATGGTTACAGAAAAGCTTTTTAAAAAATATAGAAGTCCAGAGGATTATTTAAAAGTTTCTTTAGAAGAGTTAGAACAAGATATAAGGTCGGTAAACTATTATAAAACGAAGGCTAAAAATATTAGAGCCTGTGCTCAAATAATTGTAGAAAAATACAATGGTAAAGTTCCAGATACTATGGAGGAACTTTTAAAGCTTCCTGGAGTTGCGAGAAAAACCGCTAATGTAGTGCTTTCCGCGGGTTATGGAAAGAATGAAGGTATTGTGATAGATACCCATGTAAACAGGCTTTCTAAGAGGCTTAATTTAGGGAAGGAAAAAAATAGGGACAAGTTAGAACAGGAATTAATGAAGATTGTCCCAAAAGATGAGTGGGCAAATTTTTCCTATCTTTTGATCCATCATGGAAGAAACGTATGTAAGGCAAAGAATCCAAAATGTGATGAATGTATATTAAAGGATATCTGTCCTTCAGCATTTAATGAGTAGGAGGGGAACATAAGAGTTCCCCTCCTAAATTTTAATAAGATAATGTATTATGAACCATTTCTAAGAGATCTCTTATGGCAAGACCCTGAGGACATTTAGTCTCACATTCTCCACACTTCTTACAATTTTCAGCTCTCTCTTCAGGTTTCATAGCATTATTATATTCCCATCTTGGGGCGCCCCAATCATCATATCTTACACCTTCATTGTAAATATAGAAATTCCTTGGTATATCTACCCCATATGGACAAGGCATACAATATCTGCATTGAGTACAATCTATAGCCCTTCTTCCTAAGAAGGCAAGTCTAACTTTTTCTATAAATTCAAGATCCTCTTTAGAAAAGATATTTACTTCTGCTTTATCTGCGATTTCTAAGTTTTCTTTGACTTGGTCTAAGGTGCTCATTCCGGAAAGAGCAAGCGAAACTTCTTTGTGGTTCCATACCCAAAGTAATGCCCACTCTACAGGAGATCTTTTTGTAGGATATTTTTCTATGAGTTCCATCACATCCTTAGGTGGTCTAGCAAGCCTTCCGCCTCTTAGAGGTTCCATTACTATGACTCCTATCCCTTTTTTACCTGCATATTCTAATCCTTCTTTTCCTGCTTGGTAGTCTATGTCCATGTAATTATATTGAATTTGGCAGAAATCCCAATCATGAGTATCGATTATTTTCTTAAAGGTTTCAAGGTCATCATGGAAAGAAAAACCAAAATATCTTATGAACCCCTTTTCTTTCATTTTTTCTCCCCATTCAATGGCTCCGAGGTTATATATTTTTTGCCAGCTATCTTTGTTCAAAGCATGAAGGAGATAAAAATCTATGTGATCAGTATCGAGTTTCTTAAGCTGCTCATTTAATAATCTATCCATATCTTCCTTCTTGTTTACAAACCATACAGGAAGTTTTGTGGCAAGGTAGGTTTTTTCTCTATAACCATTCTTTAATGCTTTTCCAACTAATATCTCACTCTGCCCTCCATGATATCCATAGGCTGTATCTACATAATTTACTCCGTGATCAATGGCGTATCTTATCATCTCTATAGCTTTTGGTTCATCAATTTGAGATTCTGTTCCTAGTGTGGGGAGTCTCATTGCACCAAACCCAAGTACTGAAACGGTTACGTCAAGCTTTCCCATTTTCCTGTACTTCATTCTTATCCCTCCTTAATTTTGTGATAATTTCTTGCTGATTTTATATCAGTGGAAATACTATAAAGTAAATGTTTTTTACAATTTTAAATTTTACTATATCATGTTTAAATTGTAAAATATAATCGATTAATTTATTTTTTAGCGGGGTATGTTAGTATGATTGCAGCAGTATGGAAGAATAGAAGAATATCCTTAGAGAATTTACCTAATCCTATCATTGAAAAAGGTGATGAAGTTATTATTAAAGTTCTTGCTTCGGGCATATGTGGCACTGATCTTCATGTGTTTTCAGGAAAGGCATATGGCAAAGATGGAATAATAAGGGGACACGAATTCTCAGGAAGAGTGGTTGAAGTAGGTAAAGAAACTAAAGGGATAAAGGTAGGAGATCTGGTAGCTGTTGACCCTAATATAACTTGTGGCTATTGTTATTTTTGTAAGAGGGGAGAAGTAAATCTTTGTGAGAATCTTATTGCTTTAGGTGTAGATATAGATGGAGGTTTTGCAGAATACTGCATAGTGCCTTATAAACAGCTTTATGTTTTTTCTAGCAAAATCTCCCCTGTAGAAGGAGCAATGATGGAACCTGTGGCATGTGCTCTTCATGGAATTGAGAGATTAAATATTAAATCGGGGGATGTAGTGCTTATTGTAGGAGGAGGCGCCCTTGGATTGATATTACTGCAACTTGCAAAACTTTCTGGGGCTTCTAAGGTCTTTTTGGTGGAAAAGGTAGAATGGAAAAGAGAGATTGCAAAAGAGCTTGGGGCTGATGTGATTATAAGCCCTGAGGAGAATGTGGTAGAGATTATTAAAGAGAATAATAAAGGGAGAGGGGTAGATGTGGGAATTGAGGCGGTAGGAAAAGGGGAGACTGTGAGACTTACCTTGGAAAATGTAAGAAGGGGAGGAAAAGTTTTAATATTTGGAGTATCCTCTCCTGAGGATTTAATTAGCATTTCTACCTATGACATATACTTTAAAGAGTTAACTATTATGGGCTCTTTTGTTAATCCTTTTACCAATTCAAAGGCTCTCTCCCTTATTGAAGAGGGGAAGATAAATGTGAAAAGAGTTGTTTCTCATGAGTTTCCTATAGAGAAGATAGAAGAAGGAATAAAGATGGGGCTTTCTGGGGATGCTTTGAGGGTAATGATAACTTTTAAGGAGTGATAAAATGGTATTTGATATTATATGTACGGTTACTATTTTAGGGCTTGCTTTAAAGGGAATAAAAGAATTATTTTTTAACAGGCTTGCCTTAATTGTTTCTTTAATAATTGCTTTTTCTTTATCCTCAGTGCTTATGCCTATTTATGGGGAGTATATAAGACTTCCCATAAATCTCTCTTCTAATATATCAAGTTTTATATTAACTTTTATTCTTGCATATCTTCTTCTAACTCTTCCTGGATTCTTTTTAAAAGTGGCTGTTGGAGGTATTATTCTTATAATAATTTATGGGGTTATTTTGAACTTTATTCCTTTAGAATATCAGAAAATGATTGTCCAAAACTCTTATATTTATTCTTTTATAAAGCCCATAGTTTGGTATATATTGATTCTCTTTAGGTTTTTGAGAATTATTAAATGAAGATCTTTGCAATTTCTGATCTTCATATTGATTATCTAAGAATTCGGAGAGGGCTTAAGATTTTTGAAGAGAGGGAATTGCTAAAAGATTTTTTAAAGGAACTAACAAGTAAAGATGTTGATGTTTTTGTCTTTGCTGGAGATATCTCTGCTAAGTTGTGGGAAGTAGAATTATTTTTAGAGGTATTTAGAAAATTTTCAGGATTAAAGATCTTCGTTCCAGGAAATCATGATATCTGGAGGGAAGGTGAAATTACCAGCGATCAAAAGTATTACAAAATTCTTCCTGAGCTTTGTAAAGGGTATGATTTTATATATTTGCCCTTTAAACCCTTAGAATTTAGTAATTTAGCTATAATAGGGACTATGGGTTGGTATGATTATTCTCTTGGGGATAGTTATTATAGTAAAAGGGACTTTGAAAGGGGAGAGTATAAGGGTATTAGATGGAGAGAGACCTATTGGAAGCTTGTGAATTTTTATAACCATGAAAAAGTACTTAGAAATGAGGAGATTTGCGAGTTAATATATGAGGAGTTTCAAAATAGTCTTTTAAAAGTGGAAAAAAGTATAGAAAAAATTGTTATAACCCATTTTATTCCTTTTGAAGAAATCTTGCCTATTAAGAATTTCTTTTCGGCTTATCTTGGGAGCAAAAAATTTGGAGATGTCATTGTTGCAAATAATGTAGGCAAAGTTATATGTGGACATGAGCATAAAAGTGGAGTCTTTTATGTGAGCAATATAACCGTATATAAGCCTGCTATTGGATATGCAGATTCCATTGAGTCTTTAATTTCTAAGTATAGACAAAACTCTATACTGATAGAGATATTAGATAATCACAGGCTTAGTATGATATAACTCTAAGGCTCTATATATGGCTCCATAGACTACTGTTTTTGGATAGAGAGCTGAAGGTATGATTTTTACAGGAACAGGCAAATAATATTCTATAGTTGGCTTTATCTTCCGCATTAAAATATTTAGGAATTTTCCTACTATTCCACCTACTATTATGACTTCAGGATCAAGTACACTTACCATGTTTACTATAGCCTTTCCAAGGTATTCCCCGATCCTATCAATTAATACTTTTATTTCTTCAACCTTGTTGTAATCATCGAAGATTATTTCCAAAAGAGTATATTTGGAGTCGAAGGATTTTGCTTTTTCAATGATTCTTGCTCCCGAAGCAACCCATTCTAAGGCACCTAAGGGAGTATATTCTACGCCAGGAAAGTTTTCATGGTGACTATCCACTACCATATATGAGATTTCACCAGCAAACTTATTACTTCCTTCATAAAGTTTACCATCTATGACAATTCCCGCACCTATTCCTGTACTTAGGCTTAAATATACTATATTTTTAAGACCTTTTCCTGCTCCTTTCCACATTTCACCCATTACAGCCGTATTCACATCATTCTCTAAAATTACCTGAGTTTCTGGAAAAGCTTCTTTTATTAAATTCTGAAGAGGAGCATGATTCCACTCAGGTAGGTTTGGTGCGAAGATTAGTTTTCCCTCTTCTATAATACCAGCAATTCCTAAGGCAATTACTCTTATATTCTTCTCTTCAACACTGTTTTCTTTTAGAAATTGCTTTATTATGTCAATAAAGTTTTCTGGTTTCATCATATTTTTTTGCCGTAAATCATTAAGAGATAACACCTTTTCATATAAAATCTCTCCACACAGATCTGACAAGGCAAAGCGCATGATAGATCCTTCTATGTCTCCTGCAAGAAAATATCCATGTCTTGCATTATACTTTAAAAGAATCCCTTTTCTTCCTTTAGAACCTTTTCCTTTTCCTACTTCAATAACTAATCCTTCTTTTAATAACTCTTTTATATGGGTAGAGACAGTGGGACGACTTAATCCTAATCTTCTTGCAATTTCTGCACGGGATATAGGGCCTTCTTCTCTCAATAATTTCAAAATTTGTCCTTTATTAACTTCATCAATTAATTGAGGTCTTCCTATCTTCATATTTTCTTCTCCCCATAAATAAAATTTTTAAATTAAAAATATAACGAAAGAAAAATTTTGTCAAGGAAAAATAAAGATATAATTTAAATTATAGTATTTAACTTATGTTTATTTGTTAAGTTTGACTTTTCAATGAAAAAATCTTATAATTTATAAAAAATCCATACTTAAAAGGTATAAAATGTCTATTAAAGTAGCAGTAGGAATGAGTGGCGGTGTGGATAGCTCCATAACTGCATACCTTCTTAAAAAAGAAGGGTATGAAGTTATTGGTTTAACTATGAACATTGCTTATTCTTCTTCTATTAAAGATGCAAAAAAAGTTGCAGAATATCTTAATATACCTCATTTTTTTGTAGATCTAAAGAATGAATTTGAGGAAAAGATAATAAAATATTTTGTGGAATCTTATAAGCATGGTTATACTCCAAATCCGTGTGTCTTCTGTAATAAATTAATAAAATTCGGACTTCTTCTTGAAAAGGCTAAGGAACTTGGGGCAGATTTTCTTTCAACAGGTCACTATGTAAGAAAGGTCTGGGATGAGGAAAGGAAAACATATCTCCTTATGAGGGCTAAAGACCTAAAAAAGGATCAGTCTTATTTTCTTGGGATGTTAACTCAGGAACAAATTAAAAAGACTCTTTTCCCTTTAGGGGAGCTAACAAAGGAAGAAGTAAGAAAAATAGCTGATGAGCTTGGGATTTTTGTGGCTAATAAAAAGGAAAGTCAGGATATTTGCTTTTTGCCTGATAAGGATTATAAGAGATTTTTGAGTAAATATCTTGAAGATAAGCCAGGAAAAATTATTACGGAAGATGGAAAAGAAGTGGGTTATCATAGTGGAGTTTTCTCTTTTACTATAGGTCAAAGAAGGGGTTTAAGGGTTGCTTTAGGAGTGCCAGTTTATGTGAGAGATATTGATCCTAACACGGGGAATGTTACCGTAACAGATAGAGAGAAAGTATTTGGAAAAGAAGTTTATGCTGTTAATGTAAATTATCCTTCATATTTTCCAGAGAAAAGAGAATTGAGGGCCTATGCTATGATAAGGTATAATATGAAACCTTCTCCTGGAGTATTGAAGATTGTTTCAGAAAAAGAAGTTTTATTTATATTTGATGACCCTCAGTGGGCTATTACTCCAGGGCAAATCCTTGTCTGCTATTTAGATAATCATGTTCTTTGTGCAGGTATAATTGAAAGAAAGTAAATTTTTGAAAACCTATGATTTGAAAATTTTTTATTTTTGTATTATAATTTATGACACAATTTAAGAAAGTTTTGTTTTAAAGGCTGAGAACAGGAGGAGTAGCTCCCAAGCGGGATCCAGAGAGGCCGGGTAAGGTGGAAGCCGGCTATCTGCGCAGGGAGTGAATGGGCCTGGGAGCTGCATACTGAAAGGGAAGATAATGTTCTTCCTGAGTAAGCTATGCCGGAGTAGCCACCGTTATCAAGGCGAAGGGTATCGGAGGCGATGTGGTACTCCCGTACCCGAGAACGAGATGGGCAATGTAGCCCAAGAAAGGTGGCACCGCGAGAGTAAACCCTCTCGCCCTTTTAAAAGGGCGAGAGGGTTTTTTATTTGGAAGGTTTTTAAAACTCTTTTAGGGAGGTGGTCCCAATTGTGGAGAAGATTTTATCAACAAAAAACTATGTACCGATAATTTATGATTTTCCAGGAGATTTTGAAACTCCGTCTAGTTTGCTTTTTAAAGTAAGGGATGAAGACTTTTTATTTCTTTTAGAAAGTGCAGAGGGTGGGGAGAGAGTTGGTAGGTATTCTTTCATAAGCTGGAGGCCCAAAGAAGTTTTAACCTTTAATAATGATGTAAATTTTGACATTTTGACATATCTTTCTGAAAGATTCCCTGTGGTTAATGTTAAAAATGGGAAAATTTTACCAAGATTTGTTGGAGGATTGGTAGGTTATTTTGGTTATGATTTGGTTAGGCAGTGGGAAAAGCTCCCTAATTTAACCCATGATCCTATTGGATTTCCCTTGGCAGAATTTCAGGTGGTAGATTTTTTAGTGGTTTTTGATCATCTTAAAAGGAGAATAAGCGTGATTTTTCTTATACCCGAAGAGGAAATAGGTAATTTTGAGGTAAAAGATAGAATAGAAGAAAAAATCTCAGAGATTAAGGAAGTTTTAAAGAAACCAGTAGGAAATCTTTGTAAAGCAAACATTAATGCACAAATAGAAAATTTAACTTCAAAGGATGAATACGAGGAGAATGTTAAAAAAGCTATAGAATACATAAAAGCAGGAGAGATATTTCAGGTGGTATATTCCCAAAGATTTTACACGAGATATGAGGGAGACCCTTACCTTCTTTATAGGGCTTTGAGGTTTGTAAATCCTTCTCCTTATATGTTCTTCTTAAAGTTTAAGGATAGATATTTAATTGGTTCTTCTCCTGAAGCTCTTGTAAAAGTTGAAGAAGGGAAAGCAGAGATAAGACCTATTGCTGGTACAAGAAGAAGGGGGAAGGACGAGGAAGAAGATATATCTCTTGAAAAAGAACTTCTTAGGGATGAAAAGGAAAAGGCTGAACATACTATGCTTCTTGATCTTGCAAGAAATGATCTTGGAAGGGTTGCAAAGATTGGTACTGTAAGGTGTGAAAATCTGATGCATGTAGAAAAGTACTCTCATGTAATGCATTTAGTAAGCACTGTTACTTGTGATGTTAGAGAAGGCATTCACCCTCTCGAGGTTCTAAGAGCTTCCTTTCCTGCAGGCACAGTATCTGGAGCTCCAAAGGTTCGAGCTATGGAGATAATAGAAGAACTCGAGAAATATCGTAGAGGTCCTTATGCAGGAGGAGTTGGTTATTTTTCTCTAAATGGTAATTTAGACACTTGCATAACTATAAGGACATATCTCTTAAAAGGGAAAGATCTATTTATCCAGACAGGAGCTGGTATTGTTTATGATTCTATTCCAGAAAGAGAATATAAGGAATGTATAAATAAAGCTAAGGCTCTTTTTGAAGCCATAAAGATTGTGGGGGATATTTAATATGGTGCTTTTAATAGATAATTACGACTCTTTTACTTACAATCTCTATCAGTATGTAGCTGAGTTTTGTAAGGTAAAGGTATATCGAAATGATAAAATAACTATTGAAGATATTTATAAATTAAATCCTCAGGCAATTATCATCTCTCCAGGACCTTCTATTCCCGAAAATGCTGGAGTAAGTATTCCAGTAGTAAAAGAATTTAAGAATAAATTGCCAATTCTTGGAATCTGCCTTGGACATCAGGCTATCGCTGCGGCTTTTGGAACCAAGATTGTAAGGGCACCTGTTCCTGTGCATGGGAAAGTTTCTTATATTTATCACTCTCAAAATCCTATCTTTGAGGGTATAAATAATCCTTTTGAAGCAACAAGATATCATTCTCTTGTAGTGGACATAGATTCTTTGAGCTCTTCTTTAAAAGTTATAGCCTGGACCCAAGACAAACTTATCATGGGGATTCAATATGAGGATAAACCAGTGTATGGATTGCAGTTTCATCCTGAATCTATATTTACAACTTTTGGAAAAAGAATAATTAAAAATTTCCTAAAAATAGGGGGTGTCATATATGGTTAAAGAATTTTTGAAAAAGATATCTGAAGGAAAGCATTTAAATTTTGAAGAGGCAAGAGAAATAGTACTTAGTATTGATAGGGAAGAGATTACAGAGGCACAGCTTGGAGCTATTCTTCTCGGTTTAAGGTTAAAAGGAGAAAATCCAGAGGAGATAGCTGGTTTTGTGGATGTACTCCATGAAAAGGCAAAAAAAGTACCTAATAAGACTCCAGCTATAGATGTCTGTGGTACAGGAGGAGATAAATCAAATACTTTTAACATCTCCACTGCTGTAGCTTTTACTCTTGCAAGCTTAGGAATTAAAGTAGCAAAGCACGGTAATAGAGCTATGTCAAGTAAAGCGGGTAGCATTGATGTGATTGAGGCTTTGGGCTTCAAATGTAGCGATAATCCTGAAGAAATTGCAAAGGACATAGATGATAAAGGAATAGGCATAATCTTTGCACCCTATTTTCATCCTGTGGTAGGTAAAGCGGTAAAGGTGAGAAGAGAACTTGGTATTGGAACCATATTTAACATGGCAGGTCCTATGTTAAATCCTGCTAATTTATCTGGACAAATTCTTGGGGTTTACTCAGAAAAAGTTATGCATAGAATGGCAGAAGCGTCTTTAATCTTGAAAAAAGATAATATTTTATTCTATCACGGTAAAGATGATGGAATTGATGAGATCTCTTTGTCTGGAAAAACTGTTTTTGCCTATTTAAAAAATAGTAAAATAGATTATTTTGAATTTTCTCCTGAGGATATTGGAGTAAAGAGATATCAAAGAGAAGATTTTAATGGTGGAGATGCTCAGGAAAATGCCAAGATATTAGAGAACATTTTTAAGGGTAGAGCAAAAGAGGCTCATATTGACATTGTGGCAGTAAATAGCGCTTTTGCCCTTTGGGTTTTAGGAAAAGTAAAAGAGGTAAAAGAGGGCTTTGATATGGTAAAGGATCATATCATGAAAGGAAAAGTATATGAATATATTGAAACCTTGAGGGGGAAGACCGCATGAATATTTTGGATAAACTTGTAGAGGAGAAGAAAAAAGTAATTTTCAATAAAATATATAAAATACCTAATAGCTTTCCTGAAAAGGAAAAGGACTATTTTTATAAAGTTTTAAGCAAGGATAGATTCAATATAATAGGAGAAATAAAACCTGCTTCTCCTGTGAAGGGAAAACTTCTTTCTCTAACCGTTTCTGAGATGGCAAGGATATACGATGGCGCTAAGGAAATATCTGCTATATCGGTCCTTACTGCTGAGTCTTTTTCTGCAAGTATGAATAATCTATCTTTGGTAAGGAAGATTACTCAGAAACCTTTGTTACAAAAGGATTTTATTCTTATACCTGAGCAAATTTACGAAGGAAGACTCCTTGGTGCTGATGCAATCTTACTCATAGCAAGGATACTTTCTCAGAGTGATATTAAGGCTTTGTACAATCTTTGCTTGAGGCTTGATATGGAACCCATAATAGAGGTTTACAATGAAGAAGATTTAGAAAAAGTAATTGATTTAAAACCAAGAATTATTATGATAAACAATCGAGATCTTACAAGTTTTAAAGTAGATATTAATAACACCTTAAGGTTATTGCCTCATATACCAGCAGATACTTTTGTGATAAGCGCCAGTGGTATAAAAGATGGAGAAGAAGTAAAGATTCTTTATGAGCATGGAGTAAAAGGTATTCTTGTTGGAGAAAGCATTGTGATCTCACAAGATCCTCAAAAGAAAATAGAGGAACTTTTTGAGGGATGTGGATTAAAATCTGTGGAATAACAGATATAATAAGTGCTTTGCATTGCGAAATGGAGAAGGTGAATGCCATAGGTTTAGTTTTTGTTCCATGGTCTCCCAGATTTATATCCATGGAACAGCTTAAAAAAATGTCCCCCCATCTTAAGAGAATTAATATAATGAAAATAGGGGTATTTGCAGGAAATTCTGAAGAAGAAATAAAAGAGGTTTTGGAAATTCTTCCTCTTGATGGGATTCAATTTCATGGGAATGAGGATCTTTCTTTTTTAGAAAAGTTTAAAGAATATTTCTTGATTAGGGCTCTAAATATAGATGAAGAAGTTGACTTAGAAGAGAATATAGAAAAATTTTCCAAATTGGCTTATATTTTGCTAGATAAAAGCAAGAAATCAGATATGAGTTTTGAAGAATTTATAAGAAAGGTAAAAAATTACGTGGATAAGAAGGTGATTATAGCAGGAGGTATAAATGAGAGTAATGTAGATATGGCTTTAGAGCTTGATCCGTTTGGTTTGGATCTTTCCAGTGGTGTTGAAATAGAAAAAGGCAAAAAAGATCTTATTAAGATATCAAATTTTATGAGAAAGGTGAGAGATTATGAGAAAAATAGACTTTAAAAATCTTCCCGATGAGAGAGGATACTTTGGAGAATTTGGAGGAAGGTTTGTTCCTGAGACTTTAATGGAACCATTACTTCAGTTAGAAGAAGCTTATAATAAATACAAAGATGATGAAGAATTCAAAAAGGAATTAGGTTATTATCTTAAAACCTATGTGGGAAGACCAACTCCTCTCTATTTTGCAAAAAATCTCTCAGAAAGGCTAAATGCAAAGATATACCTAAAGAGAGAAGACTTATGCCATACAGGAGCTCACAAAATAAACAATGCTGTAGGACAAGCACTACTTGCTAAATACATGGGAAAAAGGAGACTAATCGCAGAGACGGGTGCAGGACAACATGGTGTTGCTACTGCTACTGTAGCTGCACTTTTTGGTTTTCAGTGCACAGTTTATATGGGAGAGGAAGATTGTGAAAGACAAAAGATTAATGTCCTAAGGATGAAACTCTTAGGTGCAGAAGTAGTTCCTGTAAAGGTTGGTTCAAGGACTTTAAAAGAAGCAATAAATGAGGCATTGAGGGATTGGGTAGCACATCCTGAAGATAGTTATTATCTTTTGGGATCAGTAGTTGGTCCTCATCCTTATCCCATTATTGTAAGGGATTTTCAAAAAATAATAGGCGAAGAAGCCAAGAATCAGATATTAGAGATAGAAGGAAGACTTCCTGATTATTTGATAGCCTCCGTAGGAGGAGGAAGCAATTCTATAGGACTTTTTTATCCTTTTCTTGAGGAAGATGTAAAGATAATAGGAGTTGAGGGAGGAGGAAAGGGGTTAGGATCTGGCTTACATTCTGCAAGCATAAATTTTGGAAAAGTAGGGGTTCTTCACGGGGCTAAGATGTATCTTATACAAGACGAAAATGGGAATGTTTCTCCTACTCATTCCATATCTGCTGGTTTGGATTATCCTGGGGTGGGTCCTGAACATAGTTTCCTTGCTCAGATTGGAAGAGTAAAATACGATATAGCTACTGATGATGTGGCATTGAAGGGTTTTTTGACTCTTTCGGAGTTGGAGGGAATTATTCCTGCTCTTGAGAGTGCTCATGCCATAGGATATGTAATAGAGCATAGAAAAGATTTTCCTGAAGAAGAACCTATTATAATAATCAACCTTTCGGGAAGAGGAGACAAGGATTTAGGAATAATAATAAATTACATGGGGGAGAAAGAATGAGCAATTTATTAGAAAAATTCAAAAATAAAAGTAAATCTCTATTTTTTATTCCCTTTTTTGTTTCAGGATTTCCCAGTTTTGATTTTTTGGAGGTTTTTTTATTGAAGAACAAGGATAAGATTGATATACTTGAGCTTGGGGTTCCTTTTTCGGATCCAGTGGCTGATGGTCCCGTTTTACAGGAGATAAATTACAGGGCGATGGTAAGGGGAGTAAATTTAAATAGTACTCTTGATTGGCTTGTGAGGTCGGGAGTTTCGAGAAATATTGATGTTATTCTTCTACTTTATT
The DNA here is from genome assembly GCF_000021645.1 of Dictyoglomus turgidum DSM 6724. NCBI lineage: Bacteria > Pseudomonadati > Dictyoglomota > Dictyoglomia > Dictyoglomales > Dictyoglomaceae > Dictyoglomus > Dictyoglomus turgidum. Next base: position 707,083 of record NC_011661.1, read on the forward strand.
TTAATTTAATTCAGAATAAGCTTGAAGAGAATCTGAAAAGATTCAAGGATACGGAGATTAAAGGATTAGTTATACCTGATCTTCCTATGGAAGAGGCAGAAACTTTAATTCCTCTATTTAATAAATATAACCTTGATCTTATTCTTTTTATTTCTCCTACCACAAGGGATGAAAGGATGAAAAAGATTTTAAAAATGGCTCCAAGTTTTCTTTATTGTATCTCTGTCAAAGGAGTGACAGGAGAAAGAGACAAACTTCCTGAAGAGGGAGTGTCTTTTATAAGTAGGATTAAAAAAGAAACTGATAAACCTCTTGTTTGGGGTTTTGGTTTAAGTAATAGTTCTCAAATAGCTGCTTTAAAAGGCTTAGTTGATGGAGTAATTGTGGGAAGTGCTATAGGGAAGAGACTTTTAAATAATGAGGATATTCAGGAATATTTTGATGAGCTTTATAGAGCTACATTATGAATTTTTAGGAGGACTAAAAATATGAAGGCAGTGTGGTTTGAGGAAAGTATACCGAGATATTTAATAAGTAAAGCTTTAGGAAAAGTGCATCATTCTTTTTATTACAATATTTTTTCCTGTATAAGATATGGAGAATATCCTGAGCCAAAACTTCCCAGCGGTAAATGGGTAAAGATAAAAACTTTGATGGGAGGAATTTGTGGCAGTGACATAGGTCTTATTAGATTACATGATAGTCCTTCTACCTCTCCTTTTGCTTCTTTTCCTTTTGTTATAGGACATGAAAATTTAGGAATTATAGTAGAAAAAGGAGATGAAGTTGAGGGATTTGAGGTAGGAGATAGGGTTATAGCAGATCCTACTTTGTCTTGTAATGCCAGAGAAATATATCCTCCATGTGAGAAATGTCAAAATTTTGAATTTTCCCAATGTATGAATTTTAATGAAGGTATAGTTTCTCCTGGTCTTATGATTGGATCTTGTAGGGATACAGGCGGAAGTTGGGGAGAATACTATGTAGCTAATCAATTTCAGCTCTTTAAGGTGCCTGATAAAGTTTCTAATGAGAATGCTATTCTTGTGGATGCTTTTTGTTCAGCTTTACATCCTGTAATGAGAAACTTCCCAAAGGATAGCGATACAGTGATTGTGGTTGGATCTGGAAGTATAGGCATAAATGTAGTTAGTGCTTTAAGGGCGTTGGGGAGTAAGACAAGAATTATTGTTCTTGCAAGATATAAGTTTCAAGGAGAGTTTGCAAAACATTATGGGGCAGATGAAGTGGTATATACAAAAGGTTTGAATAAATGGGAACTTTATAAAAAAGTGGCTGAATTAACCTCTGCTAAGCTTTTAAAACCTCTTCTTGGAAAGCCTGTAATGGTGGGTGGAGCAGATGTAGTCTTTGAGTGTGTGGGAAGCGATGACTCTATAGATGATGCTTTGAGGTTTACAAAGCAGGGAGGAACAACTGTTCTTGTGGGGCTTGCAGGGGTTACCAAGAGGGTAGATTGGACTTTTGTTTGGTTTAAAGAATTAAGAGTAGCAGGTACCAATAGTAGTAGTGGAGAAATTTTTAGGGGTGAGAGGAAAAGAGGATATGGCATAGCTTTACAGTTAATGGAAGAAGGTCTTGATCTTTCCCCGCTCTTGACCCATACTTTCAAGCTTGAGGAATATAAAAAGGCAATAGAGATGAACTTTTTCCGAGGAAAATATGGTTTGATAAAATCGGCTTTTGTGTTTTAAGTTATTTGTAATATACTTTCTACTTCCTCATAAATTTTGTCAGAAAGCAGAATCCCGTCTTTCAAAAGGGATTCTGCTTCTTTTTGTATATTTTTCACAAAATCTTTATCTCTTATACTTGCTAAGTTAATCTTTACGTTAAGCCAAGCTCCTTGAAGAGCAGCTTTAAGACATACTGCTCCAACTCCTATATCACTTACTGCATTGGGATTAGAGTTTCCAAGGGATTTTTCAAGGAGTCTTAGTGCATTTATACTTTTTCTTATGATCTCAAGGGGAACAAGGGCTGCTTCTTTTAGTGCAGTTTCTAATGCTTCTTTTCTTTTATTTTTTTCTTCTTCTGTACCTTTAGGCATTTTTAGAGCTTTTGCTACCTTGGAAAAGGCTTCGGCATCTTTTTCTATTAATTCTAAAAGTTCTTTTTGAATTTTCTTGTTTTCTTCTATTATTTCATTCATTAATTCCTCTTTATCTTTAAACTTTTCCTTCCCCACGGTGAGATTTGCCACCATTGAAGAAAGAGCAACCCCAATAGCGCCTACCAAAGAAGATGCAGCTCCCCCTCCTGGGGCGGGTTCTTGAGAGGCTAAGAGTTCAATAAATTCTGTTATGGCTCGATTAATGAGTTTTATTTTACTATATGATTCCAACTTTCTTCCCTGCCTTTTCAAAAATTTCTAAGGCTCTGTCTATTTGTTCTTCAGTGTGAGTCGCCATATAGCTGGTTCTAAGTAGGGATTGATTAGGAGGAACACCAGGAGGAAGTACAGGATTGCAATAGACTCCAAGATCAAAAAGTTCCTTCCACATGTAGATTGTCTTCCAACGGTCCCTAATGTATATAGGAATAATTGGAGTACAACTGTTTCCAATATCAAAACCAAGGGATTTTAAGCCCTCTCTCATCCTATTTGCTATCTTCCAGAGATGGTCAATTCTTTCAGGTTCTTCTTGCATGACTTCTAAAGCTGCGAGGGCTGCTGCAGTATTTGCTGGTGACATACTTGCAGAAAATATAAAGGATCTTGCAGTATGTTGTATGTAGAATATTACATCTTCATCTCCCGCTATGAATCCACCAAGGCTTGCAAAAGATTTACTAAAAGTTCCCATAATTATGTCTACTTTGTCCTCAAGTCCAAAGTGATTTGCAGTTCCTCTTCCGTGATCTCCCAGCACTCCAATGGAATGAGCATCATCTACCATTAGTCTTGCCCCATATTTTTCACATAACTTTACAATTTCAGGAAGGGGTGCTATATCTCCAGCCATAGAAAATACCCCATCTACAATGACTAATTTTCCTGCATTATCAGAGCAGGAAGCAAGAACTTTTTCCAAATCTTCCATGTCATTATGTTTAAATCTTTTCATCTCTCCCTGAGAAAGTCGGCATCCATCAATTATGGATGCATGATCTTCTTTATCAGTTATAGCGATATCCCCTTTGCCAATTAAGGCAGAAATAGTGCCAAGATTTGTCTGATACCCTGTTGAAAAAACAAGAGCTGCTTCTTTGTGTAAAAACTCCGCAAGTTTTTCTTCTAATTTTTTATGAAGCTTTAATGTACCGTTCATAAATCGGGAACCGGTACAACTAGTACCATATTCTTTTATTGCCTTTATTGCTGCCTCTTTCACTTTGGGGTGGGTGGTTAAGCCAAGGTAGTTGTTAGAACCAAGCATTATCAATCTTCTACCATTTATAACCACTTCTGTTCCTTCAGTCTCTTCAAGCGGTAAGAAAAAGGGATAAATCCCTTGGTCAATGGCTATCCTTGCTTCTTGTAAATATTCTACTTTCTTTATCTTATCAAATAAATCCATACTCCTTCACCTTCTTTAAAATTATAAATTTTTATCTATGAATATAGCACTTTTATATGGGATTTTTCAATAACCTTGGTTTGTTGAGATTTTTAATTTCTTAATATTTCTTTAATTGACTTTTTGGAATAGTATTGATTTAATTATATTTAGAATTCATACTAAAAGGGTAGGTGATTTAAATGAAAAAAGTATTAATCGTAGGTGCAGGTGCTGTTGGAACATCCTTCGCTTATAGCCTTATTCATAAAGGTCTAATAGAAGAAATTGTACTTTATGATATAGATGAAAAAAGAGCGATAGGGGAGGCTTTAGATTTAGCTCATGGAATATACTTTACAAAGCCTGTAGAAATAAGAGCAGGAGATTTGAAGGAAGCTAAGGATTCAGACATGGTAGTTATCACCGCTGGAGCTAAACAAAAACCAGGAGAAACAAGGTTGCAGCTTTTAGATAGGAATATCAATATTTACAGGAGTCTTATTCCAGAAATAGTTCAGAGTGGTTTTAATGGAATATTCTTGATCGTGACCAATCCTGTAGACGTTTTAACTTACTTTACTTATAAGTTCTCTGGTTTCTCCAGGAATAAAGTGATAGGTTCGGGAACTGTTCTTGATAGCTCAAGGTTTGCTTATCTTCTTTCAAGACATTGTGATGTAGATCCCAGATCTGTAAATGCTTATGTAATAGGAGAACATGGAGATACTGCGGTTTTAGCCTGGAGTTTGACTCATATTGGTGGCATTTCTCTTTCGGAATTCTGTCCTGTTTGTGGTAAGAGATGTTTTGAGGATAATGTGAAAGAGGCGATAATAAAGGAGGTAAGGAATTCTGCTTATAAAATAATTGAATATAAAGGTGCAACTTACTATGCTATAGGACTTGCCCTTGTAAATATAGTAGAGGCAATAGCCCGAGATGAAAATAGGATTCTTCCTGTCTCCATAGTTCATCCGGAGATTTTTGGGTTTAAAGATATACCTTTAAGTTTACCCTCTATAGTCGGAAGAAATGGGGTGAAAAAGGTTTTACAAGTGAAATTATCAGAAGAGGAAGAAAGAGAGCTTTATAAGTCAGCGAAATTGATAAAGGAAGTAATAGATTCTTTTAGTTCTCTCTCCCTCTCCTCACTATAACCTCAGCCTCTCCTTCTAACCCAGAGCCCCGGGTCCCCCTTCCCGGGGCTTTAAGTTTTATATTTTAATTTAAAATTTTTGATATACTTTAATAAATTTCTCTTTAAAAAGGGGAGATGAGAGCATGGAAAAAGAGGAAAGAAGTTATCAGCAGACTCAGTATGAGGTAGTAGAAGATGCAATTTTATCTTTGAAAGACATAGGTGATAGGGCTGTAGAAATAAGAGGTATTCCTACTGGAATAGAAGGACTTGATAATCTTTTTTTTACAACAAAAATTGAAAAAGGAAAAACAAGAGTTGTACCTTTAGGAGGAATTCCTCAGTATAGCGTATTCAACCTGACGGGAATTTCTGATACAGGTAAGAGTCTTATGGGAGAGCAATTTGCAATAAAACAAGCTTCTTTAGGAAATGCGGTGGCCTTTATTACAGTAGAGTCTCCAGCTCATTTTGTGGCTACATCTATGAAGTCAAGAGCTGCTGCAATGGGTGTAGAAGAAAGTGTAATTGATGAGAATATTGTGTTTATTGATGCAGCTTCTTACTCCAAACTTAGGGAAGATGTGCCCACTCTTCTTGCAACCCTTGCCCATGCCATAAAAAAGTATAAGATAAAATATACGGTAATAGATTCTATAACTGGACTTTATGAGGCTAAGGAAATGATGGCAAGGATTATTGTACGGCAACTTTTTAATTTTATGAAGAAATGGTATCAAACAGCTATATTTATTTCTCAAAAAAGATCTAGCCAAGAAGAATTTTCAGCCGAAGCAGCGGGAGGTTTTGCCATATCTCACATAGTGGATGGAACTATGGTCCTTTCAAAGGTTTTAATTAGTAGTCAGTATATGGAGAGGATGTATAAAAGACCTATGGGAGAGTTGGTCAGACTTTTTAGAATAGATGGTTGTAGGATGTGTGGACATAGTACTGATACCTATCTTCTTGAGATTGACAGGAATGGTTTAGTGAGAATTGGTCAATCTTTGAAGGAACTTTCTAAGGGGGTGAAGGCTGATGCCAATACTTAGTGGTGATGAGATCCCTATAAAAGAAGATGAGCTCGATAGTCTTGCTATGAAGACCTTTTTAAAGACTCTTGATATTCTGGGTGGACCAAGGAAATTAATTCTCTATAGAAACCTTACTTGGGTTCCAAGCCTTATTGAGGCTTGTTATGCAGTAATATTGAGGGATAGGTATATGAAGACAGAAGCAGAGATAGCCGAGTTTCTTGGACTGACAAAGCAAACAGTAAGGAATATTCTTAAAGCAGATCCTGATATAGTTCTTGATGTCCTTGAAGATGAGTTAAAGAAGAAAGAGATAAAAACTCATGTGGCAGGGGGGCTTGCTAAATTAGCCTATAGAAAAGTAAAAGAGGAGCTTGGTATAGAATAAAGGTATATGGTTAAAGTCGGAGAAGAATATCAAGTAAAGATTGAGAAAATAAATTCTCAAGGACAGGGGATTGCTTATATAAATAGTTTTGTAGTGTTTGTAGATTATGCTCTTCCTGGAGAGGTTGTTAAAATCAAAATTCATACAGCAAAAAGGGATTATGCTGTTGGAAAAATTGTGGAGTTTATAACAAAGGATCCTCAAAGATGTGAACCTGCTTGTAATGTATTTTATCAATGTGGAGGATGTCATTTAATGCATGTTAATTATGGTTATCAATTAGAATTAAAAAGAATGATTGTAGAAGATGCTTTTAAAAGAATTGGAAAGATTGAAAAGGAGATAAGTCCTGTAATAGGTATGGAAAACCCTTACAGATATAGAAACAAGGCAAAAATTCCTGTAGGAAAAAGAAGAGGAAAGGTAGTTTTAGGATTTTATAAGCCCAATACTCATCACATCGTAGATATAAGTGGTTGTATAGTGCAACATGAAGATGCGGATAAAGTTATAGAAACCACAAAAGAAGCTATAAAAAAATTTCATATAGAAGTTTATAATGAGCTTCAACACACAGGACTTTTGAGGTTTGTAGTGGTAAGAAGATCTTTTGCCTTTGATGATCTTATGGTGGTTCTTGTTTCCAAAGGGATGATTGATAATGCCAAAAAGATTGCAAGATTTTATAGATATAGACTTAAGAATTTAAAGTCTTTTTATATAAATATCAATCCTAAAAGGACAAATGAGATCTTTGGGGAAGAGAGTAGACTTATATGGGGAGAGGAGGTAATAAGAGATAAAATTGGAGAATTTATATTTGAGATATCTCCTGTTTCCTTTTTTCAGATAAATTCTATTCAAACGGAAAAACTTTATAACAAGGCTTTAGAGTATTTATCCCCTAATAGTAAATTGGTTTTTGACGCTTATTGTGGAATTGGAACTATTTCTCTTTTTCTCTCTAAAAAAGCTGAAAAAGTGTATGGGATAGAAGTAGAAAGATCAGCTATTGAAGATGCTTGGAAGAATGCGAGAATAAATAAGGTTAAAAATGTGGAGTTTATTTGGGGAAGATCTGAAGAGGTAATACCTAGATTAATCGAGGATGGGAAGATTCCTGATGCTATAGTGTTGGATCCACCAAGAAAGGGATGTGATCAAAATCTTCTTGAGGCTATAATCCGTGCTAAGGTTAAGCAGATTATATACATCTCTTGTTATCCTTCAACCTTAGCAAGGGATGTGAATATTCTTGTGGATGCTGGTTATAATTTGGTGAATATTCAGCCTGTAGATATGTTTCCTCAAACTTTCCATGTGGAGAATATTGCCTTACTTGAAAAGGGATAAAAAATTAGTTAGGAAAGTGATAAAATAAAAAACAAAAAGTTGTTTATGAGGATCTTTCATGGATGTTGATAGATATGTAGAGTTTAAGGAAAAAGTGGTGAAAAACGTTTCAAAGGCCATAGTAGGGAAGGAAAAGATAATTGAGCTTATAGCAATATCTTTTATATGTGGAGGACACGTTTTATTAGAAGATGTGCCTGGACTTGGGAAGACTCTTATGGTAAAAGCTTTTGCTAAAACTATTGGAGGAAGTTTTAAGAGAATTCAGTTTACTCCAGACCTTCTCCCTTCAGATCTTACAGGGATTAATTTTTATAATCAGAAAAAAGGGGAATTTGAATTTAGGCCTGGACCATTGTTTGCTAATGTTATTCTTGCTGATGAAATAAATAGGGCAACTCCAAGGACTCAAAGTAGTTTATTAGAAGCAATGGAAGAAAAGCAAGTTACTGTAGATGGAGTTACTTGGAAGCTTCCTGATCCTTTCATGGTGCTTGCAACTCAAAATCCTGTAGAAACTTACGGAACTTTTCCTCTTCCTGAAGCAGAACTGGATAGATTTTTTATGAGAATAAAGATTGGATACCCCACGAGAGAAGAGGAAATAGAAATTATAAATAGAAATAAAAAGAGGGACATGCTTGAAGATGTGGAAAGTGTAGTAAATTTTGATGAAATAGAGTATTTAAGAAATAATTTTAGTAATGTAAAAATCTCGAGAGAAGTACTGAATTACCTTCTTGACATAGTAGAGTATACTCGAAATTCCGATACTATTCTTCTAGGAGTAAGTCCTAGAGGGAGTATTGCCCTTTTTAAGGCAAGTCAAGTTTATGCTCTCTTTAATGGTAGAGATTACGTAATACCTGAAGATATAAAGTACCTTGCTCCTTTTATACTGAATCATAGGATAATCTCTATGGGTGCATCCAGAACTAAGGATATATATGAGAATATCAATATTATTGTTGACAATGTTAAAGTCCCATTAGAGGAATTTTAAGAGGAATTTTAAATGGTATATCTCTTACTTTTTTTAATATTAATTGGTATTTTGTTAAACGAATTATCAAAAAGATATATCCTTGACAAGGTATACTTCAATAGAAATTTTTCGAAGAGAGTTGCTGAAATAGCAGAAGATATATATATTGAAGTAGTGGTTGAAAATAGAAAACTTATACCTGTTACGTTTCTTCAGGTTATTCAAGAACTACCCTCAGTCATTGAGTATAAATTTCAAGTAAATAAGGTGAGAACAAAGGACTTTTTATATCATACTATGACTTTTTTTCTTCTACCTTATCAGAGAATAAAAAGAAAATACCTTGCTACTTGTACTAAAAGAGGAAGATACGTGTTTGGAAATGTAGAGCTTTGTGGAGGAGATTTTTTAGGATTGAATTTAAAAACTAAGTCCATTTCTCTTGTTCAAGACTTAGTAGTTCTTCCTAAAAGAAAAGATCTTGAGAAAGATTTGATCCCCTATGGAAATTTTAATGGGGATACTTCAGTAAAGAGATGGATTATAGAAGATCCTACCATGATTATCGGAGTTAAGGATTATACAGGAAGGGAGCCAGCCAAAACCATTCATTGGCCTCTTTCTTTAAAACATAACAAGATTCTCGTAAAAAATTTTGATTTTACCTATGAGAACAATGCCATGATATTTTTAAATGTGGAATGCTCTAAACCTTACTGGATCAAAATGGATGAGAAAAGTATTGAGGAATGTATATCGGTAGCGAGAAGTGTAGGGGAGATATTTCATGAAAGAAAGATTCCTTTTGGTTTTACTACTAACTCTTTAATCTATGGATTTTCAAGAGATGAGAATACAGTCTATCCAGGTATGGGCGATGCTCATCTTCAACTTTTCTTGGAATATTTAGGGAGGCTTTCTTATAATGTTAATGTTCCTTTTGAGGAAGTGATAAAGGCTTTTATGAGGAATAATAACTTCATGATCTCTACCTATGTAATAATTACGCCCTATCTTTTAAGGGAATATATTCCATATATCTCTGCTCTTGATACTGATTTAACGAAAGTGATATTAATAACGTATTATGATGACAATCTTAGCTTTCTTTCGCCAAAGATACTGAAATATTCCTTGAGAAGGGAGAAAAATGTGGCTTCTATATCTTGATTTAATAACCAGAATATCTTTTATATTTTCTCTAATTATGGCGGCGGTTATTATAATGTATAATCCAGTTGTTCCTTTTTATTTCTTTCCCCTTCTTATTTTTCTTTCTTTTATGGCCCATATATTAAAGAATTTTCTTTCGGAAAAATTAAGATTTTTTGTATTAATTCCTTATATCTCAATTATCTTCTTACCTTTGGGAACATATGAAAAGATATTAATTCTACTCATTTCCTTAATATCTACATATCTGCTTTTAACTCAAAAGTCAGTAAGCTATGGTCTTGCGGTAGATCATTATAGAAAAACCAGTCCTATAGCTATTATTATTTTTATAATCTCGTTTTTTATGAGATATCTTTCTACAAGTAGGTTTACGAATTTTGAGCTTACAGTTTTACCCTCCCTTTTAGTGTACTTTGTGGTTAGTGTTTTTCTTCTCAGAACTTTAAGATATATGGAGCATAAGATTGAGGATAAGAAATTAGTTTCTTTAAATCTAAGATATGCTTTTGGAGTAATTTCTTTGTCGGCTCTTTTGAGTATTCCTGGGGTTAGAGATAAAATATTTTTCATAACTAGCAATATCTTTTCAATAGTTTATTTTCTATTCACCACAATTATAGCAGTAATTTTTATAGTAATAGGTTATATTCTTTCTTGGATCTTTTATTTAGTTTTGAATTTTATGGCCAAAAGAGGACTTATTGGAAGTTTGAATACTCGAGATTTTAGAATGGATCCTAATTTGAGTAGACTATTAAGACTTCTTTGGGATAGGAGAGAGTCTCATTCAGAAATAATTGATATCTTGCTTGTGATTTCTTTTTATATTTTAGTTACAGGATTAATAATATTAATAATTTTGTGGGTAATAAGAAGGGTATTTTCTTCTCAAACAAAAGGTGAGAATTATATAGAGGAGAGAGAATTTTTATTTTCTCAGATAAACCCATGGAATGCAATAAGAAGGTTTCTTGAAGGGAGAAATTTAGGGATAGTGAGGGAGTATTATAGGAAATATCTTATGAGGAGTAAAAATCTTGGGGTAGATCTAAAACCTTCAGATACTACTCAAGATGTCTATAAGAAGACTTTTCAGCTTTTTGATTCTGAAGTTTTAAGAAGAATAAGAGAGATTTATATATATGTGAGGTATAATAGGATGGAAAGCTCAAGGGATTTAGATAAAGAGTTTATTTCTCTCTATAGGAGATTGTTTAAAAAGTGAATAGGGGAGGGTTTGAAAATGAAGAGGTCGGAATATGAAAGGGCAAAGAAGAGGGCTATTGAGTTTCTAGAGAGGGCTCATATTGTTATTACTGATGAGGAGAAGAATAGAATTGAAGTAGCTGATTTTGGACTTGGGAAAATTGATGTATTTGGCCTACAAATTCTGACCTATGTGAGTACAGAGAGGGTTTGTGCTAAAGAACTTATTCTATTTCCAAGACAAACTTGTCCAGAACATAGGCATCCTCCTTTCGGCGGAGATCTTGGTAAGGAAGAAACCTTTAGATGTAGATGGGGAAAAGTTTATCTTTATGTTCCTGGCGAGCCTGCGGAGAATCCTAAAGCTACTGTTCCCGAAGAAAAGAAAAAGTATTTTACTGTTTGGCATGAGATAGAACTGAATCCGGGGGAGCAATATACTCTTTACCCTAACATTCCCCATTGGTTTCAAGCAGGAGATGAAGGCGCTATTGTTTCAGAATTTTCTACCCGAAATTCAGATGAATATGATATCTTTACAGATCCTGAAATAAGAAGAATTCCTGTGATTGAGGAAGATTAAAATTGTATGGGAGAAGTTGGAAGTTAGATATTAATGAAAGTGAGAAAATAAAAAGTTATTTGATAAAAATGGGAGGTGTGGAGGAATCTATTAAAAATTCTTATGAATTATGGAGAATAAAATTAGGAGGTAGCACTTTTATATATTATACTTCTGGTAAGTTGTATAGTACTCCTTCAGCCAAGGTCATAAATATTTGGGATGAAATAGATAAACTTGTTAGTAAGAGCTATGATTTGAATAAAGACTATGTTTTAGGATTTGACGAAGTAGGTAAGGGAGAAGTATTTGGACCAATTATAACTTGTGGAGTTCTTATAAGAAAAGACGTTATCTCCCAGATACCCTCCGAGTTAAAAACTCCTGATACAAAAAAATCTCATGGTTTTGAGTACTGGACAAGGATACTAAAGGTACTTGAGGATCTTATATCCGATGGGTTTTATTATATTATTGATATTATTCAGCCTCGAGAAATTGATCGTTTTAATATTAACCAGCTCTTGGACTTGTCTTATATGAAACTCATAAAGCAGTTAATTACTGATTTACCTTATAGAAAAGAAGTAAGAATCGTAATTGACGATTATGGAGTAGGAGAGGGATTGCAAAGGTTTTTGGAGATTATAAAGGGAGAAAACAATTTTGAAACTATTATTGTCACAGAGTCGGAAGATAAATTTTTAGAAGCTAAATTGGCATCTTTAATTGCAAAATCTTACAGGGAGAGCATATTAAAAAATTTGCAGGAAAGATATGAAATTCCAGAAAGTTTAATCAAGGGGAATATGTCTAATAAAGCCTTGGAATCCTTCTTAAAAAATTATTCCAAGGATGATCTGTGGTTTATCAGAAGATCTTTTGGAAAAAGGATTAAGAAGGAAAAGCCTTCTTTTTATAATTTAATATCCGAGGATAATTTTAGATGCTTCTTTTGTGGTAAAGAAAGTAGTAAGGTAATTTTAAAAGATTATAGATTTCTTTGTTCCTTTTGTGGTAAGGAGATAAAAGATCTTGAGCTGGCTATGAAATATCATAGTGGAATTATTAAGTTAGAAAAAGAGAGCTTTTACTCTTTTTTTGAAATTATTAAGAATTCCTACTTATTTGATGGGTTTAGTTTTTTAGTTGATAATTCTTTAAGGAATCTTCTTACTCCCTACGAGGATATAGGAAGAATACTAATTCTTAAAAGGGCTTTTTCAAAGTTTTTAACCCTAAAGATTGAGGGAGACAGTATAGCTTTTTCCTTTTTCAGGAATATCTACAATGTTTAATTTATAAGGAGTATTTGATTTATTAATTTCAAAGATTAAATATCCTTCCATTAACTCTCCAGGTTTTATATATTTCTTAAAAAAGACATTATAGTCCCTTAAGGCATAATATACGGAGGCAAAGGTGCTTACAGGATTTTTTCTTCCATCATCGTCGATTAAACTAAAATTATTGTGGGTAAGTAATATCTCCTTTTCGGTTTTATTCCATATAAATAAATTAACCATATAGAAGATTCCTTCTGGGAGATATTTGAAATCCAAGTATAAGGGAAGTTCTTCTATTTTTTGAACTTTAAGAATGTATACTATAAGACCGTCAAGATTTTCTCCTTTTACTTCCTTTCCTTGAATTATAAGAGGTGTGGTTTCTCCAAAAGAGAGGCTAAAGAATAAAAGCCATATTATTATAAGAATTACTCCTTTTCTCATACCTTACCCTCTTAATTTTTTTGTTTAATTATAGCATATTTTAAAGAGTAAGGTAGGATCTCCCTACCTTACTCTTTAACAGCACCACGGGTTAAACCTGAGACTATAAGATTTTGAAGGGATAAAAATAATATCACAATGGGTAAGGCTCCAACAATGGAGGCTGCAGCAAAATCTCCCCATCTTACATCATACATCCCTGATATAAAGTTTCTTAAGCCAACTGCAAAGGTATATTTTGATGGATCCTTTAAAATAATACTTGCTAATAGAAAGTCAGAATATGTTCCTATAAAGGAATTTATTGCTACTACCGCTAAAACAGGAGTAGCAAGGGGAAGTATTATTTTATAGTAGGCTTGGAATCTTGTGGCTCCATCAATTAAAGCAGACTCTTCTAAGGAGTCAGGAATGCTGTCAAAAAATCCCTTCATAAGCCATATGTTATAGGGTACGCCTCCTCCAAGATAAACCATTATTAATCCTGATAGAGTATTCAACCCTAAAAAAGGAATGTATTTACCAATATGAAAGAGTAATAGATATACTGCTACCATTCCCATTACTGCTGGGAACATTTGTAAGATAAGAAGAGTAAGAAGGGAGTATTTTTTACCCCAAAAGTTAAATCTTGAGAATGCATATGCTGCAAGAGATACAAAAAAAACTGTAAGAATGGCAGTAGTTAAGGATACTATTAGGGAATTTTTAATCCAATTAAAAAATCCTATAGCTTTTAGATTTGAATAGTGCTCTAAGGTTAAAACCTCAGGAATTAGTTTTTGACCTACAAGCCCACCACCAGCTCTTAATGAGGCTGATACAGTCCATGCTACTGGAAAAAAGGTAAACACTAAGATGATCCATATGAGTAAGTGTTTAGGAATATGGTTTAAAAAATTATTTTTTTTCATTCATATCTCACCTCTTGTTTAAACATTCCAGAGATCCAGAAGTTTAGAAGACTTAACAATGCGACAATTAGAAATACAATTATGGATATGGTGGCTGCAAGTCCGTAATCTTGCCCTCTTCCTCCTTCAAAGGCAAGTTTATAAGTATAGGAGATTAAGATATCAGTTGTACCTGCTACCGATGATATATCAGCCATAGGGGGTTTTCCACCTGTAAGAAGATATATCACATTAAAATTATTAAAATTGAAGGCAAAAGTACCAACAATAAGTGGTCCAATGGCAGTAAGTAATAAGGGTAGGGTTATGGTTTTAAGTTGTTGGAAATAACTTGCTCCATCTACTTTTGCAGCTTCATATAACTCTTCAGGAATACTTTGAAGAGATCCAAGACATACGGTCATAGCATAAGGATATCCTAACCAAAGGTTAACTACAAAGAGAGCAAGTCTTGCCCACTTAGTCTCCAAAAACCATGGTATTTTTACCCCAAAAATAGAAAGAAGTATTCTGTTTACTACTCCTACCTCTGTATTCAAAAGACCAACCCAAATAAGTAAAGAAATAAAAGAAGGAATAGCCCATGGTACTATGAGAAGGGTACGATATATACCTTTAAATTCTAAGTTTTTGTCATTCATAAGTAGGGCTAAAAAGAGTCCAAAGGCAAAGTTAATAAAGGTAGTCAAAGTTGCCCATAATACGTTCCAGATAAAAACTCTTAAAAATGGTTTTGAAACCCTTTCATCCTTAAAAAGTCTTATAAAATTCTCTATCCCCACATTTGTGACAAAACCTGGCAAAATTTCTTGCCCATTAGGTCTTACAAAAAATCCATTCTTAGGAATTAGTTTTTCTCCTGTGAGATTGTCTATTAAAACATCTTCTGTTGATATATACTTATATCTTTGTCTATAAATGGAAAATGTGTTTAAGTCTGACATTTGTAAAAAGGTATCATTCTCAAGTTCTATTTTGATATTTTGTAGTTTTGAGATTTCTCCATATTTTTGAGTTTGAGGAACAATTTTGTAGTTAGAATACTCCTTAGGAAAATCTCCTTCTCCTATTTTGATAAGTTTTTTATCTTCAATCTTGTAGATATTTTTGCTTTTATCTCGAAAAAGGAGTAATATTTCCCCAGTTTTTGCCTTATAGATCTCATACTCAAAGTTCTGAGTATTTTCTGGCAAGAAAGTTTCCTTTTCCAACTGTTCTATTACTTGGGTTTTTGTAAGAATATGACCTGTTCCATAGTTTGTAAAAGCGATCTGGATTGTATATATTATAGGATAAATCATGAACATAAACATGAGTAAGAAAGATGGTACTATGTATCTCCAGGGATAGCTTTTAGGATGAACAATTAAGAGAGCAAATAAAAATACTACGAGAAAGAAAATTAAACCCCAAACAAAGCCTGCAATTATGCTTAGAATATAGCTGAAAAATGTTCCAATTGCTACTATAATTCCAGCATATATTATGGGAAGAAAAGGCATAAGAAGGTTCATACATTCCCTCCTTTTTCAAAGGGGGAGAGAGTTTCTGCTCTCTCCCCCTAATTTTTTACTTTCTTGCCTTTAAGATAGCATCCTTAATTTGTGCTACAGCTTCCTTAAGAGCTACATCAGGAGCTTTCTTCCCAGATGTGATCAAAGTTAGAGTATCTCCCATATAGCTCCATACAGGACCCATTTCAGGAATATTCGGCATAGGAATCCCGTCAGCTGCGCTGGCTCCAAAGGCTTTTATATCAGGATTTGAAGAAACCACTTTATATGCGTCTTTTCTTGCAAGGATTCTGGGATCAGTCTCGAATAATTTAAGTTCTAATTCTTTTGTGGCGAGAACTTCAAGGGCAAAGGTTTTTAAAATAGCAATATTGGGTGATCTTGAGTTTATCATAAAGCCTTGTACTCCTACAAAAGGTCTCATGGGTTTTCCATCTATCTTGGGAAGTTTGGCAACACCATAGTTAATATTTGCCTTTTTAATATTATCAATCTCCCATGGACCATTTATCATCATACCCAATTTTCCTTCTGAGAACAAACTTGTAGTGGTTTGGTAATCTACACCTTGTTTTAAGATACCTTCTTTAAATAAATTCACAAGTTTTTCTACTCCTTTTATGGCTCCTTCATTGGCAAGCCCGATATCTAATGGATCGAGCCCATTAGGTGTTTCTTTGAATACATAACCACCTAAAGCAGAAAAGAATGGAAAGCTGAAGTAGAAATTGTTGTAATCATAGAGGAATCCATAGATTCCTCCTTTTGTAAGATTCTTAGCTGTTCTTACTAATGACTCATAGGTGGTTGGAGGGTTAGGAACTAAGTTTTTGTTGTATATTAAGGCTACTGCTTCCATAGAGTAGGGGATACCATATAGTTTTCCACCATAGGACATAGCTTGTAGAGTGACAGGTGTAAATTGATCTAAGATACTCTTGGGTAGGAAATCGATAGGAAGGAGTAATCCGTTAACTGCTAATTCTCCAATCCAATCGTGGGCTCCAACAATTATATCTGGCCCCTCTCCTGTAGGAGCTGATGTAATAAATTTTGGCTTTATGTCACTGAAACTTACTTCGCTAACTTCTACTGGAATGCCATATTTGGTGCTAAAGTTTTTTACAAACTCTCTTAGTCCTTTTACTTGTGCTTCTGAAGTCCATATGGTGATTTTTCCGGGCACAGCAGCTTTAGAAAGAGAGAAAACCATCATTAGTAAGAGCACTAAAATTAAAACTTTTTTCATAAAACTTTACCCCCTTTAATTTTTAATTTTAAAATTTAAAGAGATATGATTTTTATGTTATTTCCTCTCTTTCACCTCCTTACCTAACTCGTGTTAATTAAATTATATCACAAATTAAAATTTCTTTAAAGATATAAGAGAAAATTTTTTGTGATATAATTTTTCTTGTTTAATGGATATATTTTAGGAAGGAGAGGTAGAAAAGTATGAGGTTAAAAATAAACGTTTTTGATGTTGTAGTGTTTCTTGTTATTCTACTTGGAATTCTTGGTTTTTTCTTAGTAAGAGAGGGTAAAACTCCTCTTGCAAGGGTTCAGGGGGTTGAGAAAGAAATAGAAATAGATATGATAGTGAGAAATTTGCCTCTTAATGATAAAGAGGTTATAAAGCCAGGTGATAAAGCCTTTATAAGAATTAAAAATCAACCTTTTGCTTGGGTTACTGTTAAAGATGTAAAAATTTATGAGAAAAAAATGCTTATTCCTAATTTTAATGGTACTTATACTTTCATAGAAGATGTTAACAATCCTTTTAACGTGGATATGCTTATAACTTTTACTTCAAAAGGGTATATTACTGAGGATGGTGTGGTTCTTGGAGTAAAGGTAAAGGTAGGTATGCCTATTAGTATTGAGAGCTATAAACTTGATGTAAATGGAGTTATCTCTGCATTAAGGTATTAATTTATGGATAGGTTAATGCAGGTTTGGAAAGAGAGTTTAATATTTAAGGTTCTAAATTTATTAGAAGATAAGATAAAAACCAAGCTTGAGCCTATTATTTCTACATCCTTCTTTTTTCCTTTCTTTCATCTGGTTTTAGAATATTATCTTTACATTTTCCTTTTTTTGCTTCCTTTTTTATCCTCAGGAAAGATTGCTGTTGGAATTTTTATAGCTTTTATTTTATGGGTTGTTGATACCTTTTTGGCTAAGGATAGAAAATTTTTTGAAAGTCTTGATACTTTTACTTTGCTTTATATTTTATTCATGTTGATAAATCTTGTGGCTACGTTCTTTTCCCCCTATTTGATGCCTGCCATAAAGGGTTATTTAAAATTCTGTGTTTATTTTGGAATATTCTTAGTCTTCAGAGATGTATTTAAAAATAAAGAGAAGGTTAAAAGAGCTATTTTTGCTATACTTTTTTCTACCTTTTTATTGTCCCTATATTGTCTTTATCAGTGGATAATAAAAGTTCCCCCTCTTGCAGGTTGGGAAGATGTGGAGTTTGTTGGTGAGAATGTAACAAGGGTTTATGGGACCCTTCAAAATCCAAATCTTCTTGGAGGATATTTAATTGGCATTTTTCCTTTTATCCTTTCTTCCATCTTTATTTTTAGATTCAAAAGTATTCCTCTTCTTGCAAGTTTACTTTCTTTCCTTTCTATAATTTGGACTTATTCAAGAGGAGCCTATTTTGGCTTCTTTGTTTCTTTGATTTTGTATTTTTATTTCGTTATTCATATGATTTGGGGATTTGCAAATAGGAGACAGAGGAAAATTTTATTAACCTTCATTATAGCTTTAGTATTCTTAGGAGTGGGAATTTTCTTAAAATCTTCTTATCTTCAAAAAAGGATATTCTCAATTTTTACCCTTTGGGGACATTCCTCTAATGCTACAAGGATAGTTATATGGGAAAGATCTTTTAAGATATTTAAGGACTTTTTCTTAACAGGAATTGGGCTTGGAAATGATGTTTTTAGGAGAGTTTATGCCTTTTATATGGAGCCTAAATTTACTGCTCTTGCATCTTACAATCTTTTTATGGAAATAGGAATCGAAGGAGGAATATTTGCTCTTATAGTATTTCTTCTGATGCTATATTATCTCTTTAGTAGGTTTATTAAAAGGTATGATTCATGGGATATGGAACAAAAGTTAATTGGGATAACTTCATTATCATCAGTTGTTGCTCCCATTTTCCATGGTTTTGTAGACACTATTTGGTATAGACCTTATCCTCAAATTATTTTTTGGTTTTCTGTTAGTATACTTGTGAATTTATATAAAGATAAAAAGGAATCGAAAATACTGCTTTTTAACTTAGGAGGATTAGGTGATCAAATACTTTTTCTTCCTGTGATAAAAGCTCTTAAAGAAAAGCTTAATCCTAAAATAACTATAATTACAGAGAGAAGAGGTAGAAAAATTTATGATCTTTTGAAAATGGATGTAATAGAATTTAATCCTAAGGAAAATTTTTCATTAAAAGATACAGTGTATCTTTTAACAAAACTTCATAGAGAAAATTATGATATCTCAATTTCTACGGGAAAGTCCCTCTTTATACCTATTTTTATGTATCTTGTAGGAGCACCTATAAGGGCAGGATATAAAGAGAATCCTTTGAGCTTTTTGTATACTCATAAGGCTTCTTCAAAGAGAAATGAATATATGGCAAGGGTTCATTTCAGGCTTGTGGAGGCAATCTTTAAAGATGCTTCTTATGCTAATCCTGAAATAGAACTTTCAGAAGGTATAAAAGATGAGGTCGAAAGGAGAATTATAGAATATGGATTGAAGCCTTTTGAATATACGCTTTTGCATCCTGGTGTAAGTAAGATGAGTATTAAAAGGGGTATAGATAGAAGATGGTCTGAGGAAAATTGGGTAGAGTTAATAAAGAGATTAAAAGAGCACAATATAGATTATGTGATTATTTATGGACCCGATGAAGAAGATAGTATAAGGGAATTAAAGGAAAAAGTTCCTGATGGCAAATTTGTTTCTCCCAAGTCCTTAGAGGAATTCTTAGGATGGATATATTATTCAAAAGTCATGGTTTGTTTAGACTCTGCTCCTCTTCATCTTGGTGTTGCTCTCAAAAAACCTATTGTGGCTCTTTTTGGTCCTACAAATCCTGCTGAGATCTTGCCTATAGATCCCATTTATCAAGTGGCAAAGATTGATCTTCCTTGTGAGCCTTGTCTTTGGGATAAAAGAAAAAGGGTTTGCGAATCTTTAGATTGTATGAAAATACCCGTGGATTTGGTATGGGAAAAATTAATGATCTTTGTAAAGAGCTAAAATCTTATTTATTATCTGGGTAGTTGAAAAACCTTCTATAAGTGGAACTATTATAATTTTGCCTCCATAACTTTTTACAATTTTTGCTTCAGGAAGATCTTCTTCTTTGTAATCTCCTCCCTTTACATGAATGTGAGGTTTTATGATACTTATTATATTTTCAGGAGTTTCCTCATTAAAAAGGACTGTATAGTCAACACATTCTAAGGCAGATATTATTTTTAATCTACTTTTCTCATCAAATATAAGCTTCTTTTCTCCTTTGATTTTTTTTACCGATTCATCACTGTTGATACCAACTATTAAGATATCTCCAAAGCTTTTTGCTTTTTCAAGAAGCGTAATGTGACCTGGGTGTAGTATTTCAAAGCATCCGTTAGTAAAAACAATAGTCTTTCCTTCTTCTCTAAACCTCTCAGCTATGTTACATATTTCTTCTTTTGTTTTAATTTTCCTTTCAGAACTCCACATAATTTTTGTCTATGTTTATTTTTTGAGGAATTACTTGAATGATTTCTTCGGGAGATAGGGTGCTGGTTCCTAATTTTCTTACCACTACGCTACCAGCAAAGTTAGATATAAGAGCAGCTTCAAGAGGATTTGCATCAGAAGATATTGCCAAGGTCAGGGCGGATATTACAGTATCTCCAGCTCCCGTAACGTCTCTGACCTCTGCTTTAAGGGCAGGGATAAAATAATAGGAATCTTTTAAGTAAAGAAACATGCCCTTTTCTCCTCGAGTAATAATTACACCTTCTCCTTCTATTAACTCCAAGAGTTTTTGGGCACAAATTATAATGTCAAAATTTTCTTCCATATCTGTAGCAATTTTTGCCTCTTTTTCATTAGGAGTGATATAGCTTGCTCCTTTATATTTTGTAAAGTCTTTTCCTTTAGGATCTACAAGTATTTTTTTTCCATAGGTTTTGGCAAGCTCAATAATTTTCTTAGTAAAGGAATAAGTTAGTACTCCTTTTGCATAATCTGACAGGAGAAATATATCTATTTTTTCAATGTTTTCCTTTATTTTTTCTAATAAAAGCATCTCTATCTCTTCTTTTATGGGATTTCTTTTTTCTTTATCCATTCTTACTACTTGCTGGCTCAGAGCAATGAGTCTTGTCTTAGTAGTAGTAGGTCTTTCTTTATCTTTCACAAGAAAATTTTTTATTTCCCTTTGATTTAGGAGGTTTAATATCTTTTCTGCTCCTATATCTTCTCCCACTACTCCAAAAAGCAAAGGTTCTCCTCCAAGGGCTTTTATGTTATTAGCCACATTTCCTGCACCCCCAAGTACATATTTTTCTTCTTCAATCTCAAGAACAGGCACAGGAGCTTCTGGAGAGATTCTTTCTATTTTCCCTATTATATATTCGTCAATCATTATGTCCCCAATTACTGCAATTTTTTTCCCTTTCCAAGAATTAATTATTCTTATAAGTCTTTCTCTAATATCCATTGGGCTGCCTCCAATAAATTTTTTGCCGAGAAATCTGCAAGAGAATTTTCTTTTCCTATAATTATAGTTTTACATCCAGCCTTTTTACCTGCCTCTACATCGGTAATTTTATCTCCAATCATATAAGATTTTTCTAAATCTATATTCCAGTCCTTTGCTGCTTGAATCAGCATTCCTGGATTTGGCTTTCTGCACTCTCCCTCAAGATAGGGACAGTAATAAAAGTCGTCTATGTATACTTTCTCCTTTGCTAAAGTGTAGTATAAATGTCTGTGAAATTTATCTACATCCTCTATGGTATAGTATCCCCTCTCTACCCCTGATTGATTAGTTACTACGATGATAAGAAATCTTTTTTGTAATAATTTTAAGCCTTCTATAACATGGGGCAAAATTACTAAGTCCTCTGTTTTATAAACATATCCTTTATCTTCATTAATAGTTCCATCTCTATCAAGAAAGATAGCACGATTCTTGGAAGGAAATAGTTTCTCCTCTATTAGATCACATAGGATATGTCCTATGGTTATGTGAGCTTCTTGGACATGAGGGGTCATATGAAAAGGTACAGTAATAGATATGTCAGCATACTTAATCATTTCTCCCCCATCTCTTCCTGAAAGGGCTATAGTTACCCCTTTAAGCTCCTTTGCCTTTTTAAGTGCTTTTACTACGTTGGGAGAGTTTCCTGAGGTACTTATCCCAATAACTACATCCTCTTCCTCTAATAGAGCCTCAACTTGTCTTTCAAACACTTCATCAAAACTATAATCATTAGAAATGGAGGTTATATTTGAGGAATTTGTAGTGAGAGCAATGGCAGGAATTCCCTTTCTTTCTTTTAAGAACCTTCCTACAAGTTCCGCAACTATATGCTGAGCATCAGCTGCACTTCCGCCATTTCCAAAAATAAGTACTTTTTTACCTTTTTTGTATTTTTCTATGATTATCTCAGCTGCTTTTTTAATATCAGAAATCAAATATTCTTCTACAAGTTTTAAAGTAAAATCATGCTTCCTAAGCCGTGCTTTTATTCTCTCTTCCATTATTGCCTTCCCACCCCTTTGTATATAAATCCCATATTTTTAATAATTTGGGGATCAAGTAGATTTACACCGTCAATTATTATGGGAGCTTTCATCACCCTCTTTATTTTTAAAAAATCCAATTCTTTAAATTCTTTCCATCCCGTGAGGATAACAAGACAATTAGAATCTTGAGCTACATCATAGGGATTATCACAGTATTCAACATCATTAATTTCTTTTTTGGCCTCTTCCATTCCTAAGGGATCAGAGGCTTTGATTTTTGCCCCATCATTTTTAAGCACTTTTGTAATCCTTAAAGCTAAAGAATTTCTTACATCATTTGTATCAGGTTTAAACGTGAGTCCTAATACTCTTATAATTTGTCCGTCCAAAAATTCTCCTAAGAAAGACTTAATCTTATAAATAATTTGTCTTATTTGATGTTCATTCTTTTCAAGAATACTTATAAGTAAATTAGGTTGATAACCTTGTTTTTCTGCCATTTTGATAAGTCCCATGAGATCTTTTCCTAAGCATGGTCCTCCAAAGCCAATTCCAGGCTGTAAGTAATCCTTGCCTATTCTTTTGTCATACTTCATTCCTTCTATCACTTCCTGTATATCAATTCCGAATCTTTCTGCGATATTTGCAATCTCATTTATGAAAGATATTCTCATGGCAAGAAAGGCATTAGATGCGTATTTTATTAGTATAGCTGCATTAGGTGATGTTATAATAAAGGGTGCGTTTAAAGGAGAGAAAAGTTTTTTTAACTCTTCTATGGTTTCAGGGTTTTCTGCTCCTATAACTATCCGAGATGGATTATAAAAATCATATACTGCATTTCCTTCTCTCAAAAATTCAGGGATAAAGGCTATCTCAAAGTCTTGATTTTTCTTTTTTCCATAGTTTTCAAATATCTGATTTATTTTTTCCAAGGTTCCTATCGGAATAGTGCTTTTAATAGCTATTATTTTTTTATCTTTTAAATTCTTGGCAAGGCTTTCAGAAACCGATATTACTTGAGATAAATCTACACTTCCATCTTCTTTTGGGGGAGTATTTACACATATAAAAATTATTTCTGAATTTGAGATAAGTTCTTGAATATCTTTAGTGAATTTTATCCTATTTTTTTCTATATTTCTTCTTAACAGTTCATCTATGTCCTTTTCTTTAATTGGAGAAATACCTTTTCTCAACTGCTCAATCTTTTCGTCGTCTATATCAAGACATATTACTTGGTTTCCAAAATCAACAAGACCAAGCACTATTACCAGACCTATGTATCCTATTCCTATAATGCCTATCTTTTTCAACGCTTCCTCCTTTAAATAGGTTTTCTTAAAAATTTTATCATAAAAATCTTAACTTTTCTTATTTATCTTCCACTCTTGCTTATATGGGGAGATAGTTCTTAATTTTTCTATGATTCTTTCCAAGACATCAAGGGTATAATTAAGATCCTCTTTGGTGGTATATAATCCGAGGGTAAATCTTATGGAGCCATGGGCAAGTTCAATAGGTACATTAATTGCAGAAAGAACATGGGATGGCTCTAAGGAACTGGAACTGCATGCAGATCCTGTAGAGACCTCAACCCCCTCTAAATCTAAATGAAGAAGAATAGATTCTCCCTCTACATAAGCAAAACTAAAGTTTATATTATTAGGAAGTCGATTTGATCTGGGACCATTTAAATAAACATCTGAAATCCTTTTTTCTACCTCTCTTATGAAATAATCTCTAAGCTCTGTTAATCTTTCTATCTCTTTATCCATTTCCAGAATTGCTAACTCTATAGCTTTTCCCATACCTATAATTCCTGCTACGTTTTCTGTTCCAGCTCTCTTATTGTTTTCTTGTGATCCTCCATGAATTAATGGATGAATTTTTGTGCCTTTTCTTATGTATAAGGCTCCTACTCCTTTGGGACCATAAAATTTGTGGGCAGAAATGGAAAGAAGGTCCACCCCTAATTCATCCACATTTACAGGTATATGTCCTACGGTCTGTACCGCATCGGTATGAAAGTAGATATCATATTCTTTAGCAATCTTTGAAAGTTCTTGGATGGGTTCAATAGTTCCTATTTCGTTATTGGCATGCATTATAGATATCAATATGGTATCTTTTCTTAAAGCTTTTTTAAGATCATCTGGATCCACAAAGCCCTCTCTGTCGACAGGAAGATAAGTTATTTCAAACCCTAATTTTTCAAGAAAATGGCATGGTTCTAATACTGCATGATGCTCAACTTTACTTGTGATTATATGTTTTCCTTTGGTTGATAAAGCAAAAGCAACCCCCTTGATAGCCATATTGTTTGATTCTGTTCCTCCGCTGGTAAAAATTATTTCGTCAGATTTTGCCCCTATGGCTTTTGCTATTTTTTCTCTTGCTTCCTCAATGGCAGTTCTTGTTTCTCTTCCAAAATGGTGAATACTGGATGGATTTCCGAATTTTTCCTTTAAGAATGGTTTCATTGCTTCATATACTTCTTTTCTTAAGGGAGTTGTAGCTGCATAGTCTAAATATACTTCTCTTTTCATTTAATTTACCTCCTTTTTTATAAAGAATTGACTAAGATACAAAAAAGTATTATAAAAATTATACTAAAATAGTCGGAAAAATAAAAAGAGGGATTAAAATGTTGAGATATACGGATATAGTATTGGAACATTTTAAAAACCCCAGAAATGTAGGAGTCATAGAAGATCCTGATGGATATGCTATAGAAGGAAGTCCTGCTTGTGGGGATCAAATTGTAGTTTATATAAAGGTTGATCCCAATACAAAAGTCATAACTGACATAAAGTTTCAGTCTTTTGGTTGTGCCTCAAATATAGCTACAGGTTCTATGATGACGGAGATGGTAAAGGGGAAAACTATTGAAGAAGCTTTAAAACTTACTTGGAAGGATGTGGTAGATGCTTTAGGAGGGCTTCCTCCTGTAAAATTACACTGTTCAGTTCTTGCAATAGATGGTCTTAAAGCAGCAATTAGAAATTATTTGGGAGAAAAAACTGAAGGAAAACTGAGTAAAGAAGAGGTAGTCAATGTTTTATCCAATGTTTTATATCCCAGCTTGGCTGTAGATATAGTAACTTTGAAACTTTTAAATTTTTTAAAAATTACAGAGAAAGGAAAAGTTATTATTGAGCTATTATTAGGTGAGGAAGATCCTTTTAAGGAGCATATCAAAGAGGAGATTGTTGAGAAGTTATCAAAAATAAATGGAGTTAAGGAGGTTGAAGTGAATTTTGTCAAGTAAAAGTTATTTACCGTCACTTATATGTTTGATAAAAATATTATCATGAAGAGTTTGGATGTTTCTTTAGTGATACCAGTCAAAGACGAAGAAGTTACTTTAGAAGCCTTATATGAAAGAATCACAGAAGTATTAGAAGGGTTAAATCTTACTTTTGAAATTATTTTTATTGATGATGGAAGCACTGATCAGTCTTTTGATATTATGAAAAAGCTATCTCAGAGGGATTCAAGGGTTAAGGTTGTGAAATTTAGAAAAAACTTTGGAAAAGCTGCAGCTCTTTCTTGTGGGTTTGAAAAGGCAAGGGAAAATATTGTTATAACTATGGATGCTGATTTTCAGGATGATCCAAAAGAAATTCCCAAATTTATTGACTTGATTAACAATGGTTATGATGTGGTTTCTGGCTGGAAAAAAATAGAAAAGATCCTTTGAGTAAAAGACTTCCTTCAAAGATATTTAATAAAATTACTGCTTGGCTTACAGGTGTAAATATTCATGACTTTAATTGTGGATTTAAAGCCTATAGAAATGAGGTTATAAGAAATCTTGAGGTATATGGGGAACTTTACAGATATATTCCTGCTCTTTCTCATAGTAAAGAATTCAAAATTGGTAAGGTAGTAGTAGAACATCATCCGAGGGTTTATGGAAAGTCAAAATATGGATGGGAAAGATTAATAAAGGGATTTTTAGACCTATTTACGGTAGTGTTTCTTAAAAGATTTTTGAGGTGTCCTATGCACTTTTTTGGTGGTGTTGGATTAATATTTTTCTTTTTAGGGTTTCTCATAAACTTGGGACTCACCATATACAAATATACTACTGGTGTTCTCATAGGAAATAGACCGCTACTTCTTTTTGGAGTACTTTTAATGATTTTAGGAGTTCAATTTTTATCTATAGGTCTTCTTGGAGAGATGATAAATAATGTTACTCATGGAAGAAAAAAGGAATATCTGATTTCAGAGGAGATTGGTTTTGAGTAATGTATATTTTAAGGTCATCATTGATGAGATTCCAAGGCTTCTTGGACTTTTAGATAAGAACCCTATATAAGTCCTACTTTTGGTTCTTTTGATAGAAACTATCGGCATTATAATATTTCTGACTTTTCCTGTGCCAGATTTCAAGAGGCGACTTTGACTTTGGCTTTGCTATATCTTTTGAATTACGATAATAATCCTTATTATAACTCAGAGGATATTTTGAAATTTATTAACGGGGGAGTTAATTTTTGGTGCAAAATCCAGAGGAAAAATGGATCTTTTGATGAATGGTATCCTTATGAGGGTAGTTTTGTAGCAACTGCTTTTTCTACTTGTGCTATTTCAGAGGTTTTACTTCTTTTAAAGGAAAAGATAGCAAATTTTGACAATTCTTTAAGATGTATTAAAAAGGCGGTGGATTTTCTTTCTAAAAATGTAGACTATACTGCTTGCAATCAAGAAGCAGGTGCTATTCTTGCTATATATAATTGCTATTTGCTCACCTCGGAGAGTAAATATAGGGATTTGGCTTATAAAAGACTAAATGATCTCTCTAAATTACAGAAGGAAGAAGGATGGTTTCCCGAGTATGGAGGACCTGATATAGGTTATTTATCTCTTACCATAGACTACCTTGCTAAGGTTTACGAAAAGTCTAATTGGGATCTTGCAAAAGAAATGCTAACTAAAGCTATAGATTTTTTATATTATTTTTCCCATCCTGACGGGAGCTTTGGTGCAGAATATGGCTCAAGAAATACTAAATATATAATTCCTTCTGGAATAGAATTTATAGCTCCATGGAATAGGAAAGCTGGATATATAGCTTTCAATTTGAGAAGAGCCCTTTTTGAGAAAAAAACCATAGGACCATATAATTTAGATGATAGATACCTTGCTTATATTGGTTATACTTATCTTCAAGCATCTTTATATTTTAGAGAGGATTTAGAGGTTGAAGAAAGAGGTCATGTAGACAAATATTTTGAGGAAAGTGGAATATGGGTTTTCTCTAATAGCAGTTTTTATCTTGTTTCAAATTTCAAAAAGGGTGGAGTCTTAAAGGTTAATTTCAAAAATGGCAGTTCTTTTAAAGATAAGTGGGATTATTTTAAAAACTAAAAACAAAATCTATACTTCTTCTTGGTTAAATTCTTCTGAGGAAAAGATAATTAAGGATGGTGGATTTAAGGTTTCAAGAGAAATGAAGCTAATTTCTTTTTACAAAATGAGCATTATTAAAGGCATTTCTTTAAGAGTTTTTCAACTTTTACTGGGAAGATTTGAGTTTATAAACAAGCTGGTGAAAAAATTCTTGAGAGGCATATTAATTACGAAGCAAAAATCTTCAGGAATAAGATTTTTTAGGACTATAAAAGTAGTAAATGAAAAAATTGAAATGGAAGATCTAATTCTTTCGTCAGAAAACATAAATAAAGTATTTTGTGTGGTGGAGAACTCTTATATTTTCATACCGTCTTCTCGATATTTTGAGATAGGAGATTTGAATAAGTATTTTCATGAAATTGAAGTAGGTTCTAAGAAAGTGATAATTAGGAGGGTATTTGATGAGGAGGGGAATGAGGAATTTGATTATAAATCTGATTAAGTTAGGATTAACTTTTCTTGTTTTCTTAGTAATCTTTAAAAGAGTTTCCTTTCCTTCCTTGATAGAGATTTTACAAGGAGTTAAGTTTATCTATTTTATTCCTACTTTTTTGTTAAGCTTGGCTTTTACGATTTTGAAAATTTATAAGTGGCATTTATTACTAAAAATCTCTTGAGGATGTAAGTTTTTCTAAATCCGTGGATAGCTATCTCATTGGTATGACTCTTGGGATTGTTACTACTGGGAGGATTGGAGAGATTGGTAGAGTGAGTAATGTAAGTAAAAAGTTAGAAGGTATAAGTATTGCTCTTTGGGATAAAATTTTTGATCTTTATGTAGTATTGCTTCTTGCTTTACCAGGGATTTATTATTTTAAAGGGTTGTTTCTGAGTATTTTATATGTTCTCTTTTTGATAGTAATCTTCTTTCTTCTAATAAAGCCTGAATATCTTGAATCTTTAAAGAGGTTTCCTATCTTAAGAAGTTATCCTCAACTTGTTAATGGTTTAAAGGCTATTGAGAGAAAAATCTTTATAGTTAATCTTCTTATTACTTTTGTGGCTTATTTTCTTGTTGTTTTTGAGGGATATTTTTTAGGTAAGGCTTTTGATATTGATAATTTCTTTGCTTTTCTTTACGGATATCCTCTTGTGATGCTTGTAAATTTAGTTCCTATGACCATTGCAGGGCTTGGATTAAGAGAGGGCACTGCTATCTTACTTTTGAATAAATTTTCTATTCCTTCTAATGTGGCGTTTAATGTTTCCTTTTTGATATTTCTTCTAAATACTGCCTTGCCTGCTATTTGGGGAATTTTTGCCATGTACCTAGAGGAAATTAAAAAGAGTATTTATAAAACTGATGTATGGGCTTACTTGATTACTCTTTTTGGGGGATTTTTGAGATTCTATAAAATTGGAGTTATGGATAGACATTATCTTGAATAGAGCCCTCACAGGTATTCATCCACCTTTGTATTTCATTGTTATGCATTTTTGGATAAAGATTTTTGGGGGTTCAGAGGTTGCTTATTAGGTCTATCTCAGCTTTTTTGGAATTTCGTGTATCTTTATGATATATAAACTTGCTTCGAAGCTTTTTGATAAAGCTACAGGGCTTATTTCTAGTATCCTTTTTGCTCTTTCTCCTTTTCATATATATTTTGCTCAAGAAGCAAGAATGTATCCTATGGTGATTTTTCTTGTACTTTTTTCTCTCTATTATCTTGTTAAAGGAATAGATAAAACTAAGAATCTTTTCTTTATAACTATCGCTAACGTCCTTATGCTTTATACCCATATTTTCTCAGCTTTTGTAGTACTTGTTGAAAATCTCTATGTTATTACTACAAGCTTTAAAAATAAAAAACTTTTAAAGAGATGGGTTATTGCTCAATTTATAATTTTGATTTTTATCTCTCCATGGTTATATGTGATTATTCAAAGCAGGACTCCAGAAGTTTATCAGGGTGCCCAAAAAGTTTCTTTGATTAGTCTTGCCTATACCTTTTTAGAAGTAAACCTTGGAGCTGGAAGATCAGTTTTTAGGAATAAAGCTCTTATTGCAATTGTATTCATTTTTCTTTCTATTATTGGATTGTTGCCTCCTTGGGATAAGAAAAGGGAGCTTTTTCTCTTGATTTTGTATCTTTTTGTTCCTATTTTACTTTTACTATTTCTTTCCTTAGGGAAAAGTTTCTTTAGTGCGAGATACATTTCTATATTCATACCTGGATACTTAATTCTTCTTAGTAGAGGTATCAGAAGATTTAAGTATTATTCATTGATATTACTTCTTCTTATTGGAATTCTTGGAGTATATTTTCTGTCTTTAAATTATTATTATAGCAATCTTGCTAATTTAAATCGTCCATGGAGAGAAGCTGTGAGATATATACATGAGAATGTGGCAAGCGAGAAAGTCTTTATTTTTGCTCCTTATATGTGGAGACCTTTTGAATACTATAATAGAGGAAAAATAAATTATGAGACTCTAAGTATTTCTCAATTAGAGAGTAAATTGTTTAATTTGTCTCAGGGTGAAAAGTTCTGGGTAATAATTGCAAATGAAGAAGTAGAAGATCCTGAAGGAAAACCTCTGAGGTTTCTGGAGAGTAAGTTTATCCTGCTAAGAGAAGTTAAATATTATAGAATTGTTATTAAGCAGTGTAAAGTACCAGAAAGTTAATTTATATTTATAAGAAGCATGCCTTTGTCATAGTTTATTATTTCTTCCATATCTTTTTTGTATTCTTTAAAATCTTGAGCAGGAATTAATATTTCTTTTTGAGTGAAGACCCTTTTTAGGGATAGGATATTATTCTTTTCTTCAATTTCCACGGAATATTTTATCCATTTATTTTCTTTTGTTACACTTTTGATTGTCGTATCTATGTTTATTCCCTGAGGAATGTTTATGCTTATTTCTTCTATCTCTTGATAAGGTAAATAGTATTCTATATCGTAATTTCTTTCTTCTCTTGTTATCTCTTCTGCAGACTTTATACTGGAAAAGGGGAACATGTTTAATAGGTTTATTTCTTTTTTATAAGATGTAATATATGGATTCTCAAATTTTAATTTAATTATTAATGGTTCTTCTAAGTTACCTATATTTTGGACATCCCAATCCGTCAACTTAGAATTGGGAATATAGTAATTCAAGAGTCTTGATAAGAAGTTTTCTTTTTGTAATGTAGTCATAGTCTTAAGATAGTACCGATAAGAGTTTGCAAAATATCCTGTAAGAGTTATCTGAGTTTCTGCTACCAAATTCTTCTCTTCAATGTTAATTTTTGTGTTATATTTTCTTAAGTTGTTCTCTGGTTTACTCATAGGGATTGTGGTAAGAATTGGTTTTCCATCTATGATGATCATAGCATCTGCTCCTTGATCCATGCCTGGAACTTCTCCAAAGGGAGTGTCTTCTGCAGTTCCATCTAAAAAGAGATAGGAATTTTTATAGGGGAGTGCAACTATAGCATGATCAAATTGAAATCCTGGAAGTTCCTTTTTCAAAGGCGATGAATATCGGGTAGAGACTAAAGTATAATAAGCTTTTATTCCTGCCTCCTTTAACATAGTAAGAAGTAATACTGCTTTATCCTTACAATCTCCATATTTAGCTTTAAAGATCTCAGGAGCACTATGGGGCATGATTCCTCTTATTCCATATTCTAATCCCACGTATCTTATTTGATTGGTTACAAAGTAATAGATGGCTTTTATTTTTTCTTCTTCCATTTTTGCACCCAAAACAAGTTCTCTTACCTTTTCTTTTATTTCCTTATTACTTCTGATCTGAGGGTAGGCAAGAGAGTAGTACCAATCTGCAAGATCCTCCCAACTTCTAAAGGTGGTTATCCATAATTGAGGCACCAATTTAGCAAGGTCTGGCATATAGGGTTCTTCTGTGATGCCTGGAACGTTCTCCATCTTCCATGTGAATATTTTATAATCTTTATTCTGGTTTACCTCTGGATCAACTTTACCATTGTATACTTTATATTTAAAATCTATGGTAGATGGTATCTTCAAGATATATATACTCCTTAGAGTTGGAACTTCATTTTGGAAGAAGAATATATCTTGAAAGTTTTTTCCGAATATACTTCGTGTATATTCATCAATTACATAGAAACACTCAAGAATGGCTCCTTTTTCTACTGCTGGCATAGAGATAATAATTTGTCTTTGATCAGTATAAAGGGGATAATCGGATGCTACCGAAAAGTCCTGTATGGAGGTTGCCTCTAATTCCTTTCCATCGGGTTTTATGGTTCTTGCTCTTAATATTCTTACATCTTCAAAGCTTGAATCATAATTTATAGTTATCTCTCCATATTTGTCTTTTGCTTCATCTTTTAGAATTTTTATTATTTTGTGGAAAACTACGGTAAAAGATCCATCTTTATGCATCGTTCTTTCTTGCCAATCTAATAGATATATGGCGGGAAAGTCTAAAAATTCTTTTGGAATGTCCTTTGATAGATATTCTGAGATATCCGGAATCTTAATTTGCTCACTTCTCAGATAGTTTAGATATTCTCTTATTCCCTTATAAGATGGATCAATTTCTATAGCTTTTTCATAGGATTCTATAGCAAGCTCTTTTTCATCTTTCAAGTGATGTATTTCTGCTTCATAGATAAAAATTTCTGGATATAAGTAAGTTATCTTTTTCGTTTTTTCTATTAATCTTTGAGCCTCTTCTATTTTCTCTTGAGAGAGATATATTCTTATGAGTTGAATGTATGCCCATATATCCGTAGGATCTTTTTCTATTAGATTTTTGGCTAAGTTTTCTATTATGTCATATCTGTGTAGATCTCTAGCAAGATAGAAGAGACTATAAAATACTTCCCAGTTTTCCCAATTCATAGATAGGGCGGTTAAGTAGTTTTCTATGGCTTTGAAGGGCATATTTCTTTTTTCATACATTTTACCTTTTAAAAAGTAAGCTTCTTGACTCGTTTTATAACCCTTCTCAAAAATACTTATTTGATTTTCTACCTCTTTAGTCCAGGAGAGAGCATTAAAGAGTCTTATAAGTAGACTTCTCAAAAGAAAAGAATTTTCGGGTATATCTTCTTTTTCTAAGTTTTTCAGTGCTTCCTCATATCTTCCATGCTCTAATTCATAGAGGGATAGGTAATAAAGATTCATTTTCAGATTTTTTGAGAGGGAATAAGAATCAAGAAGGTATTTTCTTCCTGTTTCTACATCTTGAGAGCCTAAGTAGAATTTTCCGAGAATAAACTTTATAACTTCAGAATCCTTTTTTATTTTCTCTGCTCTTTTAAGGTACTCTTCTGCCTCTTCCGAAACCCCTTTTTCAGAGAGTAAAAATCCATAAAAGGTATAAAAGATTTCAGAAGAGTCACTCTCTTTTATAAGCTCTTTTTCAGGTAGAATTCTTTCAAAATATATTTGGGTTTTTCTATAATTTTGAGGTTTCACTGAAGTTTTTAGTCCTGATATTTTATTTCCTTTAGAATCTGTTATTCTTAAAAAGAAGCCAAAATCTCCTTCTTGATTGCAAAATTTTAACAAAAGTTTATGCCAGCCTGAAGATAGAGGAATTCTATATATTTCTTGGTCCCAAATTGCTCTTCTTTGGGTTTCTATTTCATATATATGGCAATCATCTAAGAAGAGTTTATAAGAACTTGTAGTTCCTATTCTTATGTATATCTCTTGATTTTGAGGTATATAAAAATAACAGAGAGCATAAGAAGTAGACCATTGATTTGGATAAATTAAATTATAGAGGCTTATATATGCACTTTTACTTTCTTCAGGGGAAAACCATCTTATATCAAGTCCATTTTTCCCTTGATATGTCTTTTCAAGTTTTATCTCCTTCTCGGGAGGATATTCTTTGTAAAGTCCAGAATTCCCTATGTTTTCAAAGGGGCCTATAAAAATGAAATCTTTTATAAAGCCTTTTTCCTCAGAATACTTTTCTGCTTTAGAAATAAGATTTTGAGAAAGAAGAGCTTTCCAATATAAATATTCTAAATAAGAGTTATTAAATTCTCTTCCATCTAATAAAGATACTATTTCTTTATATATGGGAAGACTATCCCAAAGATCATAACCTAAAAGTCCTATTACTTCATGCCAGAGAGAATTTGGGTTTATTTCTATGGATTTTTTCCAATGTTTCCATGCTTGAGAAGCATTATCTTCAAGGAGGTAGTATATACTAATTATGGCATTTGAGTAAGCATCTTCTTTATAAGAACTTTTTAAAAGCTCAAACTTATTCTCTAATAGTAGATTTCCAACTTTTATACTTTGAGCAGAGGTAGATATAATAAGAAGGGCTAAAGTTATAAATAGAAATATTTTTTTTCTCATACTCTTCTCCTTTATCTCTGGATTCTAATTAATTATACAATATAAAAAGCTTGAAAATATTATCAAAAAGAGTGTAAAATTCTTAAAAATAACTTGTGTTAGTAAGTAATTATTTCTCAAAGCGGAGGGAGGATCTATGACAAAGAAGAAAAAAGCACCCACCAGTTGGGATGTGGCAAGGCTTGCAGGAGTTTCAAGATCTACAGTCTCTTTTGTGCTTAATAATACTCCCGGAATAAAGATAAGTGAAGAGACAAGAAGGAGAGTTCTTGAGGCAGTAAAGGCTCTTGATTATAAGCCCAATGCTATAGCTCGAAGTCTTGCAAAACAAAAGACGGAGGCTATTGCATTTTTTGTTTTAGATATTGCAAACCCTGTTTTTCCTAATATGGCAAGAGGTATAGAAGATGTGGCAAGACAAAATGGCTACACTTTGTTTCTATGTAACACCGATGGGAAAACTTTAAGAGAAGTAAGATATATGAATATAATGCTGGAAAGAAGGGTGGATGGCATAATTGCTGGAGCTCTTTCTAACGAGGAAGTGAGTAAGATAGCTCAGAAGAAAAATATACCTCTTGTTATTCTTGAACATCCAAGACTTCCAGAGCATGATGTGGTTTATGCGGACAATGTTAAAGGAAGCTATGAGGCAGTGATGCATTTTGTAGAGTTGGGACATAAGCGGATTGCTCACATAACTATAAACCCTGAAAGTATAATTGTTCAAGAAAGAATTGAAGGGTATAAAAAGGCTCTTGAAGATGCTGGAATTCCCTTTGATGATAATCTTTTAAAAATATTTTACGACAAAGTTGACGAAGAGAAAGCAATAAATGAACTTTTTTCATTACCTGATCCCCCAACTGCAATCTTTACCTTTAGTGATTTTATGGCAATCCAGGTTATGAAGATATTGATAAGAAGGGGCTATAGGATCCCGGAGGATGTTTCCGTAATAGGCTTTGATGATACCCTGGCAAATTTGACGATACCTGCTTTAACTACGGTTTCTCAACCTTTTTATGAGATGGGGGCAAAAGCTGCTGAAATTTTAATTGAAAGATTGAAAAATCCTAATATGCCAATACAGCATATAAAATTACCAACGAAATTGGTAATAAGAGAGAGTACTGCAAAAAGAAGATAGGTTTTTAGCTTAACTTTTTAAGTAAGATGATATGTTATAATATCGTCAAAATAGAAAAACGTTTTTTTAGGAGGTGTAAAAATTAAATGGTAGATTTAGAGGAGATTGCCAATGCTGTTATAGCGGGAAATAGAAAAAAGGTTCAAGAACTTGTAAGTAAGACTTTGGAAAAGGGCTTAAATCCTGAGGAAATTATAAATAATGGACTTCTTGCAGGAATGAGTGTTATTGGGGAGAGATTTAAAAATAATGAAATATTTGTACCTGAAGTTTTAGTTGCAGCTAGAGCAATGCAAGCAGGAATGGATATATTAAAACCTTTAATTGCTAAAAATTCTGGTATTATAAAAGGAAAAGTAGTAATTGGGACGGTTAAAGGTGATTTACATGATATAGGAAAGAATTTAGTATCTATGATGCTAGAAGGAGCTGGATATGAGGTTATTGATCTTGGAATTGATGTTCCCCCTGAAAAATTTGTGGAGGCTATAAGAGAGTATAATCCTGATATAGTAGGTATGTCTGCTTTACTTACTACAACTATGTCTTATATGAAAGTGACCATAGATGTTCTTGAAAAAGAAGGGGTGAGGAGGAAGGTTAAAGTAATTGTAGGGGGAGCTCCTGTAACAGAAAGCTTTGCCAAGGAGATAGGTGCTGATGGTTATGCTCCTGATGCTCCATCTGCAGTGGATCTTGTAAATCAGCTTATGGGTTTAGGATAAATGTATAAAATTAGGATAGGCAAAGATAAATTAATTTACTCAGAAAAGGGAGAAAATCTCCTCAGGGTGTTGAGGGATAACAATGTAAGTGTACCTTCCATATGTAATGGGGCAGGATGGTGTGGAAAGTGTAAAGTAAGGGTTTTGAAGGGCAATAGTTTAACTTTGACTGAGGAAGAGAAGAGACTTCTTTCAGAGGAAGAGATTAAAAATAATATTAGGCTTGTTTGTCACCTAACTATTGAAGAGGACTTAGAGATAGAAGTTTTAGAAGAGATTAGTACTTTCAATTTTTCTAAAGAGATAGAATATAAAACTTCTTTAAATCCCTTAGTAAACTTAGAGAGATTCCGGAATAAAATAGATTCTAAAGATATAGATATCTCTTATATAGAGTATATAGAAAAAAGGAAATATGTCGTAAGAAATTTAGAAATAGTTAGAAGATTACCAAGCTTTTTAAAGGATGGATACTTGGAAGGGACCATAGTAGTGTTAGATAATGAGGTCATAGATTTGAGGGAGAAAGATTTAGAAAAAATTTATGGATTTGCTATAGATATCGGAACTACAACTTTGGTTGTTTCTCTTTTAGATATTACCACAGGTAAAAGAGTAGGAGTTAAGATGGAGATTAATCCTCAGGTTTCTTATGGAGCTGATGTTCTTTCACGAATTAATTATGTAATGAGTGATCCTCATGGGCTTTTTGTTTTATGGGATCTGCTCATTTCTAAACTTGAGGATATGATAGGTAGTCTTTGCAAGGAAAAGGATATAAGTGTTAATGATGTTTATGTTGGTTCTATAGTTGGTAATTCTATAATGACACATATTTTTCTTGGAGTAGATCCTTCAAGTATTGGGGTTTTCCCCTTTACTCCAGTCTTTAAGAAGAGTTTTCTAATTTCTTCTAAAGACCTTTTTAAAAGCATTAAAAATGCAAAAATTTACACTTTTCCTCTTATTTCTGGCTATATAGGTGGGGATATTGTATCAGGAATTTTAGCTTTAGGTATGCATCGTAAACCTGAAAATAGTCTCCTTATAGACATAGGAACTAATGGGGAAATAGTATTGAAGCATGATAACAAATTATTTTCCTGCGCTACTGCAGCAGGTCCTGCTTTTGAGGGAGGAAATATATCTCAGGGAATGATAGCAGTAAGTGGTGCTATAGATCATGTGTGGATTGAGGACGGTAAGGTAAAGTATAGTGTCATTGGGGGTACAGAGGAAAAAGGTATAACGGGTTCGGGTTTGGTAGATGCTATAGCGGTAATGCTGGATTTGGAGGTATTAGATAAAACAGGAAGAATGAGAAAAAATGAGTTTAACGTAGGAAAGGTGAGGATAACCCAAAAAGATATAAGAGAGTTTCAATTGGCAAAGTCTGCTATAAGGGCTGGAATAGAGGTATTACTTAATAAAGCTGATATTACCTATGAAGATCTCGATAGAATATATGTGGCAGGAACCTTTGGAAATTACATTAATTTAGAGAATGCTATTAAAGTAGGGCTTTTACCTCCTATTGAAATTAAAAAATTTGTTATTTCAGGGAATACAGCTTTAATGGGCGCAGAGATATTGCTTCTTAATAAGGAGTTAATAGAAGAAGCAGAGGAGATAATTAAAAAAGTTAAATATATAGATTTATCGTTATCCTCTGAGTTTCAAGAGTTATTTGTGAAATTTATAGGGTGGGGTTAGAACATGATGATTTCTGAAAAGAAGAGACTTGTAATTCCTCTTTTAGGAGCTCCAGGAATTAAACTTACAGGTACTACTCTTAAGCAAAATTTAATTGATCCCTCCATTCAATTTAAAACCCTTTATAAAATTTTAGAGAGATTTAATCCTGATGGAATCTTTCCCTTTATGGATCTTACTGTGGAAGCAGAAGCTTTAGGATTAAAAATTGATTTTCCAGAAAATGAGAATCCATCAGTAAGAGAACATCCTATAAAAGATAGGGAGGCTTTAGCTGAGTTAAAAAGAAAATGGAATGGTATTTCTGGAAGAATGAAAGTTTTTATAAAAGTCTGTGAGATGATGGTAAAGGAGTTTGATAGAATTAAAGGAGGATATGTTATTGGTCCCTTTACTCTTGCTGGAGAGCTTATGGGTGTAAATGATTTAGGGATTAATGTATTAGAGGAGCCAGAGTTTGTTAAAGAGGTTGTGGAATTTACTACAAAGGTGATTTTAGAATATGCTAAGGTCCTTTTTGAGACAGGAATAGATGTAGTTGCAGTCCTAGAACCTACAGCGGTAATTCTTTCTCCTCAGCTTTTTAAAGAGTTCTCAATGAAATATTTCAAATATCTTTCCTCAGAGATTAAGAGACCTCTTATTTATCATATATGTGGGAATACTAAACACTTGATTGAGGATATGGGTAAAAGTGGCGCTTGGGGATTAAGTCTTGATAGTGCTGTGGATTTAAAATGGGCATCTGAGATTGTTCCTTCGAAGGTAAATTTGATAGGTAATTTGGATCCTGTAGGGGTGTTTTTGCAGGGAAGTCCTGAGATGGTGTATGAGAGAACTTGGAAACTCCTGGAAAGGATGAAAGATGTGGAGAATTTTATATTAAGTTCTGGATGTGATATTCCTGTGGGGACCCCTCTTGAGAATATTGATGCATTTATGCAAGCTGCTAAAAATTTTTGAGTAGTTATTGAAAAACTCCGACGATTTTGGTATTATATCTGATAAATTTTATGGTTTTGAGGAGGTGATGAAATTGTTATGGATCATGCCTTGCCCGAAAAGGGCGGTTCATATAGAAGCAAACATATCAAAATTCGAAAAAGGGAGGTATAGAGAATGGCAAAGACAATTGAGGAAATAAATGAGAAGATCCGCCAGGGTAAGGCAGTGGTGGTTACTGCCGAAGAGATGATTGATATTGTGAGAGAAAAAGGAGTAGAAAAAGCTGCAAAGGAAGTTGATGTGGTAACAACGGGAACTTTTGGTATTATGTGTTCATCGGGAATATATTTTAACATAGGACATACAAAACCAAAAATAAAACTTGGTGGAGGAAGGGTTTATTTAAATGGTGTTCCAGCTTATGCAGCATACGCAGCAGTGGATCTTTTCCTTGGAGCAAATGCTCTTCCCGATGATGATCCCAGAAATAAATATTATCCTGGTGATTTTGAGTATGGTGGTGGACATGTAATAGAGGATCTTGTTTCAGGAAAAGAAATAAGAATCACCGCTCAAGCTTATGGCACTGATTGTTACCCAAGAAAATTTCTTGATGCATATATAACTATACATGATTTGAATGAAGCAGTGCTTTTTAATATAAGAAACGCTTATCAAAACTATAATGTAGCTGTAAATTCATCAGATAAGACTATATATACCTACCTAGGAATGCTGAAGCCCCGCTTTGGGAATGCTAATTATAGCAGTGCAGGACAACTCTCTCCCCTATTAAATGATCCTTACTATAAAACCATAGGAATAGGCACAAGAATATTTCTTGGAGGAGGAATAGGATACGTAGCTTGGCATGGGACTCAACATAATCCGAATGTAGAGAGAACGGAAAGAGGAATACCAAAGGGGGGCGCAGGAACTCTTGCAGTAATAGGAGATTTGAAACAAATGAGTAGTGAATGGCTTAGAGGCGTTAGCATGAAGGGATATGGCGTGTCTCTTGCAGTGGGAATTGGAGTTCCTATTCCTATTTTAAATGAGGAAATTGCTTTTTACACTTCTGTAAGTGATGAGGATATATTAGCCCCTGTAGTGGATTATGCTACAGCCTATCCAAATAGAGAATCGGACGTTATAGCTTATGTAACCTATAAGGAATTGAGAAGTGGAGAAATAGAATTGTTTGGCAAAAAAGTTCCTACAAGTCCTCTTTCTAGCTATTTTAAGGCAAGAAGAATTGCTGAAATTCTTAAAGAATGGATTAAAGAAGGTAAATTCTTACTTACTTCTCCATCTGCCCCAATTCCTGGAGTTGAGTCAGGAATCAAATTTAAACCCTTTAGCGGGAAAGAGGTATTGGAGGAGGTGGAGAAGAGATGAGAACTGAAAGGATTGTCTTACACTTTCCTAAAGAGCTTGCAGATAAACCCATAATTGTAAACTTGGTGAAGAAGTTTGATCTTGATTTTAATATATTGAAAGCCACCATTACTCCTGATGCAGAAGGGGTTATGGTTTTGGAAATATCAGGAGAAGACGATAATTTTTTAAAGGGTATAGAGTATTTAAAAGATCTTGGAGTATCTATACAGCCCTTGTCTAAGGATGTGATATGGCTTGAAGAAAAGTGTGTCCATTGTGGGTATTGTGTAAGTTATTGTCCGACAAAGGCCTTGTA
Organism: Dictyoglomus turgidum DSM 6724; assembly: GCF_000021645.1. Lineage (NCBI taxonomy): Bacteria > Pseudomonadati > Dictyoglomota > Dictyoglomia > Dictyoglomales > Dictyoglomaceae > Dictyoglomus > Dictyoglomus turgidum. The sequence goes on from NC_011661.1 coordinate 747,337, forward strand.
TAGAAATGAGAAGACATTGATGGTTGGTTTTGATTCTCAAAAGTGTACCGCATGCGGAGTATGTATAGAGATTTGTCCATATAATGCTATGGAGATGAAAATTTTTGTATAAAATTAAGACTTGATGAAATAAAATGGGGGAGATGGTTTTTACTTTCTCCCCCATTTTCAATTGTGGAAATGTCATCGGATAAGTATATAGAGAGAACCTATAGAAAATATATGAGAGCTCCTGACCTTGTGTCTTTTCAGGTAAAGGTACAAGAGAGTGATCTATACATTCTTGCTAAAAAAGATCTAAGAAAAGAGGCAGAAAAACTTTTAATATTTTATAGAAGACAGATTGAAGACTATATTTTAAAAGATCCAGTATTTAAATTAACCTTGACTCCTTATAAACCCAAAGGTAACGCTCCTGAGATAGTAAAGGAAATGAGTTTTTGGTCAGAAAAGGCAGGAGTTGGTCCTATGGCTTCGGTGGCTGGAGCTATAGCAGAGTACATAGGAAAAGAGCTTTTGAATTATTCTGACGAAATTATTGTGGAAAACGGTGGAGATATATTCATCTCTACAAAGAGAGAGAGAAAAGTAGCTATATTTGCTGGTGAATCACCTTGGAGTAACAAAATAGGTGTTTTAATTCCTCCTGGAACAACCTTTGGAGTATGTACATCGTCAGGAACGGTTGGTCCTTCCTTAAGTTTTGGAGTGGCTGATGCGGTAATGATTGTGTCCCCTTCAGCAATTTTTTCAGATGCCTTAGCAACAACCCTTGGAAATATGATTAAAACTGATAAAGATATAGAAGTTGCTCTTGAATTTGCCCAAAGGTTTCCCGAAGTAATACAGGTAGTAATAGTTTATGGTAAACATCTTGGTGTATGGGGAAATCTCAAACTTATAAGATTGTAATTATACAATCTCAATTATAACTTGTACGTTATCTTCAGGAGTATTTATATCTACAAGTTTTCCTCTAAAATCAGGGTCATTAACGAGGTTTTCTATCTCTTCAGGAGATATTTCTACTTTTTCTCCATACTTTTCAGCATAGGTGTTAGCAAACTTTAATCCCCACTTTAATAAGGAAAGAGGTACATTTATATTTACAATATTCTTACCATTTTCAATAACGTTTACTCTTAAATATCTTTTCTCCTTTTTACTAGTTTCCTCCAATGTTTTTATTAGTTCTTCTGCTTCGTCAGCTTTTATTCTTCCTTCTTCTACAAGTTTTAAAATTTTATATCTCTCTTCTTTCATCCTTAAACTCCTCCTTTTTTTAGGGAATATCAACTTTAGACCAATATACACAAAAATTAGGGGCCATAATTTCCATAAATCCTTCAGTAAAGGGATATCAAAATTGTTCGCTAAAAGAGATAGCCCTAAAATTATTAATACAACACTCCAAAATATCTTATTAAACATCTTCTCCCTCCTCTAAAATTTTCAGAGCATCCTGTACAGTTATTTCTCCTCTTTCAAGTTTGTTTATAATCCATTTTACTTTATCCTTAGGTTCTTCCTCTTCCTCAGAAAGAAGTCCAAGTTTCTTGAGAATACTATCTAATTTACTTCTTACCGTAGGATAGGAAAGCTTTAAAATTCTTTCCATTTCCTTAACATTTCCTCGGGTTTTTAAGAACAATTCTAAGAATTCAAGCTCTTCTTGAGGAAGACTTGCTAAGCGGTTTACCCAAAATTCACCCTCTATGGTAATTTTACAATTAGGGCATTCAAGCTTTTTAATTACCATTTCATTACCGCATATAGGACATCTTGGTAATGGATGTGGCATTCCCTTCCTCCTTTAAAATTTCTATGAATAAGTTTATAAAATTTAAAATAAAAAATCAATATATTGAAAAAAGAAATTTTAAAAAATAAAAAATTTTACTCTGAGCGCAAAGCTTGAATGGGATCTAAATTTGCTGCTCTCATGGCAGGTAAAACTCCAAAGATGAGCCCAATAAAAAGGGAAAATAGAAAGCCTAAAATTAGGGTTGAGTAAGAGAGATTATAAGGTACCTCAAATCTGGATAGTATTTCTCCTGTGATGATAGATAGGCCTATTCCAAGGGTTCCACCAATCATTCCTAAAAATCCAGATTCGGTTAAAAATTGTATAAGAATATCTTTCTTCTTCGCTCCAATTGCTTTTCTAATTCCTATCTCTTTATATCTTTCCGTTACAGAAACCAGCATTATATTCATGATACCTATTCCTCCCACAATAAGGGAGATAGCTGCTATTCCAGCAAGGGTTAAAGTCAGTATGTTTAATATATCGTTCATAGCAGAGAGTAAATCTTCTTGCTTTGCAATGACAAAATTTAATTTTCCTCTTCTTTGCTTTAGGACAAATATCAATTTTTGTCTATATATTTCTATGTTTTTGCTATCTCTGACTTGTACGATAAGGAAATTCAAAATTTGGTCACCTTTTAACATCAAAGCAGTAGTTAGGGGGATTATTATTCTTGAGTCTAAATCTCCTAAGCTTTGATTATATCCTCTCTCTTTTAAGACGCCTATTATTCGAAAGTTGTGATCTCCAATTTTTATTATTTTATTTATGGCTTCCTTGTAATTAATGGCTATGTTTTTTGCTACCTTAGGTCCTACAATACATACTTTCTCTTTTGCATTTTGCTCATAGGAAGTAAAAAATCTTCCCTCACTTATGGAATCTCTGTTTATTAAGAGTCCATCATTATCAGTACCATGAACAGTAGCTTCAAGGGGAAAGATTTGGTAGTAAACATTGTAGTAAGAGGATATTAAAGAAGAAACTAATAATTCATTTTTAAAGAGAGCCCTTAGATATAATAGGTCATTATAATTAAATAGCTGAGGTATTCCTCTTCTTGTCCTTTGTATTTGTATGGAAGTGAAAGTTCCTCCAGTTTCCAAAGCCGATGGAAATATTATTAAGGTATTACTACCAAGATTTTCTATTATTTGAAGAGTTTGATTTTTAGCGCCCTCTCCTATAGATATGAGGAGTACCACAGAAAATACTCCAATGATTATTCCTAATATGGTTAAAAAAGACCTAAGCTTGTTAGATTTCAAGGAATAAAGAGCTAATTTTAAGTTTTCCTTAAGCTGTGTCTTCATTTTATGCTATTTTCTATTTTTACTTTCATATTATTTGAGATCTTATCAATAGGTGATATTATTACAAGGTCTCCCTCTCTTAGTCCTTCTTTTATCTCAATCTCATCAAGGGTCATATCTCCAATCATGATTTCTTTCTCTTTTGCTCTTCCATTTTCATATAGATATACATAGGTTTTTCCCTCCTTAAAGGTTATGGCATTTAAGGGAATAGTAAGAATATTCTTCTTTTCTCCGATATTTATGGTGGCTGAAATGGTCATTCCTTCCACAACCATTTCTCCCAATTGGGGAAGAGGGATATAGATTTCATATGAATAGGTCCCATCTTTGTTTAGAGATGGAATTTTGCTTATAGAGGCAACTTTTCCTTCCCATGGGTTTTGATCAAGGGCATCCACATTAACTACCGCCTTTTGCCCCTCTTTAATCTTTAAAATATTATTTTCATCCACTTTTAATATGGCATTCAATGAAGTGGGGTCAATTACAATAAAAGCTGGATTATTTTGAGGCAAAGATAAGTTAAACATATTAAGTAAATTTGCGAAGTTTCCTAAAAGATTATTTAAATTTAAGTTGTTTTGAGAGGCCTGTACTGTTTCTAATGGAGAAATATTGATCTTTGCAATAATCCCATTTATGGGAGATCTTATTATCCTTTCTTCATACAGTTTGTTTAAAGATTCATAATATGACTCCAAGGTTTTTATCTGATCTTGACTTATCTTAATTTCTGATTGGGGATTAAAGGTACTAAAGGCACTGCTGATTTTAGCAAGTTCAATTATATTTTTAATCTGTTCTATTTGTTTTTTTAGATCTTCTGCATCTATTATTGCTAAAACTTCTCCTTTTTTCACCTTATCTCCTGGTTTTACTCTTACTTCTCTAACGGTTCCTGAGATCTTTGGATAAATCTCTATTTTCCTTAGAAAGGAAAGATTACCACTTAAGTTAATGGTTAAATTCAAATTTTTTCGGTTAACTCTTTCTACTTTTACGGAAAGAGTATTGTTTAATTTATAGAAAATAGTTAAAGCTAGTGCTATGATTATAAAAACTACTATCAATATTCTTTTCATATTCTACTTCCCATCTTCTATTTTTTCTAAAAATTCTTTCAAGAATTCCAAATATCCTTTAGTATATCCTGCAAAATTTTCTAAATTACGAAGAATAATTTTATCATATTCTTCTTTAAGAGTAGAATTATTTCCTTTAAACAATTCTTTTGGAGCCTTATAATTTTTAGTGTTGTTAATGCCCGGAAAATACTTTGATTGAATTTCAAATAATTTTCCTGCATCATTTCTTGCTGTCCATGCTGCTTTAATTCCTGCTTCCTCAGGATTTTCTATTTTATAGGGTTTTGCTTTCTTTAAGGTATCAATATATAAGGGATTTTGATTTAAGATTTGATATTCTTGGTAATCTTCAAGGGTATAGTGGTGATTTTCTCCTTGAGCAATTACTTTATCAAGATTAAAGATATTTTTAATTACATTTCCAAGGGGCATAGGATAGGCATGAAAGGGTTGAGTTAGGTCTTGGAGATAATGGAGACTGTAGGCAAAGAATCTAAATCCCCAATAATAATCTTTCTTTTGAAAAGCTTCCTTTGCTAAGTTCCAGAAATGTATTATCCTTTTTGGAGCTTCCCCCAGTTTTAATGCTCCTCCAAGGGCAATGTAGTATTGGTGTCTCCATCCTGAGCTTCCTCCTGTGAGTTTTTGCATGGAATTTAAGTTGATGTTATCATCCATACCATTGTCTGGTTCTATTACATATCTTGTAATAATTGTTATAGCATCTATGGTATCTCCTATTTTTTCTCCCCTATAAGGTATGGCATAGGCTGGATTATAGGGCGAAGGATCGTTATAGGTATACGGTGTAACTTTTATTTTATTATATTTTCCAAGCCATGGATAATCTTTCAATATGAGCTCTGTCATTTCTCTGTGAGCTGACCAAGAGAAAATTGGAGAAATTAAAACAAGAAGTAAAATTCCTAAAAAGATAATTCTTTTTCTCATAGATTTAACCTCCTTTATACTACTCTCTCACCTGTACTTTTTTTAAAAAGATAAATCCTCTTTGGTAGAGAGAAAGATATATTTTCTCCACAACGGTATATTTCTCCTGATTTAATCTCAATTTTTATGGAAGTGTTATCTTCTAATTGTATGTGTAATATTTTAGAAGGATCTGCCGGAGTACCATCAATAAAATATATCTCGCCTTTAATATCTCCATCGGGATTTATTAGTACATCCCTCCCATGAAATCCTAAAAGATATTCTCCATCTTCTATTGGTTTTTCTAAGGGTATACCCTTGTTTCTCCATATAATCTGAGAGTTAATTACTTTTACTTCTATCAAATTCATGGAAGGTTTTCCAAAAAAAGATGCTACAAAGGCATTTTGTGGATTATTTGCTATTTCATCATAGGTCCCTATTTGAATTATTTCTCCATTATTCATGATTCCTATGAGATCTCCTATACTTATTGCCTCGGTCTGGTCATGGGTTACATACACAGAGGTTGTATTAAACATTACAAGAAGCCTTTTTAGTTGAGCTCTTGTAATAACCCTAAGTTTTGCGTCAAGATTAGAGAGAGGTTCATCAAAGAGCATAATTGATGGATTTCTTATTATGCATCGCCCTATGGCAACTCTTTGTTGCTCTCCTCCAGAAAGCTCCTTAGGTTTTTTGTCTAATAGATATTCAAATCCTACACCAAGAATTTTTGCTGTTTCCTTTATTTTTTCATCAATCTCTTTTTCAGGGGTTTTTTTAATCCAGAAAGGAAAAGCTAAATTTCCTCTTGCTTTATAGTGGGGATAAAGGGCATAGTTCTGAAAAACCATGCCAATTTTTCTTTCATAAGGAGAAAGTTCTGTTACGTCTTCATTATTAAAAAATATTTTTCCTTCATCGGGTCTTTCTAAACCTGCAATTATCTTTAAAAGGGTAGTCTTACCACATCCTGAAGGCCCTAATATGGATATGGTTTTGCCAGGGGGTATTTTAAAGTTTATGTTTTTAAGAGCATATAAGATTTCATTTTTTGTTTTAAAAGTTTTTGTGATGTTTTCTAATCTAACTTCTATACTCATTTTTTATATGTTAAAAATTTTCTCATCTATAGGTAAGTTTATTTTAAAGTTTCTATATATTCTTTTATGGACTAATTCGTTTTGTCCATTTATATTTTCGTATTGCTCCAATTGAATTGGGACGAAGGTATTCTTTTCTACATATATTCTCTGCATGGAATAATTATATAAACGATCTTTGCTTTCCCCAATTTCAATAACATAACAATTGTATCCAAATATACTTACCTCTTTTATAGATTTGGGCTTATATTTACTCAGTATGTCAAGAATGTAGTCAAAAGTTAGCTCATTTATTCTTCCCTTTCTTATAGAAAGCACAATGGGGTCGTCTATGTTTAGAGATAAAGGTATAAAGCTTAAAACTCCTCCTTTTTTATATCTTATTCTATTGTTTTGGTACACAATGGTGGTTCCTTTGTCTTTTCCTTCAAGGACTTCCAGTCTTAATTTATCTGGTTTTTGAAAGTAGTATTCATAGGTTACGTTTTCTTCAGTATTTCCAGCTTTATTATAGACTTCGAGGATACAGTAAAAACTTTGAAGATTCCTGTAGAAAGATGACATCCTTTCCAAAATCTCTTCGTAAGATATAGCATACGATAAGCTTATTACTAAAAGGAGGAGTAGGAGGATTAAAGTTGTAAACCTTGCAGTCTTCATTTCAAAACTCCTCAGTTTTAATATGTTCATAAGTGTCTATAGTCCCATAAATGTCCTTTCCAAAATATAAAAGGGGTTTAAATTTTTCAGGAATGTAGGTATTTTTGAAAAATTCTTCGTGGGCTTGAGCATACTGTACTCTGCCAATTATAATATGATGATCCGCAGGAAGATCAATGATTCTCTCAAGGGTACATTCAATATGAGCTAAACACTCTTTAACTATAGGAGATCTTATTTTCTTTGCGGGTATAGGCGTAAGATTTGATTTTTTGAATTTGTTTATCTTTCTTCCCGAGTATCTTCCACAAATAAATACCGCTTTTCTTAATGAGTAATCTGGTATATTTATTGCAAAATCTCCTGTTTCTTTAATTAGTTCGTAGGTATATCTTTCAGGTCTTAAGCTTATACTAATAAGAGGAGGATTTATGCTTATAGGGGTTATCCATGAAGCCGACATTACATTTGGATTGTTATTTTTTCCAATACTTGTTATAAGTATTCCTGGCAATGGATGTATTAGATAGACGAAATTTGATTTTACCTCGTGATACATAGATTCCTACCTCTATAATTTTAAGATCCATTCAAAGTCATAATTTTTAGAGGAAAAAACTCCATTTTTATATTCTAATTTTTCAGTTTCTAAGAAAGCTATTATTTGAGCTCCAAATTTATTTAAATCTTTTGTCTTAGCATATTCTTTAACTGCAGAAAGGGCGAAGTTTAGAAATAATGTTTTTCCGTTATATAAGTCTTTATCGTCTTGGGTATAAAGTACTATGTTTATACCGGTCTTTTCAGGAAGATTAGAAGAACTTAGGGGAGCTACTAAATTTTTAAGGATTCTGTTTATCATAGACGGATAGGGGAGTCCTTTTTGGTGAAGTTTGGTGTAAAAGGATAAGTTTAAACCAATTGCAGGATGGTATATAGGTATACCCATTCTAAAGGTGTCATCAAGGGCTTTTAAGTCTTTTTCCAAATTTGTTTTTGACAAGCTATCAAAGGTTAGTACATGTAAAATAAAAATTGTAGCCTGCCTTTTAGGGGGTTGAGTTTTTGTGGGAGTTTGAGTTTGGGCAAAGACTAAGGTCAGCAAGAAGCATAGCAATAATAGCATTACAAGAATGTTATTCTTTTTCATTTTATCCTCCTCTGTAAATTAATTTCAGCTTAAACTATTATATAATAGTTTATCATGAATAACCAATTTGATGGTGAAAAGAAAATATTCATAATACCCTCAAAGAAGAAAAAAGAATTTCTTGAGAGAGTTGAAAGGGATCTTAATGAGGAACAAAGAAAGATAGTCTTAGAATCAGATGGCCCCTCTTTAGTTATTGCTGGGCCAGGATCTGGAAAAACAAGAACTATTGTCTATAGGGTAGGGTATCTTGTAGCCTTGGGTTATTCTCCTCAAAATATAATGCTTTTGACCTTTACTAACCAAGCTGCAAGACACATGATTAATAGAACCCAAGCACTTATAAGAGAGGACATTGAAGAAATTTGGGGTGGAACGTTTCATCATGTGGGAAATAGAATATTGAGAATTTATGGGAAAAGAATAGGTATTGGTGGACAATATAACATTCTCGATAGGGAAGATTCTTTGGATCTTATTGATGAGTGTCTTGAAGAATTATTTCCTAAGGAAGATGTTGGTAAGGGAATGTTAGGTGAAATTTTTAGTTATAAGGTAAACACGGGAAAAGATTGGGAAGAGGTTTTAAAGATAAAAGCACCTCAAATAATAGATAAGATTGAGATTATTCAAAAATTATTTGAGAGGTATAAAGAAAGAAAAAGAGAGCTTAATGTCCTTGATTATGATGACTTACTTTTCTTTTGGTACAGACTTCTTTTAGAGGATGAGAAGACAAGAAAAGTTTTGAACGATAGATTTTTATACATCCTTGTGGATGAATATCAAGATACAAATTGGCTTCAAGGAGAAATTATAAAACTTATGAGGGAAGAAAATAAAAACATATTGGTAGTCGGCGATGATGCTCAAAGTATATATTCTTTTAGAGGAGCAACTATTGAGAACATTTTGTCTTTTCCAGAAGTTTTTTCTGGAACAAGAATTTTTTATTTGGTATTTAATTATAGAAGTACTCCTGAGATAATAAATCTTGCCAATGAGATAATAAAGAGAAATACAAGGCAATATTTTAAAGAAATAAAACCTGTCCTAAAAAGTGGAAGCAAACCAAAACTTGTATGGGTAAGGGATGAGGAGGAAGAAGCTCAATTTGTAGTTGAAGTTATAAAAGAATTGCATCGAGAAGGTATTAAATACAAAGATATAGGGGTGCTCTTTAGATCTAATTATCATTCTATGGCTGTCCAGATGGAACTCACCATTCAGGGTATACCATACGAGGTTAGAGGTGGATTAAGATTTTTTGAGCAAGCTCATATAAAAGATATGCTTTCTCTTTTAAAAATTATTTTTAATCCTCAGGATGAAATCTCTGCTCAAAGGTTTTTTAAGTTATTTCCTGGTATTGGTAGATCTTATGCCAAAAAACTATCCCAAGTTTTGAAAGAATCTAATGATTTTGAAAGAATTTTCCAATTGCCATTCAGTGGTAGGACTCTTGAAGGTATAAGAATATTGAAAGTTCTTTGGGATAAGATTAAACCTATTCCAATTCAAAGGTTTTCAGAGATTTTAAGAATTTTTTTCCATGAGTATTATAAAGATTATTTAGAAAGAACTTATCCTGACTTCAAAGATAGAGAAAAAGACGTTGATCAGCTTATTCTCTTTTCAGAAAGATATGATGATCTTGAGAAGTTTTTGAGTGAACTTACCCTTTATACCTATGCAGGAGAGAAACTCATAGAAGAGGGGGAAGAAAAGGATTTTGTAGTTTTGTCCACAGTCCATCAGGCTAAAGGGCTTGAGTGGCATGCTGTATTTATTTTAAGGCTTGTTCAGGGAGAATTTCCTTCTTACAAAAGTATGGAAAATATAGAAGAGGAAAGAAGGCTTTTTTATGTGGCAGTTACAAGAGCAAAAAAGGAACTATATGTGATTACGCATCTTACAAAAAGAGTAAAAGATATGAACATTTTTAGTAAACCGTCTATTTTTATTGAAGAGCTCCCTGTAAGGGAGCTCTTTGAGGAATGGATAGTTCAAAGAGAAATTTAGTCTATTGATTTTTTAATAATTCATTAGCTTGTTCTGCAAATATGAAATCTACTACTTCTATATCCACATTCTTTACTCCCTCTATTTCTTTAACTGCCTTTTTGATGGAAAGAGCAAGTTGTATTCCTAAGGGACAGAAAGGAGTTGTCGGTCTGAACACTATTTTTACATTTCCATCATTATCTACTTCTAACTTGTCTATGGTATTTAGAGTAACTAAGTCAAGTCCAACCTCTGGGTCTATTATCTCTTTGAGCTTGTTTTCTATAGCTTCCTTTAAATTCATACCATTCACCTCGTAATTTTTTTGTTAGTATAATATAATAAAATATCCTAAGATAAAATTAAAGAAATGTTAAATTTGATTTGGGAGGTAAGTAATGAAGAAAATATTAATTGTAGAAGATGAAGAAAATGTAAGGGGACTCATTAAAGAGACCTTAGGGTTTTTGAATAAGTATGAAATTCATGAGGCTGGTACGGGTAGAGAGGCACTAGAAAAAATAAAGGAATTAAATCCAGATTTAGTGATTTTAGACATAATGCTTCCTGATATTGATGGATATACCATATGTGAGCAGATTAAAGAGGACCCTTCTTTAAATTCTCTTGTCCTAATATTGACCGCAAGATCCAGCAATCTTGACAAGAAGGTAGGTTTTAGTATGGGGGCTGACGATTACATGACTAAACCTTTTGGACTTGCTGATTTGATTACAAGGGTAGAAAATCTTTTAGGAGAGTAGAGAGATTAAGAAATAATTTTTAATATCTTATGAAAACTTATTATAACGAGAAGAAAGAAAAATTTCTATCTTTATTTAGAGGGTTACTTCTTTTTACAGCCTTACTTCTTGTAAAATTTGACATAATTCCTCCAATAAGCCAAAGCATTTTTAACATATTCCTTATAATCTCCTCTGTTTATATATTGATTACAACGGTTTTTCCTATTTATAAATATTCTCTTTTTTATAAATACGAGATTTTTTCTGCAATAGATGTGATTATTGTAGCCATACTTGTGTATCTCACGGGAGGCATTTCCAGTGATTTGTATTTGTTCCTTATTTTTCCCATAGTCTCATCGGCTTTTAGGTATGATTTTAGATCTGCCATACTTTCTGCAATATTAGTTACTCTTATTTTTACTCTCTTTGGTATTGTTCAAGGAATCAATATAATTTTAAGTTCTACCTATATTAGGGTTATTGAACTTGGTATTATAGCTATAATTCTTGCTTTGTTCTTAAACTATATAGGCAGAGAAAGCTTAAGGCTTGAGCAGAAAATTAATGAGATGAAGATTTTTTCGGAGATAATAAAGACTGTCAATTCCTCTTTAGAGACTAAGGAGGTATTATCTTTAATCTTAGAATCTGCAGTAAAGCTCTTAGGAGCCGATGGTGGGACGATCTTTTTAAAAGATAAGGAGACAGGAGATTTAATATTTGAAAAAGCTATAGGGGAAAAAGGGGAATTATTGGAAGGAAAAAAACTATCTAAGGGAGAAGGGGTAGTAGGTTGGGTTGTAGAGAATGGATCTCCTGTAATTATCAATAATCCTCAAAAAGACCCACGTTTTTCAAGTTATTATGATAAACTTTCTGGATTTAAAACAGGATCCATAATTTGTGTACCATTAAAGGTGGAAGATGAGGTTCTTGGAGCTATAGAGATTATTAACAGTAATAGAAACAGAAAATTTACAGATTATGACCTGGACATGCTTATGAACTTGGCATATGAGACTTCTATAGCCTTGAATAAAGCATTACTCTATAGCCAGGTTAATTTAGAAAGGGAAAAGATGAAAAAGATTCTTGAAAATGTAGGGGATGGGCTTGTCATTTTAGATGGTAGAAAAAGACTATCCATGTTCAACAATGTGGCAAGTGAGATTTTTCAGCTTTCATTTGGGCAAGCAGGCAAGAGATGTACAGAAGTTTTAAAATGTAGGAATTTATCGGGAGAAATAATGTGTTCTGAGTGTCCGTTGGACAAAATGGTTTTTCAAGGACTTTCTTTGATGCAGTATGAGATGAAGGTTTGGAATGGGGAGAAAGAAATTATCTTAGGATGTAATCTTTCGGGCACTTGGGAAGGAAGAAAAGTTACCAATTTTATCCTTGCTCTTAGAGATATAAGCTTGGCAAAAGAACTTGATAGAATGAAATCAGAATTTGTTGCCAATGTATCCCACGAATTGAAGACACCATTAACAGCTATAAAGGGTTATAGTGAACTTTTAATGAAGATGAATCTTCCTCCAGAAAGGGTGAGAAACTACTATCAAATAATTTATAAAGAATCGGAAAGACTAACTCAGCTTGTAAATGATTTGCTTGAGGTATCAAGGATAGAATCAGGTAGAATTGAGTTAAAAAAAGACATGGTAGAAATAAGAAAGATAATAAAAGAGAGAGCTACTTTCTTTCAGACTCGGACCTCAAAACATACTATAGTTTTACAATTTCCTGAATATCCTACCTTTGTTCTTGGTGACTCTGCAAGGCTTACTCAAGTTTTTCATAATCTTTTAGATAATGCTATTAAGTATTCACCTAACGGAGGGAATGTATGGGTTAGGGTTGCTGATAAGATGGAGGATATATTAATAGAAGTACAAGATCAGGGAGTGGGAATTCCGCCAGAGCATCTTCCCCACATTTTTGATAGATTTTACAGGGTAGATAGTTCTTTGAGAAAGTCTACAAGTGGGACAGGTCTTGGTCTTTCTATAGTAAAGAGTATTGTTGAGGCACATGGTGGAAAGATTTCAGCGACAAGTAAGGTGGGAGAAGGTACCACATTTACCATAAGGCTTCCAAGAAGATTTTCTCTTGTAGATCCCCTTACAGGGACCCTTTCACTGCCATACTTTTTTCCCATATTATGGAGGGAGATGTATAAGACTCAAGGTCCTTTTGCGTTTGGTAAGATCTCTTATGAGTTTGAGGGGCTTATTTCAGATAATGTGAGAAAGAATACTGTTTATAACCTTGCAAACAGGTTAAAAGAGAGATTGAAGCCTAATGATTTAATTGGGCATGGTTTTGACAGATTTTACCTTTTTACAAGGACTGTTATGGATATAGAGGAAAAAATCTCCCATATCCCTTTAGGAGATATAGGAGCTCTAAAGGTACATTTTAAGTTTTTATCTTCTGTTAACAGTAGTATAGAAGAAGTAGTTAAGGTTATAAACGAAGATTTTCAATGATTTTCCCATGTGGAAATACTATAATTAGGCGCCTCCCTTGTGATTATTATGTCGTGAGGATGGCTTTCCCTTAATCCTGCATTGGTAATCTTTATGAATTTTGTCTTAGTTCTTAGTTCTTCAAGATTTTTAACTCCACAGTACCCCATCCCAGATTTTAATCCACCAACGAGTTGAAATAGTACTTCCGATACAGGTCCTCTATAGGGTACTCTTCCCTCAATACCTTCGGGTACTAATTTTTCTGAATTTTCTTGGAAATATCTGTCTTTGCTTCCTTCTTTCATGGCTGATAAAGATCCCATTCCTCTATATACCTTAAAACTTCTTCCTTGATATATCTCTATTTCACCAGGGCTTTCTTCGGTTCCTGCAAGTAGACTTCCTAACATTACTGCATGAGCACCTGCTGCTATAGCTTTGGTAATGTCTCCAGAAAATTTTATGCCTCCATCGGCAATAATAGGTACATTATGTTTTTGGGCCTCCTTAGCACATTCCCATATGGCAGAAAATTGTGGTACTCCTATTCCTGCTACTACCCTTGTGGTACATATAGATCCTGGCCCAATTCCTACTTTGACCACATCTGCACCTGCATCAATTAAAGCTTTCGTACCTTCTGCCGTAGCCACATTTCCAGCAACAATGACAACCTCTTTTGAGAATAATTTCTTAAGTTCCTTTACCGTTTCTAACACCTTCTTATGGTGACCATGAGCAGTATCAATTACGATTACATCTACTTCTGCCTCTACAAGGGCTTTTGCTCTTCTTATAGCCTCATCTCCAACACCTATAGCTGCACCTGCAAGAAGCCTACCTTTTTTATCCTTTGCAGCATTAGGATATTGTCTCATTTTTTGTATGTCTTTGATGGTTATAAGTCCCTTTAATTTGAAGTCTTTATCTACAATGGGAAGTTTCTCAATTTTATATCTTTGAAGTATCTCTTGGGCGTCTTTTATGGTTATTCCTACCTGAGCTACTATAAGGTTGTCTTTAGTCATGATCTCAGATACTTTTTTGTTCATGTCTGATTCAAACCTCAAATCTCTGTTTGTCACAATACCTACTAATTTCCCGTCTCTTTCTACCACAGGAAGGCCCGAAATGTGATATTTTGCCATTATACTTAAAGCTTCACCTACTGTTTGATCAGGGTATAAGAAAATAGGATCTGTGATCATACCATGTTCAGATCTTTTTACCTTATCTACTTCTTCCGCTTGTCTCTCAATACTCATATTTCTATGGATTATACCAAGACCACCCTCTCTTGCTATAGCTATTGCCATTCTTGCTTCTGTTACGGTATCCATAGCAGCACTTAATATGGGTATATTTAAATGAATTCTATCAGTAAGATAAGTATCTACGCTTACTTCTCTAGGAGTCACTTCACTATATGCTGGTACTAATAATATATCGTCGAAAGTTAAAGCCTCTCCTAAAAACCTTTCATCGAAGTTCATAGCAAAATTCCTCCTTTTGGTTTGTGAAAATTTTCAATTATTTTATTTAAGGGAACCTTAAAAGTCAAATTTATTTTTTGTAAAATTATTAATCATGAAATACAAGATAGTATTTTACGATGTTAAAGAGAATAAATATAGTATAAATGCTCTGCTTGGAGCTTTAGAAAAAGACTTTAAAAATTTTGAGATAGGTTTTGTAGAAAAAAGCCAAGTTGATTTTTGGTTAGAAAATATAGAAAAGGATGTATTTTATATTTTTTGTGTATCCTTCTTTACTACTCAGTTTTTTGAAACAGAGGCTCTTTTAAAAAGGATAAAAGAAAAAATAGAAAATGTAAAAATTATTGCGGGAGGACCTCATGCCTCAGGCGATCCTTATAGTACACTTAAAATTGGAGCAGACATTGTAGTAGTGGGAGAAGGAGAGAAGATCTTCCCCGAGATTATTAAAAGAATTATTTCTGGGGAAGATGTTAAAGGAATTTTTAAAGGAGAATCTTTTGTCAAGCTTGATGATTATTTTCCTTTCTCTCTAAGATTTAAAAGGTTTGGCCCTATTGAAATAAGCAGAGGATGTCCTTATGGATGTTATTTTTGTCAAACTCCAAGAATTTTTGGGGGAGTTATGAGGCATAGGAGTACGGAAAAAATTTTAGATATCGTTAAAATAATGAATAAGCTTAATTTGAAAGACATAAGATTTATAACCCCTAATGCTTTTGCTTACGGTTCTCTTACAGGAAAAGATGTTAATTTAAGAAGGCTTGAAGAGTTACTTTATGGAATAAGAAATATAATTGGAGATAAGGGAAGAATATTTTTTGGATCTTTTCCTTCGGAGGTAAGGCCCGAACATGTTAGAGAAGAAATTTTGGAGCTTCTTAAAACCTATGCTGATAATGATAATTTAGTAATAGGAGCCCAATCTGGAAGTCAGAGGATTCTTGATTTAGCTCACAGAGGACATACTGTTGAGGATGTTTATAGAGCTGTTAGTTTAACTTTAAGATATGGTTTAAAAGCTAATGTGGATTTTATTTTTGGGCTTCCTTATGAAGAAGAAAGAGATATTGAAGAAACTTTAAAATTTATAGAAGAATTAGTAAAAATGGGAGCAAGAGTGCATGCTCATACCTTTATGCCTCTACCAGGAACTCCTTTTGCTAAATTTCCTCCAGGTAAGCTTGAAGGAATGTATAAAAAAATTATAAACAGGCTACTTCCTAAGGGAGTTATCTTTGGTAATTTTAGAGAACAAGAAAAAGTAGCTTGGGAAATTTACAATTATTTTTCTTTAAGGGAAGAGTAAATGATTCCAATAATAATAAGAAGCATTCCTAAGGTTTGGAGGAGGGTTATTTTTTCTTTAAGAAAGACTAAAGCAAGGAGTGTAGCTATAACTGTTTCACCTATTAATATGATGGAAGTTGCATTAGTAGAAAGAATTCTTATAGCATAGTTTGCTGATGTATGTCCTATAAGTTGAGGAATTAGTGCAAGTAGAAAAACATTGAAGTATATTTTGAGAGGGTACACTATAAGAGGTGTTTTTGTTAGAATTGCAAATACTAAAAGGATTATCCCTCCTGTGAAATAGACTAATGTGATATATGAAGACACACTTAAATTGGGAGATAAATACCTTCCCGTATAAAGATAGATGGCAAAAGTAATAGCTCCTAATATAGCAAGTAGTTCTCCCTTTCCAAATTTTAAAGAGATTTTGTTATTAGTTATTAAAACTATACCCAGAAGTATAAAAAATAAAGAAAGAAAAAAACTTCTTGTAGGTTTTTTCTTCTCAAATATATAAGAAAGAAGAGAGATAAAAATGGGACTTGTATTTACAAGGACTACTGCATTAGCAACAGTGGTCAAGAAAAGGGAAGAAATCCATGAGTAGAAATGCATACCTAAGGAAAGTCCTGCAATAAGTAATATAGGGAGATTTTTAGGCAATTTTAAGGTTTTTCTGTTTAATAAAAGTAGAATTAAAGATGCAATAAGTAACCTATAGGAGGCTATGATTATAGGTGGAGCAGAGGTGAGTCTTATTATTAAAGAAGCTGAAGCCATAGCTGTTATGCCAATTATAAGAAATATATAGGCTTTTTCTTTTTCTGTCTTGTTTTTCAGCATTTAGAGTAGTTCTAAGCTTAAGTCTAAACTTTTGTAAGAGTGGGTAAGTTTTCCTATTGATATAAAGTTTACACCTAATCTGGCAATCTTTTCCAAATCCTCTAAGGAGATATTTCCAGAAACCTCAATCATTACTTTTCCCTTTGCTATACTTACTGCCTCTTTAAGAGTATCATAGTCCATATTATCTAAAAGCACAATATCAGCTTTACTTTCAAGAGCCTCCTTTAGTTCTTCTAAGTTAGTCACTTCTACTTCTATTTTGTAAACATGAGATACTCTTTCTCTTACTCTTTCTATCGCCTCTTTTATGCTTCCAACAGCTCTTATATGATTATCCTTTATTAGGACCATGTCATAAAGTCCAAATCGGTGATTTTCGCCACCACCTATTTTTACTGCATATTTTTCAAAAATACGCAAAGTTGGAGTAGTTTTTCTTGTATCTAAAATCTTGACCCCATAAGGCTTTACAACATCCACACATTTCTTTGTATAGGTTGCTATACCTGAAAGCCTTTGAAGAAAATTTAGAGCAGTTCTTTCTCCCATCAGAATTGTTTTTGTTTTTCCTTTTATCTCTAAAATTACATCTCCCTTTTTGATTTCATCTCCATCCTTTTTAAATTCTTTAAATTCTATTTTACTATCAAGGAGTTTAAAAACCTCTTCTGCTACGGGTAAACCTGCAAGTATTCCTTCCTCCTTTGCTATAATTACTGCTCTTGAAATCATATCTTCAGGGATAGTGCTTTCTGTAGTAATATCTCCAAAGCCTATATCTTCTTTTAATGCTTCTTCAACAATTTTTCTTAAATGAAGGTAAGGAATTAACCTCACAAAATATCACCTCTTTTTCTCTTTCCCAGATTATATGTTTTTTCCATTCTTCCTTAGATTTTGGATAATCTATTCTAAAATGTGCTCCACGACTTTCCTTTCTTATTAAAGCAGAATTTATCATAAATTTGGATATTAAAAGCATATTTTTAAGTTCCACAAAGGATCTATCTAGAATAAAGGAATTATGCAGTTTTTCAATTAAGTTATCAATAATATTTTCTGCATCTTTTAATTCTGTTTCATTCCTTATAATTCCTACTTTATCCCAAAGGATTTTTTTAAGAATTTTTATTCCTTGATTTACCTCGTTAAGAGAAATATTCAGGAGGTTATTTTGATGTTTTGGAATAGAGTGATTCTTAGCTGGATCTTCATTCAATATGGCATCAATACATCTTTTACCAAAGACAAGTCCCTCTAAGAGGGAATTACTTGCTAATCTATTAGCACCATGCAGTCCTGTACATGCAGTCTCTCCACATGCATAGAGATTTTTTAAATTTGTCCTTCCATATTCGTCGGTTTCAATTCCTCCCATAAAATAATGAGCAGCAGGGGAAACTGGTACTAATTCCTTAGTAATATCTATGCCGTGTTCCATACATTTTTTGTAAATATTGGGAAATCTTTCTTTTATCTTTTTCTCCCCAATGGGTCTAAGATCCAAATATATTCTATCTTGAGTTTCTAACATTTCGAAAAATATTGCCCTTGTCACTACATCTCTTGGGGCAAGTTCCGCGAGGGGGTGATAGTTTAACATAAATCTTTCTCCAAAGGCATTTAAAAGATAGGCTCCTTCACCTCTTACTGCTTCAGAGATGAGAAATCTTTGTGGAGAAGCCACATCAAGAGAGGTGGGATGAAATTGAAAGAATTCAAGATCCATTATTCTTGCACCAGCCCTAAACGCGATTGCAATGCCATCCCCTGTTGCAGTGAGAGGATTTGTAGTATGTAGATATAGTTGACCTGCACCACCTGTGGCTAATATAATGTATTTTGAAGTAAATATTCTAATTTTCCTTTCTTTTGTGTCGAAAAAAACGCCCCCATATACCTCATCTTCATAGGTTAATAGATCTATCAACACGTAGTGCTCGTAGATATTCGTATTCTTTCTGTCTTTTACAATGTTTATAAGGGTTCTTGCTACTTCATATCCTGTGGCATCTCCTTGGGCATGAATTATTCTTCTCTTGCTATGGGCAGCTTCTTTTGTAAAGGCGAGACCATCAATTTTATCAAAATTTACCCCTAATTTAATAAGGTCTTTTACTCTCTCTATGCCTTCTTGTACTACTATTTTTACAATTTTTTCTTCGTTAAAGTCTGCTCCTGCACTTAAAGTATCCTTATAGTGGAGTTCTGGAGAGTCTTCAGGATTTAGAGCTACAGCAATTCCACCTTGAGCATAGTACGTATTACTTTCTTCTAATCTATCTTTAGAAAATAGGGCTATTTTGAAATTTTCAGGAGCATAATATGCTGATATAAGTCCTGCTATACCGCTACCTACTATTATTAAATCGTATTCTTTTTCAAAATCTTTCTCAGAAAAAGGCAATATAAACCTTTCTATCATAAACTAAGCATTCTTTCTATGGGTTTTATAGCTTTCTCTCGGGTAGACTCTTCTACTTTAACCTCTGGCTCTAAATTCTCAAGACTCGTTAATATTTTATCAAGAGTGATTTTTTTCATATTGGGACATATTGCAAGGGGGGATGCAAGGTAAAATTCCTTTTCAGGGTTTTCTTTTCTTAAGCGGTGTAAAAGTCCAACTTCTGTTCCTATAATATAGCGTTTTCCGTTATCTTCTTTTACAAATTTAATTATCCCACTGGTACTTGCAATTTTGTCTGCGAGATCTAAGACTTCTTTTCTACACTCTGGATGAACTACTACTTTAGCGTCTTTATATTTTTCTTTAAGGGCAATAATGTCTTGAGGAAGTATTCTTTGATGGGTTGGGCAAAAGCCATTCCATATGATTATCTCCTTTTTAGTATGTTTGCTAACATAATATCCTAAATTTCTGTCAGGTATAAAAATAACTTTTTCTTCTGGAATTTTCTCTACTATGAAGGTGGCATTAGCAGAGGTGCAAATGTAATCACTTTCTGCTTTTACTTCTGCTGATGTATTTACATATGCTACTACTGCATAATTAGGGTACTTTTCTTTTAGTTCCTTGACTTCTCTCGGAGTAATAGTATTGGCAAGGGGACAACCCGCAAAAAGATCGGGAAGTATAACTTTTTTGTCCGGAGCAAGGATAGAGGCTGTTTCAGCCATAAAATGCACGCCACAAAATATGATGACTTCTTCCTTTACTTGGGCGGAAATTCTTGCAAGCTCTAAGGAGTCTCCTACAAAGTCTGCTATATCTTGAACTTCTGGAAGCTGATAATTATGAGCTAAAATTATAGCATTCTTTTCCTTTTTTAGTTTTTGTATCTTCTCTTGTATAGTCATTTTAAAATCTCACCTCTAAAAGAAGAGTCATATAGAATTATAAGTTAATGAAATATTAAGCTCTTGTCAAATGTTATTTATTTCTCACTACTCTGCTCAGGTATATTCTCCTTATTGATACTTTTTTCTAACTCTTTTATTTTTTTGTTTAACTTTGCTATAGTTCTTTTATCTTTGATGATAGTTGGCAGTACGCTTATAAAAGCAAGAATTACACCAGAAGCAAAGGTTAAAAATAAAACAGTAAATATTTTTTCTTGAAAGGACCAATTTAGAAAATAAATGGTTATTAGAGCTTGATTTTGAAAGGAAAGTAAAAGAGCAATAATTACTCCTATAAGGAGTACTATTATTATAGTACTCATTACTCTTACCTCCTAAAAAAAGAGGGAGAATCAAGTCTCCCTCTTTGAGATTTTGGCTTAATTTTTTAAATTTATACTTTTAAGTTATTTGTGGTATTTTGACTGGTTCAAAAATTACTATTGCCTTATCACCTGTCTTCACCATTGCCGCATTTGCTTCGTCGGTATCAATATGGAATTCCCAAGCAAATTTATTGCTTATCCTTATTAAGACATTTTCAAAAGTAATCGCTCTTACTCCTTCTACTTTAACTTTTACTAATTGTTTGTCTACAAGCCCTAATTCTTGTGCTATATTTTCTGGCGTATGAATATGTCTCCAAGCAATAATAACTCCCTGAGGTATTTCAATCTCTCCTAAGGGTCCTCTCATTTTTATTCCTGGAGTCCCCTCAATATCTCCGGAGTCTCTTACTGGAGGGATTGTGGGAAGCCCAAGATAAATTACATCAGTTAATGCTAATTCTACTTGGGTATTTTTTCTTACTGGGCCAAGAATTCTTACTTTGAGAGATCTCTTAGGTCCAATTAGTTCTACCTCTTCTTCTGCTGCAAATTGACCTGGCTGAGACAATGGCTTCAAGGGGTGTAGTTCATAATTCTTTCCAAATAACCTCTCCAGATCATCCTGAGAGAGGTGGACATGGCGTGCAGACACACCTATTGGTACTTTTACCTCCTTCATTTTATATTCCTCCTCGAATATAATCGTTTTAATTTTTTCTTTCAATTTATGTTATACCACTTTCGATATATTTTTTAAAGTAAAAAAAATTTAAAATCTCTTTTATCTTCGAGGAGGAATAAGTTTTATATAGTCTTCTAAAGTACCGTCCGCAAGACAACACTCTATAATTCTTTTGCCTAAGGGATCAAGATCTAAAGAGAGGAATTTTTGTAATTCTTTTTTGAAGAATGCTTTGAGCATTTCTGCCCCTTTGTCATAAGCTTCAGGTCCTACTTCAGGTTGCTGATCTACTTGTAGAAGAGCCTTAGGTATATAATGTCCTTCCACTTTTAGGGTTTCAAGGGCAAATCCTAAAAGTGAACATCTTGCAGGCTTCAGATTATCAGGTTTAATCCTTGCGCTGCCTCTTTTAGCTAAATACTCTCTTACTATCCATTCAGGCATAAATCCTACTCTATATGCTCCGATATATTGATTGGGTATAAGTATATACTGAGTACGAGGATAATCTAAAATTTGTTGCAATAAAAGATTGGCTTGTTTTACCATTTTTCCTGTAGCAAAGGGCCAATATGATCCAACTCCTTCACTGCTCATGAGATCTCCATCAGTTATGCTTGGGTTATCATATCCTCTTGGACTTACTAATCTCCATAGCCAGGCTAATGCAGGTGGAAGTACATGGAATAACCCTACTATTCCGTAGGTAGGTTTTTCCTTTGTGCAAGGAGGGGTTCTAAATCCAAAGCTTCTTACATCTACCTCAACAGGTTCATTTATGATGTTAGGTACAAATCTTCTTGGCAATATTACCCTTGGATTAGGACAGGGCTTTCCTGGTTCGTCCATAGTGTGTTCCCATATTAAGGCTGTAGCTCCAGGATGCCCCTCAATATTTAGGAATATAAGAGGCTCTGGGGGATGGATAGTAATTCCTTCAAGTTGCGGATCAGTCCCATATCTTTTTATTTGGTCTACCCTTACAAACCATCCTTGTTCTGCATCTTTTATAACCATTTTGCCACTTCCATTTTGAAGTCTTGGATGACATAAAGCCATGTCGTCAGTTATAGGAAATATTTCACATGATTCCTTTATCTCAATGTAATATCTTTCTCCTGTAATTATATTTTCTCCTACCAGGATTCTGTTATCTTTTTCTCTATGCATTTGCTGGATCATTTCACTCTTTCCACCACCACTTGCTCCTTCGTGCATAATTACTAATTCATTATCATAAGGAGTAACTATCTTTACTGTAGAAGCATGAGCAGTAACCCATCCTTCCATTTCACCTATATTTATAAGCACCCCATAGATACCCTTTTTAGCACTTGGCCCAGGATATAAATTATAGGAAAATACCTCGTGTCTTCCGTTGGACCTATAGTGTACCACTATCTGTTTGCCTGAAAAATGCGTATGCCTAAAGGGAGGTGCTACATAAACGATGGCCATAGGTTCAAATTTTTCTCTTAACTGATTTCTTGGTATGAAACCTTGAATATCTGCAAGAGCCCATGCAAAAAATCCTGCATTAGAAGGAGCAATTAAAAGAGACGGATATCCCAATTCATGCCCTCCAGACATAAAGGGCATGACAATTAATTCCTGTCCTTTAAGCCAATTAAAGGTTTTTTCTCTTAAAGAGTCAAAATCCTCTCCAAATCTTTCTTTAAATGTAGGTTTGTCAGTATCTCCCTCGTCCCCTACAACCAAGCTATCTGGGTCTCTTCTTCTCATGTAGACATCTGGATAATTTACTACGATACCATTTTTAGCTCTTGTGATTACTGCTTCTACCACTTCTCCCTTTCCAGATACTTCGTATTTTACTTCAAACTCCATATTGTCCTTCCCGCCCATAGCAAGTTCTAAGAAATGTTCTCTACTTTCAGGAATTATAATTCCTTTACAGGATATAAGAATATCCTCTACTTCTTTTGGGATGACTAAGTAAGAAACCTCTTCCCTTATCATATATAGACAACTCCTTTCTAAAACAATTATAATAAAAAGAAATTATGTTAAATTCTTCATTGGAAACTTTGGTCACCGTTGATCCAGATTTTACGGAAATAAATTTAACACAAAAAGATGTTAAAATCAATAAAAATTGTGTTAATAAAACTGGGAGGGATAAAAAAGTGTCATACTTTGAGAGATTAAATTACCTTAATAGCTTTATTAATTATGAGAAACGTCTTGACAACATAACCTATGAAGAAAAAAAATTTTATCTCGAACGAATGAGATACTTATTGAAATTAATGGGGAATCCTCAAGATAATCTCCAGGCTTTTCATGTGGCTGGCACAAAAGGCAAGGGATCTACCTCAGCTATGATTTTTTCAATCTTGAAGGAGGCAGGTTATAAGGTAGGTCTTTACACTTCTCCTCATCTTCAATCCATAAGGGAAAGAATATCTACCCATAAGGGTTTCATCTCTCAAGAAGAATTTATTGATCTCATTGATTACGCAAAGCCCTATATAGAAGAGGCTAAGAAACATCCTATTTTTGGCCCTCCAACCTTTTTTGAAGTTTTAACTGCTCTTGCTTTTTTATATTTTTACATAAAAAAACTTGATTATGTGGTTATAGAAGTGGGACTTGGGGGGAGATTAGATGCAACAAATGTTATTAATCCTCTTGTCTCGATCATAACTCCCATAGGTTTTGACCATATGCATATATTAGGTAATACAATCGAGAAAATTGCCTTTGAGAAGGCTGGAATAATTAAGGAAGGAAAATTTGTCATATCTTCTATTCAAAAAGAGGAAGCAGAGAAAGTTATCGCAAAAGTTGCAAAGGAGAGAAATGCTATTTATTATAAAATAGATAATCTTTTTAAATGGGAAAGAAAAGATTTTAGTCTTAACGGACAGAGGTTTTTATTGAGTGGAAAAGATATAAATGAAGAGTTTTTTATTCCCCTTCTTGGAGAACATCAAATTGTTAATGCTATTACTGCCTTTGGAGCCATATATTTACTAAGGGATAAATTAAGTATAGATTATGAAACTGTGAGAGAAGGATTTAAAAAAGTACAATGGATGGGGAGATTTCAAATTGTTAGTAAAAGTCCTTTGACAATCATAGATGGAGCCCATAATGTGGAATCTGCTATAGCTTTAAGAGATACTTTAAAAAATTATGTAAACTTTAATAGGTTATTCTTAATATGCGGGCTTATGAAAGATAAGGATGCTGAAGGTTTTCTTAAAATCTTGAATCCTTTGGTTTATAGCTACAATTTTGTTCCCTTATCTTCTCATAGAACTAGAAGTCCAGAGGAGCTTGGTAATATAGTTAAATCTTTTAATGCCGATGCTAATATAAATCTACATACTAACTTTTATGAGGCAATAAATTTTGTCAAAAAAGAAGCCTCACCTGAAGATTTAATACTTATCACAGGGTCTCTATATCTTGCAGGTGAGGCTTTAAATTATTTTTATGGAAACTTAGACTAAGCTTTTAAAGCAGACTTGAAATATTCGAGAAAGACATTTTCTGGTACAGCTCCCTCGATTTCTACCTTTTCATTTATTATGGTCTTGGGAACACCAGTCACATCGTATTTCTCAGCAAGATGTGGAAATTCAATGGCCTCAATCATATCTGCAGTAATTAGTGGATTTTCCATGGCAAATTGGTGGGCAAGTCTTACTGCTCTTGGACAATAGGGACATGTAGGGGTGACAAATACCTGAATATGTACTGGTTTATCAACAGTGGCAAGAAAGGCTTTTGTATTTGGTGAAAGTTGAGTTTCACCACGAGATATATCAATAATATCCTCAATTAGACTTGAGAATTCATAACCTGATGGAATACCAAAATATCTTACTCCCAGTACATTATTATTCTTTTCGAAAAGAATTGCAGGAATTTTGTCCAAATTGTATTTTTTAGCAAGTATTTCGTCGGTTAAGAAGTCATGAATTTCGAGTTCTAATTTGTCTGAGAGAGACACAAGCTCTTCTAAAATTTCTCTTGTTTGTTGACAATAAGGGCATTCAACTCTTCCTGGAACAACTAATTTACTTCCTGCAGCTTTATCGCTGAAAAGTATAATTTTTAACTTGTCCTTGAGATTTTCTCTAAATAGATTTTCCAAATATTGACGGTCCTCTTCTTTTAATAGAGCCATTTGTTAAACCTCCTTGTAATTTAATTCTTCTAAAAATTTGCTTGCTTCCATACCAGCTATTGCTCCATCAGCGACCGCAGTTACTATTTGTCTTAAAACCTTACCTCTTACATCTCCTGCTGCATATATTCCAGGCATAGAAGTATGCATTTTCTCATCTGTTATTATAAAACCATTTGGATCTAAATTCAAAATATCTTTAAAAAGCTCTGTATTAGGAATTAAACCTACGTAGATGAATACACCATCTACAGGAAAAATTTTGGTTTCTCCTGTTTTAAGATCTTCTAATACTAATCTTTCAACTTTTTTCTCTCCTTCTATGGCTTTTACTACATGGCTCCATAGAAATTTAATTTTAGGATTAGAGAAAGCTCTTTGCTGAGTTATCTTTTCGGCTCTTAGAGTATCTCTTCGATGAATAATTGTTACTTCTTCGGCAAATTTTGTTAGGTAAATTGCCTCCTCAACAGCAGAATCTCCTCCTCCAATAACTGCTACTTTTTTCCTAATAAAAAAGGCGCCATCACATACTGCACAATAGGAAACACCTTTCCCTATAAAGTCTTCTTCTCCAGGGACCTCTAATTTTCTTGGTCTTGTTCCAGTTGCGATAATAAGAGTAGGAGCTCTGAAAGTTCCCTGTGATGTTTCAACTATTTTCCAGTTTCCGTCTATTTTTAAGGATAATACATCAGATTCTAATATTTTGGAACCAAATTTTTTAGCTTGAGTTTCCATTCTTTTTACTAACTCTTCACCCGTTATTCCTTCTGGAAAACCAGGATAATTGTCTATTTTTTCTGTAAGAGCTGCATTGCCTCCTAATATACCCTTTTCAATAATTAGGGTTCGCCATAGATTTCTTCCAGTATATATTCCTGCTGTAAGCCCTGCTGGTCCTCCTCCTAAGATAATTACATCTTGTACTTCTTCAATCTTTTCTATAGGTTTTGTTATGGATATAAACTCCATTTTTTCACCTCCCTTTTAATATACCATATGGAGTATATCAAAAATTGATAACATTTCAATAGATTTTATGTTAAGAAACTTTAAAGATTGGTTCTAAGTCTTGAGCTTTTTGTTTAAGAATATTTAACTCCTCATCAGTTAGTGGTTTAAAGTTTTCTCCAACTTCTACTGCCCATTTGAAGAATTTATATTCCCCAGGGGGTATAGCTGCTGTTATGGGTTGAGATAAGGTAAATCTTAATGCCAGTTGGGCAAGTTCTTTGTCATCTATAGGGTCATACCAACATTTGGGATATCTTCTTTCTTGTCCTTCTGGAATTATAGTCTTTGCCATCGCTTTTAAGGCAAGTATGGTTACGTTTTTTTCTTGCGCTTTTTTTACTACCTGAGGACCAAAATTTCCGTTAAAGAAATTTACCCAATTTATAGGGAAAAGAATAGAATCAAAATCAAAGATTTCAAGAAGTTTTAAGGCGACTTCAACAGAATGAGCTGAAAATCCTATATATCTTATTATTCCATCTTTTTTAGCTTTTATAAAAGCTTCTAAAGCCCCATTAGGACCTGTAACTAATTGGAAATCTTCTTCTGTAGTCATGGCATGTAACTGATATAGATCAAAATGGTCTGTTTCAAGTTTTTTTAGAGACCTTTGAAGTTCTTCCCAAGCTTTGTCCTTGATTCTTTCCATGGTTTTACAAGCGAGAAAAATATCTTTTCTTTTTCCACGAAGGGCTGGTCCAAGTTTATCTTCAGCATCTCCATAGGATGGTGCCACATCAAAGTAGTTAATTCCAAGATCTATAGCTTCAGCAACTCTCCTGTTGGCTTCCTTTTGTTCTTCGTTCATTACTAATATTCCACCAAATCCAATAATAGAGAGGAGTTCTCTATTTTTGCCATAGGGTCTTTTTTGGATCATAAAAGACACCTCCTAAATTTTTATACTTTTATTTTAGCTTATCTTTTCATTGCAAAAAAGTATGCTTTCGAATATAATATATTCACACACCCCCCTCCTTACGAGAGGCTGGAGAAATAACCATGAAACTCCAGCCTCTCTTTTTTAATGGGGTTATATAGTTGGAGGAAAAGCAAAGATGCTTGAAGATGAACGGGGTAAAATAGGTAAAAGAGTTCTTGCTCTTGCTATACCCGTTTTGTTAGAAAACCTATTTCAGCTTGTCTTTAGTTTTGTGGATATGATTTTTGTAGGGTTTTTAGGAGCGGTTGCTCTTGCCGCGGTGGGATTAGGGATGCAAGTTATTAACGTAATTCTTGCTATTATTGCGTCTCTTACTGTGGGTACTATGGTTACAGTGGCTTATAGTGTAGGTGCTAAAAAGCATAATGATGCTGCAAGGTATTTGGAGAACTCATTAGTTTTAGGCTTTTATCTCTCAATTTTGATTCTTCTATTTGGTTTATTTGGAACCGATAAACTTTTACAGATTTTAGGTGCAAAAGGAGAGCTTCTTTATAATTCTTCTCTTTATTTAAAATACATTCTTATTCCTAGCTTTTTAATTGTGTATATGTCTATAATCTCTTCTGCTTTGAGGGGGTCAGGTGATACAAAAACCCCCTTATATGTAAGTATAGTTTCAAATGCTTTAAATATTTTCTTGGATTATGTGTTTGTTTTTGGCAAATTTGGATTTCCTAAGATGGGGGTTGCAGGTGCAGCTTTGGCAACAACTTTGTCTCGCTTGTTAGGTATGGTTATTCTTTTTTATATTATTTATAAGAGAAATGATTTTTTAAGCTGTAAGTTTTCCTGCAAGATTGTTCCTGAGAAAGATGTCAGTACCCAAATACTAAAGATAGGTATTCCTACATCTCTTGAGCAACTCCTCTTTAACATGGGAGCTCTTCTTTATGCTACTATTGTATTAAGCTTGGGTACTAAGGTTTATGCAGCTCATAGAATAGCATTAAATGTAGAATCTCTTTCTTTTCAGCCTGGTTTTGCTTTTGGGGTTGCAGCAACAACTCTTGTGGGGCAGTATAAGGGGGCAAGGGAAGATGATTTGGCAAGATTAGCCTCTATTGAATCATGGAGGAAAGCTGTTATCTTCATGGGAAGTGTTGGCGTCCTTCTTTTTTTCTTTCCGGAGTATCTGGTTCAAATATTTACAAGAGATATGGAAGTAATTAAATGTGCTTCATCAGTATTAAAAATTATTGCCGTGATTCAACCACTTCTTGCAACTGCAAATGTTATGTCTGGATCCTTAAGAGGAGCTGGTTTTTCTAAGATTCCTATGGTAATAAGTGGCGTAGGTATGTGGTCTATTAG
The DNA here is from genome assembly GCF_000021645.1 of Dictyoglomus turgidum DSM 6724. Lineage (NCBI taxonomy): Bacteria > Pseudomonadati > Dictyoglomota > Dictyoglomia > Dictyoglomales > Dictyoglomaceae > Dictyoglomus > Dictyoglomus turgidum. Next base: position 776,069 of record NC_011661.1, read on the forward strand.
GATACCTCTCGCTTATGTGTTAGCTTTGAAGATGGGTTTAGGACTTACTGGAGCATGGATTGCTATGGCCACAGACATATCTTTAAAAGCAGTTGCTAATTATTACATGTTTATAATCAAAAAGTATTATAAAAAGGAAAGTTTTAAACTAAGGTATGAAGAAGCTATTAGTAATTGATTTTAAAGAGAAAATAAAATATGAAGACGCATGGAATTTTCAGAGAAAACTTCATGATTTGAGGGTAAATAATATTATTTACGATACCTTGATACTTTTAGAACACTTTCCAGTAATAACCTTGGGAAAGTTCGGAAATGAGAGTAATTTACTTAAGAGGAAGGAAGAGCTTGAAGATATAGGGATAGACTTTTTAAGGGTTGATAGGGGAGGAGATATTACTTATCATGGTCCCTTACAACTTGTAGGTTATCTTATTTTCAGGGTTGAAGGGGTAAAAAATTTTGTTTTAAAAATTGAGAGATCTATCATAAACGTCCTTAATGAGTATGGTATAGAGGCAAAAGAGAATCTAAAATATCCAGGAGTTTGGGTAGGTGATAGGAAAATAGCTGCTATAGGTATTGCTATAAAGAAAAAAGTCTCTTATCATGGATTTGCGTTAAATGTAAGTAACGATTTAACACCTTTTTCTTATATAATTCCTTGTGGTTTAAAGGATAAAAAAGTTACCTCAATACTAAAAGAGGCAGACTTTTCTCCTTCCATGGAGGATGTTAAGAAAAAAGTCTGCCTCTCAGTAGTTAGAGAATTTGGCTTTGACTCGTTTAAGGTTTTTAATTTTTCTTCCTATAAGGAACTGTCCAATTTTGATATGCTTTTGGAGGACCAATAATTTCTATAAGTGCTATAATCTCTGGTAAATTATTTTTTAGGCTTTTTTCAATATATGTTTCTTCAATCTTTTTTTCCTTTTTAACTTTTTCTTCTATTTTTTCCTTTTTTTCAACTGTTTTCTTAGGGAGTAAAATCTCTTTTGGAACTTCTTTTTTAATCTCTTCTTCTTTAGGTATCTCAGCTTTTTTTATGATAATTTCTCTTTTATTCTTTACTTCTTTTGCAGTGTTTAATATGGCAGAAACAATAACAAAGAGTATATATAAAATTATCAGCCATTCAAACATTTAGTCTTTCCTTCCCTCTTCTTCTTTTTGTCCTAATTTAGAGATGGCTTCTCTCATTGCAGTATCTGCTATTATATTCTTTAGGGTATAGTAATCTAAGACTCCAATTTTTCCGCTTCTTAATGCTTCTGCTATAGCAAGGGGTACTTCTTTTTCGGCTTCTATTAATCTTGCTCTCATCTCTTGAGTAAGGGCTTTCATTTCCTGTTCTCTTGCAATGGCAAGGGCCCTTCTACTTTCAGCTTGAGCTTGTGCGATTCTCATATCAGCTTCTGCTTGATCCATTTTTAACCTTGCTCCCACATTATTTCCTACATCTACATCAGCTATATCAATAGATACTATCTCAAAGGCAGTTCCCGCATCGAGTCCTTTTGCAAGTACTGTTTTTGAAATGCTATCTGGATTTTCTAAAACTTCTTTATAACTTTCTGCAGAACCAATAGTGGTTACTATTCCTTCTCCAACTCTTGCTATAATTGTAGCTTCTCCTGCTCCTCCTACTAATCTTTCAATATTTGCTCTTACTGTTACTCTTGCTTTGGCTTTTAATTCAATACCGTCTTTCGCTACAGCAGCTACCACAGGAGTTTCAATAACTTTTGGATTAACACTCATTTGTACTGCTTCTAATACATCCCTTCCTGCAAGGTCTATAGCTGCTGCTTTTTCAAAGGTCAAGGGAATACCTGCTCTCTGGGCAGCAATTAAAGCATTTACTACTTTATCTACATTTCCACCAGCTAAGTAATGAGCTTCTAATTTATCAAGAGTCACCTCTGAAAGTCCAGCTTTATGAGCTTTGATTAAGGAGTTTATTATTACTCCAGGTGGAACCCTTCTAAGCCTCATTCCAATTAGATCGGTAATTCTTATGGAAACTCCTGCAGCAAGAGCAGAGATCCATAAACCTAAAGGTACGAAGCTAAAAAATACTCCAAGAAATATCAATACTAAAATTAAAATTAAAAAACCCCAAATCAAATTCATTTCTCACTCCTCCTTACAAAGATTTTATTCCCCTCAACCTTAAAGACTAAAACTTCTTCACCGGGCTCAATAAATTCTGATTCTGAATAGGCCTCAAATCTTTCCCCGTCAATCTCTATAATTCCTGTGGGACGTAACATGGTAATAGTTTTTCCCTTTTTTCCAATCAAATCTTTTCTCTCTTGAACTGCAGTATAACCTAACTCTTTCTTTTGACTTCCAGAAAGGCCAAACTTTTTCCAAACACGGCTTCTTGGTAGATAAATTGCTAAAAATATTATGAGAGAAAGCACTACAAAGATTCCTGTAAGTAGGGCTTGAAAGGTACCTCCTTTTTGAACTATAGTCCAGTATATACTAAGGAACACTGAAATACTGCCTGCTATTCCTGGAATTCCGAATCCTGGCGTATGCATTTCTATAAATATGAGTATAAGCCCAAGGATAAATAGGATTAAGGGTTCTAATCCTGCAAGACCAGCAAGATAATGTCCTCCAAAAAAGAGTCCCAGACATATCAAAGCTAAGAGCTCAGGTAATCCAAGACCAGGGGTAAAAATGGCCACATATAAGGATAGCATTCCAATGGTCAAGATAATACTTGATACAGTAGGATCAGTGATAAATCTTACAAAATTTTCAGCCCAATTGGGGTGTAAGTTTGTTACTTTAGCTTTCTCCAAGCGAAAATACTTTAATACAGAGTCTAAGTCTTCTAATATTTCATCAGCAATTTTCCACTTTTTGGCCTCTTCAGCATAGAGAGTTAATATCTTTCCTTTCTGTTTTAATCCTGGAATTACTTCATCAGCATCTACCATTGCAGCAGCAATTTTAGGGTTTCTTTGTCTTTTTTTAGCTGTACTTTCAAATTCGGCTTTAAGGGCTGAAATGGTTTTCTCTTCTGCTGGACGCGGCTCTGCAGCTCCAATACTGCCTGAGGGAGAGATAATAATTTTTTCGCAGGATAATGCTATTAAGGCTCCAGCTGACCAGGCTCTATCTTTTATAAAGGCGATAGTTAAATTAGGTGTAGATAATATAGCATCTCTTATACGGATAGCTGCATCTACTCTGCCCCCAAAGGTGTCTATTTCAAAGATGAATGCTTTAGCGTTAGGATTTTCTTTTAAACTTCTTTCTACGAACGAGGCAAGACCAAGTTCAATAGTTCCTTTTATAGGTATAACATAGACATTTTGGGGTTGAGCGTTTAGAAAAGATAACAATAAAAACGAAAAGAGAATGGTGTAAAGAATCTTTTTCAAATTAAGATCCCTCCATTTCTTTTAAATAAGAGGAAGAAAGATAGGGGAGAAGAAAAGAGATGGGAATAAGGGAAGTGGTTATTTTTAAGGGTAAACTCTCTTTTAATATAAAGGATAAAATTATAACCCCTAAGTTTCCTAGGAAGCTTATCATGTAGGCATTTTTAATTCTTCTGTAGAGAATTTCTTTTATTGTGGGAAGATAAATAAGAAATAAAAACTTTACTGCTATAGCATCTATTAAGAAAAGATAAAGTAGTATGACAAAAAGATCTATAAGAGATAGTACAAAACTCTCTTTTACCTTTTCCCTTGCTGAAAAATAGTACATGACTGAGCTATAAAGTATTGCAAAGATCATTAAGATTAATATTCTAAAATCATCAAAAAAAGCATTTGTTAGGAGATATATAGTCATGAACAAGAAGGTTAAAATTCTCAATCTACTTATTACTAAACTTTGCAAGATCTTATTCCTCCCTTTTATTTTTAAATTATAACATTATTCTTCCTCTTTTTGAACATTTACTAAGAGCTCAGAGGTTTCAGGTAAATATAGTTCATCTCTGTCATCGTCATATTCAAAGAGCTCTGCATATCTTCCCCAATCTATAAGTATATCTAGTTCTCTTTCTGCTTCCTGGGGTGAAAGGTGCTGTTTTAATAAATCTAAGAAGAAGGAACGTGGTACTTTATGATTTGATTTTGATTGTAAAACCTTTACAATTTGCTTTAGAAATGGTACTTTTTCTATAGCGAATTCTTTGAAAATCTCTTTTCTTTCTAAAACATCTGCTTCTGAAAATTTTTTACCTGCTTCTGTAAGGATTAAATCTCCTTCTTTGACTTCAGCAAAGCCTAATATCTCGCAAGCTTCAATGATAGGTAAGAGGTCTTCTACGTCCATAAGAAGTTCTTCTCCTAATTTATATATGTCAGCCTTTCCATCAAGGTCATTTACTAATTCTACAAGTCCGGTTATGGATCCAACACTTGCTTGAGGTATATGAAGAGGTCTCTTTTCTCTTGCTATAATTCTTTCTACAGGTTTTCCAGTTAATACTCCATATATTTCGTCTACGATATCCAAAAACTCCTGAGATTTTTTATCTCTCCAATGAGGTAGATCGATTCTAACTTCTTTTATTATCCTTCCTGGATCTTTGCTAAGAAGTATTATTCTGTCTGCCATATATACTGCCTCTTCAATGCTGTGAGTTACAAGAATTATAGCCTTTGTAGGAATTCTTTTTTCTATCCAGAGTTCTATTAAGTCATTTCTTAAGTTCTCAGCGGTTAAAACATCAAGAGCAGAAAAGGGCTCATCCAGTAGTAATATATCAGGCTCCATAACCAAGGCTCTTGCAAAACCAACCCTTTGTTTCATTCCTCCAGAAAGTTCTTTAGGATAGGCATTCTCAAAACCATCAAGCCCAATAAGATCTATGGCTTTAATTGCTTTTTCTTTTCTTTCCTCTGGTGGTACTCCTTTTGCTTTAAGACCAAGTTCTACGTTCTCAAGTACTGTAAGCCATGGAAATAATGCAAAATTTTGAAAAACCATGGCAACTCCAGGATTTACCCCTTTTATCTCTTCACCCTTGTAATATACTTTCCCCTTGTTTGGTTTTAAAAGCCCAGCAATTACTCTTAAGATGGTAGATTTTCCAGAACCTGATGGTCCAAGTAGAGCGATAAAATCTCCTTCGTTTACTGTAAAGTTTATATCATCGAGTACTGTTATTTCTCCTTCAGGGAATGTAAAGCTAACAGTTATATGTTCAAGCCTTAAAAGCTCCATTATTATCCCTCCTTAAACTTTAAGATAATAACTCTTCGGATTTTTTAAATAGTCTTTTCCAGAATAATCTATTTATAGTGACCACCATAATAGCCATAACCAGGGTACTTGCTGCAAGAAGTGCGTTATCACCTTTGCTTGACGCTTCGGTAATAAGAGCTCCAAGCCCTTTTATTTTGTATATTTGATTTTGAAACTCTATATATTCGGAGACTATACTTGCATTAAAAGCTCCTCCCATAGCAGTGATACCGCCGGTCACAACAAAAGGCAAAATGGATGGAAGGATAAGTATTCTCCATCTATCTATTTTACTTAATTTTAATAATGCACTTATTTCTATGAGGTCATTGGGGATGGACATACCTCCTGCAATAGTATTAAAAAGTAAATACCATTGGGTACCCAAAAGCATTAATATAATGCTTGCTATATTTAACCCTCCTGGGAGATTTATAAGGTACATGACTATTACCGGGAAAATTGCTGTTGCTGGGACAGAGGCTACTATTTGAACTACAGGTTGGATTAATCTTGATAACTTTGGATTCATACCAATCCTTACCCCTAAGGGAAGAGTCCAGGAGAGGGCAATTAATACTGCAGTAGTAACTCTTAAAAGAGTGAGAAGGGCTGAATAAATTATGTTTTTCCACATAGGTAAGGGTAAGGTTATAATCAACCTTAAAAGTCCAATAAAGCCTCTTAATACTAAAGCGATCGTAATAAGAGAGATAAGGGTGATAAATAATTTCGAAACTATACTTGCTTTTCCTTCTTGAGTTCCTCTTTTGTTATAGTAAAGCACAAAAAAGTTTTCTAATTTTTCTCTTAACGGGAAAATAACCTTTTTATATAAAAAATCAAAAATGCGTGATCTTCTATACCATAAAAGTACTCTTGAAGAATAATATCCTTCTGCCTGAACATATTCTACTTTAAATTTTTGACTCCAGGCAAGAAGGGGTCTCCAAACTAATTGATCTAAGAGTACTATAACAGTAATTAAAGCAAATAGCCCATAAAATATCTTTAAAAGATCCCCTTTTAAAGCTGCGAAGGATAAATAGGATCCAAGTCCTGGCAGAACAAAGTTTTGATTAGTTAGAGTAAACATTTCGCATGCCATTAAAAAGAACCAGCCTCCAGCCCAAGACATCATACTATTCCAAATTAATCCGATAGCAGCATAAGGAAGCTCTAAATACCAAAATCTTTGCCAAGGATTTAGCTTAAGTAACGAGGCTGCTTCTCTTAGATCTTTTGGAATAGAAATTAGGGATTGATAAAAACTGAAGACCATGTTCCATACTTGTCCTGTAAAGATAAGAATTATAGAAGTAATTTCAAGTCCTAATTTTGAACCTGGAAACATAGCAATGACCGCCATAAATACTGGAGGAAGAAAAGAAAGTACTGGAATAGATTGTAATATATCAAGAAGGGGTATAAGAATTTTCTCAAGACTCTTTTTGTAAGCAGCAGTGTAAGCATAAACAATGGTAAAGACTAAAGAAATAAAGTATGCAAAAATCATTCTTAATAAAGAGAAAAGAGAATAAAGGGGAAGTTTTTGAGGAGATAAATCTAAACTAATTATTTCTGTAGGCTTTGAATATATGGTATTGAGGGAGGATATAGCATAGATAATACTCCCTATGAAGAGGAGTATTATTATATCTCCAAAGGAAAACCTCCTGTACTTTACTGGAGACCAGATTACCCTGGACATTTTCTCTGGCCTCCTTTAAATAAGGGAGAGAGCTTTCTTCTTTCCATGTTATTTTTTCTCCTTTCTTTTTATTCTTATAAACGAACAAGAAGTATCTCGGGATAGTGTCCTCACTGCTACTCATATATCTTTCTCTCTCCCTCCCTTCCTTTTAATGTTTTTTTTGTTATAGCACTATAGACTTTTAGCGTCAATTAGAATTGAAAAAAATTAAATTAAAATGATATGATATTTAACAAAATTAACACCTTTTAGTAGGAGGCAAGACAAAAATGAGCAAATTATATGTCAGTTTTATATGGCATATGCATCAACCTTATTACAAAGATAATTCTGAGAATTTATCCATGTTTCCCTGGGTTAGACTTCATGGCATAAAGAATTATTACAATATGGTATCCATACTAAAGGAATTTCCCAAGATAAGACAGACTTTTAATTTGGTTCCAGGTTTGCTTTTACAAATAAAGGAATATTTAGAAGGAAAAACCACCGATTTGTGGTTGGAGAAAACCCTTAAAAGGGTTTCTGAATTAGATGACAAAGATAAGAAGTTTATTTTAGATAATTTTTTTCTCCTTAATAAGGAAAAAATGGGATTTATATTTCCACGCTTTAAAGAGCTTTATCATAAAAAAATAAACCGAGAAGAATATACTCCTCAAGATTTTTTAGATTTGCAAGTATTGTATAATCTTGCATGGTTTGATCCTGACTTAAGAAAAAGGGATTCTTTTTTAAATCATTTAGTAGGAAAGGGTAGAAATTTTACCGAGGAGGAAAAAAGAAAACTTATAGATAAGCAATTTGAGATATTAGGGAAGCTCTTTTCTCTTTATAAAACCTTACAGGAATCTGGACAAATTGAGATAATTTTTTCTCCCTTTTTTCATCCCATTATGCCTCTTTTAATAGATATTAATAGTGCTAAAGTGTCTACCCCAGAACTTCCTCTTCCCTTTGATTATTTTTCTTTTATAGAGGATGCTGAAAAGCAGCTTCTTCTTGGAAAGGATTATTACAAGGAGATATTTAATAGAGAATCTTTGGGGATATGGCCCTCAGAACAGGCGATAAGCCCTGAATTTATAAAGCTTATCTCAAAATTTGGTATTAAGTGGTTTGTGTCTGATGAAAAGGTTCTGTTTAAAAGTTTAGGGGAAAAAATAATAAGAGACAGAGAAGGATTTATAAGTGAACCAGAAGTTCTTTATAAGCCTTACAAGATAAATTTAGGAGGTAAAGAGGTATTTGGAGTTTTTAGAGATCAGTTTTTGTCAGATAGAATTGGCTTTGTATATATGAATTATTCTCCTGAAGATGGAGCTAAGGATTTATATTCTCGACTTTTAAAAATAAAAAAGAGTCTACCTCAAAATTTAGAATTTCTTGTAACCATTGCTTTGGATGGTGAAAATTGCTGGGAATACTATGATAATGATGGAAGAGAATTTTTAAGAAACCTTTATAGTTTGCTTTCTGATTCTGAAGAGATTGAAACCACAACGGTAAAAGACTTTATTGAAAAAACTCAAAACTTTGGAGAGCTTAATAATGTCTTTACTGGTTCTTGGATAAATGCGGATCTTACTACTTGGATTGGAGAGATCGAGGAAAATGTAGCATGGGAATATTTAACTATTACGAGAAAGCTTGTGGAGAAAAGGGAAGACCAAGTAGACTGGATAAGCCTTATGGCTGCAGAGGGTAGTGATTGGTTTTGGTGGTACGGGGATGATCAGGAATCAGGATATGACGAAATTTTTGATGATATCTTTAGAGCTCATTTGAAGAACGTATATAGATCTATTGGTAAAGATTATCCTTCATTTCTTGATTTTCCTATTGTTTTTAGAAATCCATTATGGAGGAATAGAAAATCCTTGATTTTTACCCCTCATATTGATGGAATTATAACTTCCGAAGATGAGTGGGCTCTTTCTTCTTTAAATCTATTGAGAAATAATAAGGGCAAATTGGTAACGGGATTGTATTTTGGATATGATTTTAAAAATCTTTATTTTCGGCTTGATTTAAAAGATAAAGCAATAAATTATCTTAGTGAGGATTATCGAATTTTTATCAATTTTTATTCAAAAGATAAAACTGATTATACTTTGAGTCTAAAATTAGAGAAAAACCCCACTGATAATGTTCTAATAGGGGTAAAAGATATAATTGAAATTGGTATTCCTTGGGAAAAATTTTCTGGATTTGATAGAAGGTCAAAGATTTATTTTGAAATTGAGTTATATAAAAATACTGAAAGAGTAGAAAAGCTTGAAGATGAAGAAAAGTTCTTTTTTAGAATTCCTAATTTAATGGATGAAATTATCACAAAGCTATTCCTTTCAAAAAATCCTTCCCAAAAAGTTGAAATTTCAACTATACTTATCAGTAGAAAAAATTTATATAATCTTTACTCCAAGATAAATGTCACTCAGGATATTCTTCAAAGGGATTTTACGGAGGTAGAAAATAGGGATAAAATTTTAAAAGTCACAAAACATATATCTCTGAGGGAGCTTTTATTCCTGATTCAATCCATTAATGATCTTAGAGCTTTTGGTTTTTTAAATGGATATGTTCTTTATCCTATAGGAAAGGTTAGTAAAATAGATGGTATATATGTATTAGAACCTAAAAATATTTTGGTTAAATTTTTAGAAAAGTATGTGGAAAAAGAAAAATTAGTTATTCCTGTTGAGAAGAACAAATTTGGGAGAATAGAAATATATGGATTGGGGACGGGAATTTTTTAAGTGGAGAGGATACGAAGAGACAGTAAAGCTTCAAGAAGAGCTGAGTAAAAAGATAATTTTAGAAGATAAGTTTAAGGAGTTAAGATATATTGGAGGAGTAGATACTTCTTCCTTAGGGGAGAAGATAGTAGGGATAATCACTATACTGGTTTTTAAAACTTTGGAGCTTGTAGAAATTTCGGTAGCTCTTTCTGAGGTTAATTTTCCATATATTCCAGGTTTTTTGAGCTTTAGAGAAGGTCCGGTAATCTTAAGGGCTTGGGAAAAATTGAAGATTAAACCTGATCTTCTCATTTTTGATGGACAAGGTATAGCCCATCCTCGAAGATTAGGAATAGCATCTCACATAGGTTATGTTCTTGATGTCCCTTCTATTGGTTGTGCTAAGAATATACTTGTAGGGTTTTATAAAGAGCCAGATAAGAGAAAAGGCTCTTTTGAGTACATTTATCATAAGGGTGAAATTGTTGGGGCTGCTGTAAGAACCAAAGATAATGTAAAACCCGTATTTGTATCCTTAGGACATAAGATTTCTTTAAATACCTCTATCGATATTATTCTAAAAACCTCTACAAAGTATAGAATACCAGAGCCTGTTAGGTTAGCCCATCTTTATAGTAAAAGAATGTTAAATTCGGAAATAGAAGGAGAGCCTTTTTAGCGTTTCAAGTTCTTCTCTTCTTCCTAATTTTGCATTTTTAATTGCTCTTTCTAATATCTCAATGGTTTTGTCGTAATTTTTTTTATCTACTGGGTATGGGTGTCCATCTTTTCCACCATGAGCAAAAGAGAATCTTGCGGGGTCTTTAATACTTGCTGGAGCATCATAAACTAATTCACTTATCAGGGTTAAAGCTCTCAGAGTTTTTGCTCCTACTCCTTCTTTAAGAAGAACTTCCTGAAAATCCTTTGGTGGAGCCTCGTAGGTTTTTAACAAAATTTTTTTTAGGTTTTCAGATTTTATTTCTTTAGGGGTTATGGGATGATAAGAAGGAAGTTTCAGAGAAACTTTATTCCATAAGCTTATTACTTTATTGGGGTCTTCTTTCATAAGAGTTGTAATAATTTCTTGAGTTTGTTTACTTTCTTTTGCTACTAAGTTTACAACATAGTCCTCAAATTTCTGAGTAATTATTCCTTTGTGAGGCTCTTCTGTAAAGCTTTTTAGCTCCTCCCCAAGCCAATGATACCTTCTTGCAAAGTTATTTTTATTATTCATGCCTTGTTGTATGACACACCAAGTTCCTTTCTTTGTGAAAATTAAAAGATGGTGATATAACTGGTATCCATCTTGAATAGCGTTATTATCCACCCTTGCTACAATTCTACTTATAAAAATCCACTTTTGAGGATCAAAACCCTCCTTTTCCGCTAATTTTGTTATCTCTTCAGGGGTATTAAGAGCAGTTTTACCTTTTCCTCCTACAATATAAAGTCCTATTTCATGGGACAGCTCTCCTAACCCCTCTTTAAGGGCGGCACCAGTAGTGGTAGTAAGACCACTTGAGTGCCAGTCAAAACCGAGAATACACCCTAAGGCCTGAAACCAAAAAGGATCTGATAATTTTCTTAAGAATTCATCTGTTCTGTTTTCTATGGCAAAAATAAGAATGATCTCTCTTGCAAGCTTTTTCATTCTCTGAAAAAGCCAGGCAGGAGCTTTTCCTGAATGAAGAGGCAATTCTGCAATTTCTCTTTTGAACATAATCAATTATAATTATAGCTGAAATATTTAGTAAAAAGAAGAAGGGAGAAAATTATATGAAAAAAAGAACAGTTCTTTTCTTTATTGTTTTTATAGTTTTATTAGTTATAACCATGTTTTCTCTCTTTTCCTTCGGGAAAGGAAATTTAAGTAAGTTTCCTCGTGGGAAACTTTTAATAACTCAAGAAGGAAGATCTCTACAAATACCTATTGAAATAGCAGATAAGGAGGAATTGTGGACATTGGGGCTTATGTATAGAAAAAGTATTCCGTGGGAATATGGAATGCTTTTTGTATTTCCTTATGATACAAATGCTGGATTTTGGATGAAAGATACCTATGTACCCTTAGATATAGCCTTTATATCAGCAGACGGAATTATTTTTAATATACAAAGAATGGAGCCGTGTAAAGATCAGGAGAATTGTCCTGTTTATTACAGCCCTAAACCTTATAGATATGCTTTAGAGGTAAAGGCTGGATTTTTTGAAAAGTATGGTTTTTCTTTGGGAGCAAAAATCAAGTATTGGAAAGATGGTAATTGACTTTTAAATTAAAATTTTCTATGCTTTAAGAGATATTTTTGAGATTTTTAGAAGGGAGGTTTAGAAATGAGTGCACCAAAAGTAGACAGAGATCTTTGTATTGGATGTGGAGTTTGTGCTTCCTTATGTCCTGATGTATTTGAAATTGATGAGGAAGGAAAAGCAATAGTAAGAGAGGGAGCAGACTGTGAATCTGCAGGATGCTGTCAAGACGCTGCAGATTCTTGTCCAGTAGGAGCTATAACTCTCTGAAATTTAAACTTGAAATTAATTTAAAGGAGGGAGGGAAATTTTTCCTCCCTCCTATTTGATTTTGGGGGTAATAAAAGGTGATATCTAAAAGTGCGTTGGAAGAAATTCTTGACATTTCTTTAAGCAAAGGTGGGGATTTCTCAGAACTATTTTTTGAGGTAAATAATTCTCTTTATTTCTATTTTGATGATAATAGATTGGAAGAAGCAGTAGTAGGAGAAGATATAGGCGTAGGACTTAGAGTTATTTTTGGGGATAGAACTTTTTATGGTTATACTACTGACGTATCTTTATTGGGATTAAGAAAACTAGCTCAAAATTTGGCTGAAGCTGTATTCTTAAGAGATCAGAATATAAAAGTTGTTTTATCGGATAAAAAGGAGTATGGAATAAGACCCTTGAAGGATAAGGGAAGTTTTGAGATAAAAGAAGTATATGATATTTTGAGAATGATGAATGAAAAGGCAAGGAGTTATGATTCAAGAATAGTACAATTTACCTCGGTGATAAGGACTGTGGATCAGAAGGTTCTTATTGCAAATACAGATGGGGATTGGGTTGAGGATAGGAGAGTAAGAACTGTGGTATATGGACTTTCTGTCGGATCTTATAATGGGGTTATTCAAACAGGCTATGAATCCATAGCAGGAATGGTAGGTTGGGAGTTATTTACCGAAGAGGTTATTAACAAAATTCCTTATGAGGCCTCAAGAAGAGCTATTTTGCTTCTTGAGGCAAAAGAAGCTCCAGCAGGTGTCATGCCTGTAGTTATATCTTCTAAGGCTGGTGGTGTTCTAATACACGAAGCGGTAGGCCATGGTCTTGAAGCAGATTTGGTAGATAAAGAAGTTTCGGTTTATAAGGACAAAATTGGAGAAAAGGTGGCTTCAGAGCTTGTTACTATGGTAGATGCGGGAGTACTTGAGGGAATGTATGGATCTTCAGGTGTAGATGATGAGGGAGTTAAGACTAATTATAATGTTTTAATCGATAGGGGTGTTTTAAAAGGGTATATGCATTCAAGGATTACTGCGAAAAAATTTAATGTGCCTCCTTCTGGTAATGGAAGAAGACAAAATTTTCGTTATCCTCCTATTCCTCGAATGACTAATACTTTTATTTTGCCTGGAGAAAGTAAATTGGAGGACATGTTACAGAGATTAGAAAAAGGGATATATGTAGTAAAAATGGGAGGGGGTCAAGTAGATACGACTTCTGGAGACTTTGTTTTTGCGATAGAAGAAGGGTATTTTGTTCTCAATGGGGAGATTAAATATCCTATAAGGGGAGCCACATTAATAGGAAATGGACCTAAGGTTCTTGAAAAGATTGAGATGGTAGGGAATGATATTGGTTTTGCACCTGGGACTTGTGGCAAGGATGGGCAAGGAGTGCCTGTAACTGATGGTATGCCTACCATACTCATATCAGAGATTACTATTGGTGGCACTGAGAAGGGAGAGTAATCTTTATGAATGTGGGTTATTTGTTTGGGTTTATTGAGAGTTTAAAAAAACAGAAGATAGACTGTGAGGTATTTTTTCAGGAAAAAGAGAAAAGCACTTTGATAATTTCAAGACAGGAAGTAGAAAATTATCAAACTTCCAAGGAATACGGGATTGGTGTGAGGGTTATAAAAGAGGGAAAACATGGTTTTGCTTATACTACGAATTTGGAGGAATTAAATGAGATAATACAAAAAGCGATAGAGGTTTCTCAAATAATGGAGGAGGATAGAAATTGGCAATTCTCTAAGGAGTTGATTTTGAAAGATACCAAATGTTACCCTGAAGAACCCTCTCTTCAAGAAAAAATAAGTAGGTTATTGGAATTAGAAAGAGAAATTTATTCAAAAGACAAAAGGATTAAAACTGTAAGGAATGTGGTTTGGGAAAAAACTCATGAGAACAATAAAATATTGAGTACTACAGGTTTATTCTTAGAGTATAATCAGCAATATCAGTATGTTTATACGGAAGTTGGGGCTTCTGATGGGATAAATGAGAGAAGTGGTTTTGATTTTGATGTGGCAAGAAGTTGGCAAGAGCTTGAATTGGATAAATTAGTGGATAAGGTAGTATGGCAAGCTACAAGTTTGTTAGGAGCCTCACCTAAGAGAACTCAGAGTGTAGATATAATTCTTCCTATGGAGCGGGCTGGAGAGTTCCTTGAACTTATATCAGAATTATTTTCTGCTGATAATGTACAAAAGGGAAAATCCATATTAAAGGGGTTTTTGGGAGAGAGAGTAGCTTCTTCGGTTTTGAATATTATAGAAGATCCCTTTTGTGGAGAAGCTTTAGTTCCAAGGGCTTTTGATGATGAGGGAATGAAAACCTGTCGTAAATACTTTGTGAGAAATGGTATCTTAGAAAATTATGCTTATAACATTTATACCGCAAATAAAGAGGGTAAAATTTCTACAGGAAATGGAGTTAGGGGATCATTTAAAGCTTTGCCTCAGGTAGGATATTTCAATTTGTATATTGAGCCTGGGGAAAAGAGTGAGAGGGAACTTATAGAATCAGTAAGAAACGGTGTTTATGTGATCTCTTTAATGGGACTTCATCTTGCTGATACTATTTCTGGGGATTTTTCTTTGGGGATTGAGGGTTTGTGGATAAGGAATGGAGAATTTTTAGACCCTGTAGCAGAAATGACCATTTCAGGCAATTTAAAAGATTTTCTAAAAAATATTTCTGGAATTGGGAATAAATTAAATTTTAAGGGGAATATAAATTCTCCTATGTTAAAGCTTGAAGATATTATCTTAGCAGGAAAATAGTTTAAAGGGAGGAATTGTTTATGTTAAGGATGTTTTCTTCTCAAGATTTACTTGAAATGGCAATGCATATTGAAGAGGAGGGAGAGAGATTTTATAAACTAATGGAATCAAAAGTAGAGGATGAAAACTTGAAAAGACTATTTAATTATCTTGCTGTGGAAGAACAGAGGCATGCTTTAACCTTTAAAGAGATTTACTCCCAAATAGAAAAAGAAGGTTTTATCTCTGCTTATCCCGACGAAGAAGCTAACAAATATCTACACGCTTTTGTGGATTCTCAGGTCTTTATTGACTGGGATAAACTTTCATCAAGGACTGTGTGGAATTTGATGGAAGTTTTAGACCTTGCTATAGGTTTAGAGAAGGATTCTATTCTCTTTTATTATGAGATGGAAAAATATATTCCTGAGAAGGATAAGGTAGTCCTTCATGAGATTATTAAACAGGAAAAAGCACACCTTTCTCAACTTACTGAATTTAAAAAAGGAATAAAGAGTTAAGTTTTTAACTTAAAAAGAAATTCTTGAGAAAGTTCTCCTTTAAATACTTCTTCTGCAGGTCCAACAAGGTTTACGGACCAATCAGGATTAATTTTTACATGTAATACCCCACCTGGCATTATTACCTCAACTTGATTATTTACTAATCCTTTCTTATATGACGCTGAGGCGGCTGCGCAGGAACTACTTCCTGAAGCAAGGGTATATCCTGCTCCTCTTTCCCATATTCTTATTTCTATTTTATCTGGACTTAAGACTTTTACCATTTGTACATTTATTCTGTTGGGAAACATCGGATGATTTTCTATTTTGGGACCTAAGGATTTAATTTTTTCTTCATTAATTTCATCCACAAAGAATACACAATGAGGATTTCCAATAGAAAGACAGGTAACTTTTATTGTCTCATCATTAATTTTTAATTCTTCATCTATTATCTCTCTTTCTGAGCCTAAAACAGGAATTTCGGAGCTTTTAAAAGTTATTTTTCCCATTTCAACCTCAATACTTTTTGCTCTTCCTTTTTGTTCTTCTACTATAGAGACTTTGACCTTTCCTCCAAGGGTATATATATAGAATTCTTTTTCTGTAGTATATCTGTAATCGTATATATACTTTGCCAGTATCCTTATGCCGTTTCCGCTTTTTTCAGCCTCACTCCCATCTGGATTAAATATTCTTACTTTAAATTCCTGATTGTTTATTTTTTCAAGGATAAGTATTCCATCAGAACCAATTCCATAATTTCTATCGCATATAAGACGTACATTTTTCTCAGTTAAGGGAAAGTTTATTTTTTCTTTATCAAATACAATATAATCATTTCCAAGACCATGGCTTTTTATAAACTCCATAACTTACCTCCTATTTGTAGTTTTTTAAACTTAAAATACAACTTTATTTTTACCATATTCTTTTGCTTTGTAAAGATTTTTGTCTGCTCTTTGAATTAAAGAATCAATACTTTCATTGTTTTCTATATTTGCAACTCCAACACTAACAGTTATTTTCTCGTCTATTCCAAAGTTTGCTTCTTCAATTTTCCTGCGAAAAGCTTCTGCAACAAGGGTTGCATTTTGGAGATTGGTTTCTGGAAGGAGAATTAGAAATTCTTCTCCTCCCCATCGGGAAGCAATATCGGATTTTCTTATATTCTCTCTTATAATTTTCGAAATTTTTTCAAGAACCATGTCTCCTGTTAAATGTCCAATAGGTGTCGTTTATTTTCTTAAAATCATCAATATCTATTATGATTATAGAGAAAGGACGATTATATCTTTCCCAAATATAAAGGCATTTTTCTAATTCTTGATCCATTTTACGTCTGTTGTAAAGACCAGTTAAATCATCTTTTATTGACAATTCCTCAAGTTTTTTGTTAAGGTTTGACAACTCTAAATTCTTTTTATACATTTCCTTTTCAGTTATCCCTTCTATCTCTTTTGCTATACTTCTAATTTCATTATCAGGATACTTATAAACATCCTTTTCATAAGTTTGATTCAAAATATTTTCTATTCTTTGTTTTAAGTGCTCTACAGGTTCTATGACTTTGTTTATAGTAATTCTATTTACAATAACTCCTAAGATAATCGAAAGCAATAGAGCAAAAAATAAAGGAGGAATTATTCTTCTTAAAACATTATCCATGACTTCTGATTTATTAACAACTGTGATAATAGTCCAATTGAGATCGTTAAGCTTTGTGTAATAGGCTAATTTTTGTATGTTATCAAAGGTATATTCAAATTCTCCTTTAGTTTCATTTAAGTTTGGAATAGGAGTAATTAGATCTTTTAATTTTTTGAAAAGGAAATTTGTGTTAGGATGGAAAATTATCTCTTCATAGTTATTTACAATATAACTATATAAGGAGTTATATTGGCTTTTTTGAGTATTTAATAATTGGTTTATCTTATCAATATGAGTATCCACAGCAATGACTCCTACTATTTTATTATCATCATATAGAGCTTCACTCAAGGAGATAAGCCATTCTCCTGTTTTTGCTTCAGTGTACGTTAGACCCTTTGATATATCAGGAGCGCTTTCAACTGCTGCTAAATACCAAGGTCTTATCATAGCTACATATCCTGGAGGAGGAGTATAGTTATATATAATCAAAGTGTTAGTAAAATAACCGGAGTATAGGTAGTTTATATCCGGATCGTGCCTTTCGAAAAGGTGATAGAGCCTTGCTAATTCTTCTCTCTCTACTACTGAGCTTATATCCTTTTCTAACTTTTTCAGGCTCACTTAAAAAATCAATCACTATTTGGAATTTTTTAAAATACCCATTTATGGAATTTGCTATCGCTTCATTTTCAAGTCTTAATATCGTTTTTACATTGTTCGTTTCATTTTGATACAAAAGGTAACCTAAAGAAATTCCCAAGAGAATCGTTATAAAAAGATTTACTAAAATAATATTAATATTAAATTCTCTTTTGAGGCTTTTCTTCATAATTAACATTTAATTATAACTTTAAATTATACGAACGTCAAACGTTTTCAAATTGTGGTAAAATTATGAAAGGGATAAACTTTTGCCAGAAAGGAGAAAATAATATGCTTTTTGGAGAACTTGCTCAATATTTTGAAAAAATAGAGAAAACTACTAAAAGAAATGAGATGATGGAGATTCTTGCTGATCTTTTTAAGAGAGTTGATAAAGAGGAAATTGAAAAGATCATTTATTTGTTAAATGGTAGAGTTGCACCTGATTATGAAAAGATTGAGTTTGGAATGTCTGAGAAGTTAGTTTTAAGAGCCATGGCTTTAGCTTTAAAAGTTCCTATATTTGACCTTGAGAAAGTGTATAAAGAAGTGGGGGATTTAGGGGAATTAATAATCAAGTATTCCCAAAATGAGGGAAAGGACTTAACAGTGGTTGAGACCTTTAACACTCTGTTTGAAATTGCAAATTTGTCTGGAGAGGGAAGTGTGGATGCTAAAGTAAACAGACTTGCTTTTTTGATAAACTCTTTGACTCCTCAAGGTGGGAAGTATTTGGTGAGAATTGTTTTAGGAAAATTAAGGCTTGGTGTTGGAGAGCCAACGGTTATGGATGCTCTATCTTTTGCAAAGGTGAAAGATAAGAGTTTAAGACCTTTCATTGAAAGAGCTTTTAATATTACTTCTGATTTGGGATATGTGGCAAAGGTTTTTTGGGAAGGGGGAATCGAAGCTTTAAAGAAGATTAAAGTAGAAGTAGGAAAACCTATAAGAATGGCTTTAGCAGAGAGGGTTTCAAAGGTAGAGGAAATTGTAAAGAGGTTAGGAAAATGTGCTATAGAGCCAAAATTTGACGGTTTTAGATGTCAGATTCATAAAAAAGAAAATAATGTGAGAATTTTTTCAAGAAACTTAGAGGACAACACCCACATGTTTCCTGATCTTGTGGAGGCTGTATTAAAGCAGTTTTCTGATAAAAATGTTATTATAGAAGGAGAGGCTATTTCGTATAATCCTGAAACAGGGGAGTTTTATCCTTTTCAGGTCACAGTGCAAAGAAAGAGAAAATACAATATCTCTGAAATGGTAGAACTTTATCCTTTACAGCTTTTTGCCTTTGATATTTTGTATCTGAATGGCGAAGACATTACTTCACTTCCTTATATAAGAAGAAGGCAAAAATTAGAAGAGGCTATCTCAGAAGGAGAAAAGATATTTGTTACAAAAAACATCATTACTAATGATCCTAAGGAAATTCAAGCCTTTTTTGAGGAATGTATTACCGAAGGATTAGAAGGCATAGTCGCAAAAAGATTAGATGCTCCTTATCAAGCAGGGATTAGAAATTTTAATTGGATTAAATTGAAGAGATCCTATCAAGGACATTTAGCGGATACTGTAGATTGTGTGATTTTGGGATATTTTAAAGGA
This sequence comes from Dictyoglomus turgidum DSM 6724, assembly GCF_000021645.1. Classification (NCBI taxonomy): domain Bacteria; kingdom Pseudomonadati; phylum Dictyoglomota; class Dictyoglomia; order Dictyoglomales; family Dictyoglomaceae; genus Dictyoglomus; species Dictyoglomus turgidum. The sequence goes on from NC_011661.1 coordinate 795,437, forward strand.
AGGGGACATAGGGCTAAATTTGGTATAGGTGCTCTTCTTGTAGGAGTTTATGATGATGAAAGGGATCTCTTTAAAACCGTAGCCAAGATAGGTACAGGACCAACCGAGGAAGAGTGGGTAAGATTTAGAGAAGTACTTGATGAAATAAAACTGGAGAGTAAGCCTAACAATGTAGAATCATTAATTGAACCTGATGTTTGGGTAGAACCAAAGTATGTAGTGGTTATTCAAGCAGATGAGATAACCAGAAGTCCTGTACATACTTGTGGTAGAGAATTAGATGGGTTAGGCTATGCTTTAAGATTTCCCAGGGTAATTGGTTTTGTAAGGGAAGATAAAGGTCCTTATGATGCTACTACCGTAAAAGAGATATTGGAAATGTTTAGGGGTCAGAAGAAAGAGAAGGTTGAGGAAGATTCTGATAATTTGTAGATCTAAATATTTATATTAAAAAAAGATCCCAATACCCTCTTGCAAAGTTAGAGGGGGATGTGGTAGAATTTAAAGCGCCCGATGGAAAGGGGCGGCTGAACCTTAGACAAAGGGAGAGAGAAGGAAGAAGGAGAAAGAGGAAAGGGAAGCGGTCGAGAGAAAAGAGCGAGGATTAAACCTTCCGAGGAGGAAGGTTATAGTTATTATAACCGGATGGAGGGTTTGATCCTGGCTCAGGACGAACGCTGGCGGCGTGCCTAAGGCATGCAAGTCGAGCGGTAGCTCCTATTGGTTAAAGCCGATAGGAGTGAGAGCGGCGCACGGGTGAGTAACACGTAGGTAACCTACCCCAGAGAGGGGGATAACACCTCGAAAGGGGTGCTAAACCCCCATATACTTACCGAGCGAGATGCTCAGGTAAGGAAAGGGTATAGAGGGGTAACCCTCTATGCTGCTCTGGGATGGGCCTGCGGCCTATCAGCTAGTTGGTGGGGTAAAGGCCCACCAAGGCTAAGACGGGTAGCCGGCCTGAGAGGGTGGTCGGCCACACTGGGACTGAGACACGGCCCAGACTCCTACGGGAGGCAGCAGCCGGGAATCTTCCGCAATGGGGGAAACCCTGACGGAGCGACGCCGCGTGAGGGAAGAAGCCCTTCGGGGTGTAAACCTCTTTTCTCGGGGAAGAAGGCATGACGGTACCCGAGGAAAAAGCCCCGGCTAACTACGTGCCAGCAGCCGCGGTAAGACGTAGGGGGCGAGCGTTGTCCGGATTTACTGGGCGTAAAGGGCGTGTAGGCGGCTTAGCAAGTCAGATGTGGAAGCCCCGGGCTCAACTCGGGGAGGACATCTGATACTGCTAAGCTAGAGGGCAGGAGAGGAGAGCGGAACTTCCGGTGTAGCGGTGAAATGCGTAGATATCGGAAGGAACGCCGGTGGCGAAGGCGGCTCTCTGGACTGTCCCTGACGCTGAGGCGCGAAAGCTAGGGGAGCGAACGGGATTAGATACCCCGGTAGTCCTAGCCGTAAACGATGGGCACTAGGTGTGGGGAGTTAGACTCTCCGTGCTGCAGCTAACGCGATAAGTGCCCCGCCTGGGGAGTACGGCCGCAAGGCTAAAACTCAAAGGAATTGACGGGGGCCCGCACAAGCGGTGGAGCGCGTGGTTTAATTCGATGCTAAGCGAAGAACCTTACCAGGGCTTGACATGCAGGCTGTAAGCTCACCCGAAAGGGTGAGTGCCAAATAGGAGGTTTCTCCTATTTGGAGTCTGCACAGGTGGTGCATGGCTGTCGTCAGCTCGTGTCGTGAGATGTTGGGTTAAGTCCCGCAACGAGCGCAACCCCTGCCCTTAGTTGCCAGCGGGTAAAGCCGGGCACTCTAAGGGGACTGCCGGCGAAGAGCCGGAGGAAGGTGGGGATGACGTCAAGTCAGTATGCCCCTTATGCCCTGGGCTACACACGCGCTACAATGGGTGGTACAGAGGGGAGCGAAGCCGCGAGGCGGAGCGAATCCCTAAAGCCACCCCCAGTTCAGATCGCAGGCTGCAACTCGCCTGCGTGAAGGCGGAATCGCTAGTAACCGCAGATCAGCCACGCTGCGGTGAATACGTTCTCGGGCCTTGTACACACCGCCCGTCACACCACGAGAGTCCGCAACACCCGAAGTCAGGCGAAGAGCCTGCCGAAGGTGGGGCGGATGATTGGGGTGAAGTCGTAACAAGGTAGCCGTACCGGAAGGTGCGGCTGGATCACCTCCTTTCTTACGGAGAGAGATAGGAGCTTTCCTTTCTTCTCCCTTCTTCCTCTCCTCCCTGAATTTTTGTTTTGCACCTTAGAAAATTAAAGATAAGGGGAAAAGAGATCCAAGAGGGATGATACAGTAATCAGCCGGGCGTCAAAGTAGAAAGGGCGTACGGTGGATGCCTAGGCACCAAGGGCCGAAGAAGGACGCGGCAGGCGGCGAAACGCCCCGGGGAGCTGCGAGCAAGCTGTGATCCGGGGGTATCCGAATGGGGAAACCCACTCCGGGTAATGCCGGAGTATCCCTAAGGGGAAACTCTTAGGGAGGGGAACCAGGGGAACTGAAACATCTTAGTACCCTGAGGAAAAGAAAGAGAAATTCGATTCCCTGAGTAGTGGTGAGCGAAAGGGGAGGAGCCTAAACCTGTGTGGTGTAGAAGCTCGCGGGCGTTGCCACACAGGGGTAGAGGGATAAGGTCGGGGAAAGCCGCGACTTTCCCGTAGGCGATGTACACATAGCCGAATGGTCTGGGAAGGCCAGCCAGAGAGGGTGAGAGCCCCGTAGGCGAAATGTGTACTAAGCCTATGGACCTTACTCCCGAGTAGCGTGGGACACGGGGAATCCTGCGCGAATCTGGGCGGACCACCGCCTAAGGCTAAATACCCTTGGTGACCGATAGCGCATAGTACCGTGAGGGAAAGGTGAAAAGAACCCCGGAGAGGGGAGTGAAATAGAACCTGAAACCGTACGTCCACAAGGAGTAGGAGAGCGATGCTCAAAGAAGGTTAAACACCTTCTTTGAGCTGGCTCGACTGCGTGCCTGTTGAAGAATGAGCCGGCGAGTTGATGCGTGTGGCGAGGTTAAGGGAGTGGAGTCCCGGAGCCGAAGTGAAAGCGAGCCTGAATAGGGCGCTAAGTCACACGCATCAGACCCGAAACCAGGCGAGCTACCCATGGCCAGGATGAAGCGGGGTTAACCCCCCGTGGAGGTCCGAACCCGTTAGCAGTGAAAAGCTATGGGATGAGCTGTGGGTAGGAGTGAAAAGCTAATCGAGCCTGGAGATAGCTGGTTCTCCCCGAAATAGCTTTAGGGCTAGCCTCAGCCGAAGAAGCTCAGGGAGGTAGAGCACTGGTTGGGCGAGGGGCGGGGATCCGCTGCCGAGTCCAGTCAAACTCCGAATGCCCTGAGTGGATGGCTGGGAGTCGGACTGTGGGGGATAAGCTCCATAGTCGAGAGGGGAACAGCCCAGATCAACAGCTAAGGTCCCAAAGTCCGGGCTAAGTGGTAAAGGAGGTAGCTTGGCGAAGACAGTCAGGATGTTGGCTTAGAAGCAGCCATCATTCAAAGAGTGCGTAATAGCTCACTGATCGAGCCAAGCTGCGCCGAAAATACACGGGGCTAAAGCCCGGCACCGAAGCTTTGGGTTCTACCTATCTTCGGGTAGGTAGGGCGGTAGGGGAGCGTTCCGCTGTAGGGAGAAGGCGGACCGGAAGGACCGCTGGACGAGGCGGAAGTGAGAATGCCGGCATGAGTAGCGAAAAGGAGGGTGAGAATCCCTCCCACCGAAAGCCCGAGGTTTCCTGGGTAAAGCTCGTCTTCCCAGGGTTAGGCGGGAGCTAAGCCGAGGCCGAAAGGCGTAGGTGATGCACAGCCGGTTAATATTCCGGCCCCACCTACTGACCGTTATTACCGAAGGAGGGACGCAGGAGGGTAGGTGCGCCTGGTGGTGACATACCAGGTCCAAGCCCCAAGGGAGGGAGTGTAGGCAAATCCGCACTCCTGTTGAACTGAGGGGTGATGGGGAGTCCTCGAGAGAGGGCGAAGGCATCGAGCTCACACTGCCGAGAAAAGCTCCTAGGGAGGTCAGTGGGTGCCCGTACCGCAAACCGACACAGGTGGGCGAGGTGAAGATCCAAAGGTGCGCGGGATAACCCTCGTTAAGGAACTCGGCAAAATGGCCCCGTACGTTCGCAAGAAGGGGTGCCCGAGTAAGGTGAATAGCCTGAAAGGGCCGCAGTGAAGTGGCTCTGGGGACTGTTTACCAAAAACACAGGTCTCTGCTAAGGCGTAGAAGCCGATGTATAGGGGCTGAGGCCTGCCCGGTGCTGGAAGGTTAAGGGGAAGGGTTAGGGTGAAGAACCCGAAGCCCTGAACCGAAGCCCCAGTGAACGGCGGCCGTAACTATAACGGTCCTAAGGTAGCGAAATTCCTTGTCGGGTAAGTTCCGACCCGCATGAAAGGCATAACCACTGGAGCGCTGTCTCAACGAGGGGCCCGGTGAAATTAGAGTGTCCGTGAAGATACGGACTACCCGTGGCAGGACGGAAAGACCCCGTGAAGCTTTACTGTAGCCTGGCATTGAACTCTGGCACTGCATGTAGAGGATAGGTGGGAGGCAGAGAAGCGGGGGCGCCAGCCTCCGTGGAGCCGCCGGTGGAATACCACCCTTGTGGTGTTGGGGTTCTAACCCCAAAAGAAGAGCCTTTTGGGGGACAGTGCTTGGTGGGCAGTTTGACTGGGGCGGTCGCCTCCTAAAGGGTAACGGAGGCGCCCAAAGGTAGGCTTGGCACGGTTAGAAATCGTGCCTGAAGTGTAAGGGCGTTAAGCCTGCCTGACTGTGAGGCCGACGGGCCGAGCAGAGACGAAAGTCGGGCCTAGTGATCCGGTGGTCCCGAGTGGAAGGGCCATCGCTCAACGGATAAAAGTTACTCCGGGGATAACAGGCTGATCTCGCCCGAGAGTCCACATCGACGGCGAGGTTTGGCACCTCGATGTCGGCTCACCGCATCCTGGGGCTGGAGAAGGTCCCAAGGGTTGGGCTGTTCGCCCATTAAAGCGGTACGTGAGCTGGGTTCAGAACGTCGTGAGACAGTTCGGTCCCTATCCGCCACGGGCGAAGGAAACTTGAGGGGAACTGCTCCTAGTACGAGAGGACCGGAGCAGGCGGACCTCTGGTGTACCAGTTGTGCCGTCAGGTGCAGGAGCTGGGTAGCCAAGTCCGTACGGGATAAGCGCTGAAAGCATCTAAGCGCGAAGCCCACCCCAAGATAAGGTTTCCCACGGGGGAAGCCCGGTAAGGCACCTCCGAGAAGAGGAGGTAGATAGGCCGGAGGTGGAAGCGCAGCAATGCGTGGAGCCGACCGGTACTAATATGCCGAGGCTTTGACGCCTGGCTGGTTACTGTATGATTCTTCTTGGGAGTTATGGAAGAAGGAGAGGGAGGAAGGCTACTGGTGATTAGAGCGGAGGGGAAACGCCCGTTCCCATTCCGAACACGGAAGCTAAGCCCTCCAGCGCCGATGGTACTACCCTGGCGACGGGGTGGGAGAGTAGGTCATCGCCAGAGAGCCTTCCTCCCTTTTTTTGTTACTTCATCTCATGAGGGTAAGGTACTCTGGGATGTCTAACTTCTATTAAGGTCTTAATGAAGCTTTGGGATATCTTTTCTAACTCTTCAAGAGTAAGTCTACTGTTTTCTAATTGTCCATCATTTAGTTTTTCTCTTATTACATCTCTAACTACTTTTTCAATGTTTTCAGGGGTAATATTTTTAAGGCTTCTTGTTGCAGCTTCAACACTATCCGCTAACATTACAATTGCAGCTTCTTTTGATTTCGGTTTAGGCCCTGGATATCTGAAATCTAATTCAGGCACTAGTTGATTTGGGTTTAATTGTTTTTGTTTCATGTAAAAGTACGAAAGTAGACTGGTTCCGTGATGTTGTTCCACGATATCTATGATGTTTTTAGGAAATTTGTGTTTATTTAGTATTTCTGCTCCATCCTTGGGATGAGATTTAATTATGATGGCACTGAGATAGGGGGAAAGGTCATCATGAGGATTCTTTTGATTAGGTAGGAGATTTTCAATAAAATATTGTGGCCTTTTCATTTTACCAATATCGTGGTATAAAGAAGCAATTCTTACAATTTTCTGACTTGCTCCAGACGCTTCTGCGGCTCTTTCGGCAAGATTTCCCACAATTAAGCTATGATAGTATGTTCCAGGTGCCTCCATAATTAATTCTCTTAATAATGGATGATTGGGATTTGTTAATTCGAATAACTTTAATGGACTTGCAAGTCGGAATAGATCCTCTATTATAGGAATAAGTCCTATGGCGAGAATACCAGAGATTATGGGATTTATTACGCTATAAATTGAATCAGAAAGATTTATATATACTTCTTGATAGGCATACTTGATGAGTAGAATTGCAAAAATTCTCAGGAAGGTTAATACAAAAGAGGTTTTAAGATAGGTTACTCTATCTTCTAACCTTCGTAGTCCTCTATAAATAAAAACAAAATCAAAAATCAAAAGAATAGGTATTATAAACGATCTTAGAAAGATTGAAGATAGTAGTATCAGAGAAAGACTAAGAATTGCATAATCGGGGAAGTCTGTTAGGCTCAATACTATAAAGAGGAGAGTGTTTATAGGTGCAAGATATATGGAATAAAAGGAGAAAACTTTTGAAATGATTAACCCAGATAAGAATATGGTATTTATAAAAAGAAAGATGTTTAAGTCTTTTACATTTACTTGTCCAAAGTAGAATATAAGAGCAATTAGAGATAGATGGAGAAAGGCGGTAAGTAAAAATAAGCTTAGAAATCTTAAGATGTTTTTAGGGGATAAAGTATATCCTAAAGCTTCTAATATTTGAAACTTTTCTTTAGTTACTTTTTCACCCTTTTTTAAGATTATTTCTCCTTTCGAAATTATCCTTTCGATAGGTTTTATTGACTTTATAAGTTCTGCTTTTTTATTTTCCGTTTCTTTAATATCTATGAACATATTTGGAACAATAAGGGTATCACTCAATTTTTTACTTATATCTTGAGGAAGCCTTAACTCATAGACCAAGAATCTAATAAATTCTTGTTTCTTAGTACCTATTTCTTCCTCTTTAATTCCTTTTGAATAATTTTCAATAATCCAACTTTCAATTTTTTTTCGAAGGGTATTTACCGTAGATAACTGTAATCTAGAGATGTAGCTATAAACTTCTGGATGTTCAGAGTTTTGAGAGAAAAGTTCTGAGAGTTTTGATAACATTTTTATAGTGATATTTTGATCCACAGTATATATGGGTTTAAATTGAGAAAGTAACAAATTTTTAATTCTTTCAGTTTCGGTTTCGTCTCTATATATCACTGTTCTTAGAGCTATGATATCTTTAGGGGCTATGTTATTGATTTTCAATGGAGGAATAAAAATAAAATCAAGGGTTAATACTAATAGGTCCCCTAAAAGGAATAAAACCAGGATTAATAAAAGATTATGTTTGAGATTTTTGCTTATTTCTGTTTTGAATTTTTTAAAATACTTATATAAGTTTTTATAGTCAGTAAACTCTTTTTTCATGATGTTAAATATTTTATCATTTATTGACCTCTTTTTCACTATAATATATAATAAACTTGGCTTTGGGGAGTAGCCAAGCTGGTAAGGCAGCGGACTTTGGATCCGCCATTCGCTGGTTCGAATCCAGCCTCCCCAGCCAATTTTTTATTATCCCTTTTAATGTTTATGAATGATTTTAAGGCTATTATTTTGGCTGCTGGTCAAGGTAAAAGGATGAAGACTGATTTACCTAAGGTTCTTCATCCCCTCTATGAAAACACCCTTTTAGAATTTCTACTCGAAACAGTAAAAACTGTCTTTGAAAAGGAATATATTTTGGTGGTAAGTCCAAAGGTAAGGACTTACTTAAATTCTATATCGGAGGAGAACGTCGTAATTCAAGATGTCCCTTTAGGAACAGGAGACGCTGTAAAAAGGTTAGAAAATTGGTTAGACGCTTATGAAGGAGATGTATTGATACTTCCAGGAGATATGCCTCTTATTAAAAGTGAAACCTTAATAAAAATTTGTAATGTACATAGAGAAAACAATAATATTTGTACCTTGGTTACAACTTTTTTAGATAATCCTTGTGGATATGGGAGAGTAGTAAGGGATAAGAGTGGAGAGGTTTTGAAGATTGTTGAGGAAAAAGATGCTACGGAAGAAGAGAAAAAAATTAAAGAAATAAATACATCGGTCTATGCTTTTAAATGGAGAGAACTAAGAGAGGTTTTACAACTTTTGAAAAACGATAATGCTCAAGGAGAATTTTACCTCACCGATGTGATAGAAATCTTTAATAAAAGGAATTTAAAGATTGGTACGGTAGTTGTCGATCCTGTTGAAGTTTTAGGCGCAAATACTCAGGAAGAGTTAAGCACTTTAAGAAAGATATTGAAGGAAAGAATAAATAAAATTAATATGAATAATGGAGTGATAATTATAGATCCGGATACAGTTATTATTGGACATAAGGTCTCAATTGAAAAAGATGTTATAATACAGCCTGAAGTTTTTATATTAGGAAATTATGTAATTAAAAAGAATTCTTATATTGGTCCCTTGTCTTACATAAATTCTAAGACTGAATAAGAAGGAGAATGGAAGATGGGACAGAGATGTTTAGCTCTTTATAGTGGTACTTCAAACAGGGAGCTTGCCGAAGAAGTTGCGAAATACTTAGGGATTGAATTAGGAGAGATTGAGATTAGAAGATTTTCAGACGGTGAGATTTATGCAAGAATTGCAAAGAGTGTGAGGGGAGCAGAGGTTTATGTTATTCAATCTTTGGGAAGTAAAGTTAATGAGTATTTTATGGAACTTCTTATAATCATTGATGCTTTAAAGAGAGCTTCTGCTGATGAGGTTACCGCAGTTATTCCTTATTATGCTTATGCAAGGCAAGATAGAAAGACTAAATCAAGAGAGCCCATATCTGCGAAGCTTATAGCTAATCTTTTAACAGTTGCAGGAGCTTCTCGTGTTGTTACTATGGATCTTCATGCTGGACAAATTCAGGGATTTTTTGATATTCCTGTAGACAATTTGTCAGCTTTACCTCTTTTTACAAGATATTTTCAAGATAAAAATCTTAAAAATCCGGTAGTGGTCTCTCCGGATATAGGGGGAGTAACAAGGGCAAGAGCTCTTGCTGATAGGTTACATACACCCTTAGCTATAATATATAAAAGAAGACCAGCACCTGAAGTTGCGGAAGTGGAAGAAATTATTGGAGAGGTAGAGGGGAGAGATGTTATAATATGTGATGATATTGTTACTACTGGGAACACATTGTTTTCAGCTGCTAAACTTCTCAAATTAAAAGGGGCGAGGGATATTTATGCAGCGGTGACTCATGGTATATTAACTAATGATGCCCATAAAAAATTGCAAGAATCTGAAATAAAGGAATTGGTAGTAACTAATACAATACCTATACCGTTAGAAAAGAGGGTACCAAAGTTAACTATTATTTCTATAGGAAATCTACTTGGAGAAGCCATAAAGAGAATTTCTAACAAAGACTCTCTAAGTTCATTATTTGATTAAAAACTCATAAGGAGGTAAGAAAAAATGGAAATAACCGAGATAAAAGTAAAGAAAAGAGATAAAATAGGTAAACAGTTTGCTAAAAAATATAGAAGGTCTAATTTAATACCTGGAGTCGTTTATGGGGCTCACTTAAAAGAAAATATTCACATATTAGTAGAAAAAAAAGATTTATGGAGCTTAATAAAGAAAGGGCATGCTAAGGAACAACACCTTCTAAGGCTTATAATAGAGAATGGAGAAAATACCATAACTGAAAATGCTATTTTGCAAGATTTACAAATAGATCCTATAAAAGATGAATTTCTTCACGTAGATTTTCATGCTATAACCCTGGAAGAACTGGTCGATGTTTATGTCCCTATATTACTTGTAGGAGAAGCTAAAGGTATAAAGCAGGGTGGTATATTGCAACATGGAGTTGAGGAGATCTTGATAAGAGCTCTCCCCTTGGATGTGCCTCCTCATATAGAGGTAGATATAACGGATCTTGAAATAGGCGAATCCATAACTGTTGGAGATCTTAAGTTTCCTGAAAATATTAAAGTTTTGACTCCTTTAGATGAAGTGGTTGTAGGCATAATTCCTCCTAAGGGATATACTGAGGAGGTTACTACTGGGGAAGCACAAACAGAGTCTCAAACTTAAAATTTTTATAAGGAGTGAGAATTAAAATGATTAAAATTGTAACTGATAGTACTGCTGCGCTTCCTAAAGAATATGTAGAAAAATACGACGTAACGGTTGTACCACTAAAAGTTGCTTTTGGAGATGAAGTTTATAGAGATGGAGTAGATATTACCCCTGAAATATTTTTCAAAAAGGTAAAAGAGAGTACTGTTTTTCCTAAAACCTCTCAGCCTTCTGTGGAAGAATTTTATCAAGCTTATCAAAATATTTTTGAGAAACATCCAGATACTGAGGCAATAATTTCTATTCATATTTCAGCAAAGTTAAGTGGAACTGTGGGATCTGCTAATGCTGCAAGGGAAATTCATCCTCAAAAAGATAAGATATTTGTTGTTGATTCAAAACTTACAGAACTTGCTCTTGGTGTTGTGGTAATTGAACTTGCAAAGGCTATAGAGAAAGGTGCAAAAGTAGATGATCTTATAAATCTTGCTGAGAAATTGTATCTAAATAGCAATATAAAATTTACGGTAGACACTTTGGAGTATCTCTATAGAGGTGGGAGAATTGGGGCAGCTCAAGCATGGATGGGAAGCATCCTGCAAATTAAACCCATCTTGGAATTGAGAGAAGGGGCTATTGAACCAGTGGAAAGGGTAAGAACTAAGCAAAAATTAAGGGCAAGAATTATTGAGCTTATTAAGGAATATGCAGGGAAAGATCCTGTAAAAATTGCTGTTGCTTACTCAGACAATTATGAAGAAGTCTTAGAGATATCTCAAGAGGTAAAAAATACTCTCAATATTACTGATTTTTATATGGGATTCTTTAGCTGTACTATTCTTTCTCATATTGGTCCTGGCTCCTGGGGAATAATAGCTTTTAAAGAAGTTTAAGAAGGAGATGATGAATAAATTGTTACAACAGATAGTGGATGACTTAGATAAATTTTTGGCCATATTTCCTAATGATATAAAAAATAGATTAGAGCAAGATCCTGATATAAAGGATCTTATAGAAGTAGTGCTTGACCTTGGAAGAGAAATTGAGGCAAGATTTTACAAAAAGACTGTTATTTTCGAAGGAAGATTTACCACTGAGGAAGATCTAAATTATATTATCGCAAGAGTAGGGGAATTTAGTGGGGATAAGAGGGCAGGTATAGAAAGGACTCTTCATAGGATTTCTGCTATAGAGAATAGACATGGGAGGATAATTGGGCTAACCTGTAGAGTGGGAAGAGCTGTATTAGGAACGGTAGATATAATAAGAGATGTTATTGAAACAGGCAAAAATATACTTCTTCTAGGTAAGCCTGGTGTAGGTAAGACTACTCTTTTAAGAGAGACTGCAAGGGTTCTTGCTGATGAGCTTGGTAAAAGGGTTATTATTATTGATACTTCTAATGAGATTGGTGGAGATGGTGATATTCCCCATCCTGCCATAGGCAGAGCAAGGAGAATGCAAGTTCCAAATCCATCAAAACAGCACGATGTTATGATTGAAGCGGTAGAAAATCATATGCCTGAGGTTATTGTAATTGATGAGATTGGAACAGAACTTGAAGCGAAAGCTGCAAGAACTATTGCAGAAAGAGGTGTGCAGTTGATTGGGACAGCCCATGGTATAACTTTGCAAAATTTACTTCTCAACCCAACTCTTTCTGATCTTGTAGGGGGAATTCAGGTAGTTACTTTAAGTGATGAAGAAGCAAAAAGAAGAGGTACCCAAAAAACTGTCTTAGAGAGAAAGGCTCCTCCTACTTTTCAAGTGGTAATAGAGATTCAAGAGAGAGATAGGCTTGCTATTCATCATGATGTGGCAAAAACCGTTGATGCATTACTTAGAGGATATATTATAAAACCAGAGATAAGAGTAAGAACCCCTGAGGGAGAAGTTAAAAAGGTTGAAGCTCCTACTATTGAACCTGTGGAAGAAGAGGAAGAAGTATCGGTTTTTGGAAAGCCTGAGAAAATAGAGAAAAGAACAGAACCTTTAAGGATATTTCCTTATGGTATAAGCAGAAATAGATTGGAGAAAGCAATACGCAATTTAGGTGTTCCTGCTTTTGTAGTTAAAAATCTTTCTGAAGCTAATTGTCTTTTGATTCTAAAAGCACATCAAAAGAGAGCAAAGGATCTTTTGAAGGAGGCGGAGAAAAAGGGTATTAAAATTGCTGTATTAAGAAGCAATACTGTAACCCAGATAGAAAGATTTTTAAGCGAGGAATTTGGAATAGCTATAAGCAGTAAGAGTGATGCTGAGGAAGAAGCATTAAGAGAGGCTCAAGAGGGTATAGAATATGTATTAACTCATGATGAGCCTTACGAATTATCACCTCAACCTGCTTATATAAGAAGATTACAACATCAACTTATTCAACAGTATGGTTTACACTCCGAAAGTGTTGGAGTAGAACCTTTTCGCAAGGTAAGAATATATCCTTCTCATTAAGGAATATGAAAAATAATCTTTTTATAACCTTTGAAGGAATAGATGGCTCTGGAAAGACTACGCAAGCTTTACTTTTAAAGGAGCATTTTGAAAGTAAGGGTTATAAAGTTCATCTTACGAGAGAGCCTGGAGGAACAGATGTGGGAAATAAAATAAGAGAAATACTTTTAAACCCTGCTTTTTCAATAAATTACTGGACAGAAGCCTTTTTGTATTTAGCATCCAGAGTAGAAAATACTATTAATATTATTAAAAAACTTAAGGAAAATTATGTAGTAATCTGTGAAAGGTATGCTGATTCAACCCTTGCTTATCAAGGATACGGAAGAAATTTACCTTTGGAACTTCTTGTAGAGATGAATCAGATAGCTACTTTTGGATTAAAGCCAAATCTTACTATTTTGATTGATTTAGATCCTGAATTGGCTTTGAGAAGAAAAAAAAGTTTTGATAGAATTGAAAGAGAAAACATAGAATTTTATTATAAAGTAAGAAAAGGGTACTTGGAGATTGCTAAAAAGGAAAAAGAAAGGTTCATAATAATACCTGGAGATTTGTCAAAAGGAGAGATTTTTAAAAGAATTGTTGAAGAAATAGAGAGAAAAAACCTTGGAGAGGTGCAGAAATGAAGTTAGTTTTTGCCATTATTCAGGAGGAGGATTGGAAAAAGGTAAGGGAGATTTTTATAGAACATAATTTTTCTCTTACCTTTTTCAAGAGTAAAGGAGGTTTTTTAGAGGAAGGGTCTGTAACACTGATGACAGTGGTAGATGATGATAGGTTTGAAGAAGTTTTGACTATTTTAAGAGAAAATTGTAAAGAAAGAGAAAAGATGATTATTCCTCCTCTTCCCTCCGTAGAGTTACTAAGAACTGTGCCTATGCCTGTTAAAATAAAAGTAGGCGGAGCGGTAGTTTTTGCTGTAGATGTAAGCTATTTTGAAAAGATATAGTTATGGCATTTAAGGAAATAGTTGGTCAAAGACAAGCAGTAGAAATATTGAGAAAAGCTATTCATGAAAATAGGTTATCTCAAACTTATCTTTTTGTAGGACCCGAAGGCGTTGGTAAAAAACTAACTGCAATTTCTCTTGTTCAAGCCTTAAATTGTAAGATAGAACCCTTTGAGGGATGTGGTAAATGTGATATTTGTGAGGCTATTAAAAACCTTTCTTATCCTGACCTATTCTATATTGAGCCCGAGGGACAATGGTATAAAATACAACAAGTAAGAGAATTGAGAAAAGAAGCATATGTAAAGCCATACATAGGTGATTTGAAAGTGTTTATATTAGATGAAGCACATCAATTAAGAAATGAGGGGGCTAATGCTCTTTTGAAGATATTAGAGGAACCTCCAGAGCATACATTGTTTATTCTGATAGCTTACAGACCTGAATTATTACTACCTACAATTATTTCAAGAAGTCAAATCATAAACTTTACGTATTTGACTTATGAAGAAGTATGGCGGATAATAGAAGATAAAGTTCCTGAAGATAGGCTTGAAGTTCTTGTAAATTTATCCCAAGGAAGTGTAGGAAAGGCTTTTTTTTGGAATGATGAAAATAATTGGACAAAAAGGGTAGAACTATTTAAATATCTTACCCTTCTTAAGAAAGACAAATTATATTCTCCTTTTGACCTTGTTGATTTTTTAGCAGAAGAAAAGGATAATGAGAAGATCATAAGCTTACTTGAGCTTGTTCTTTTTTGGTGGAGAGATCTCTTTTTCTGGAAGCTTACAGGAGATGAAAAATATATCACTCAAAAAGATTTTTCTGTAGAGATAGCAAGAAAATCTCAGGAATATTCAATTTCAGAGTTAAAAACCTTTTTTAGATTAACTCAGGATGCTATAAGAGGTATTAGAAATAATGCTAATTTATTGTTGACTTTAGAGACTTTATTTTTGAGAGTAGGTTTGGGCTCGTGATGATGCTTGAGGATAAAGAAAGTATATACGTGGTAGGAATAAGATTAAGAAGTTTGAAGGTTTATTATTTCTCAACCACTGATCCTGATCTGAAAGTGGGAGATGTGGTAATAGTAAAGACTGTTCAAGGGATGGAAGCGGGAAGAGTAGTAATTCCTCCTTTTGTTCCTTCAGAAAATTTTGAACCCCCTTCTCCTCTAAAACCTATATTGAGAAGAGCAACTGAGGATGATTTAAAAAAAATAGAAGAGTATAGAGAAAAAGAAAGAGAAGTTCTTCGATTTGCACAAGAAAAAGCTAAGACTTTGAATTTACCTATGAAAATGCTTGCTTGTGAGATTAATTTTGATTACAGTAAAATTACTATACATTTTGCATCTGAAGAGAGAGTTGATTTTAGGGAGTTAGTAAAGGAACTTGCAGCTCAATATAAGACCAGGATTGAATTGCATCAAGTGGGAGTAAGGGATGAGGTAAGGTATTTAGGAGGTCTTGGAATTTGTGGAAGAGAAGTTTGTTGTCATCTTTATCTTCAGGATTTTGAATCTATTTCGGTAAAGATGGCAAAGGAACAGGGGCTCGCTTTAAACCCGTTAAAAATTTCTGGTATTTGTGGAAGATTAATGTGTTGTTTGTCTTACGAATATAAGACATATCAAGATATAAAAGCGAATTTACCTCCTAAGGGTACAGTAGTGGAGACGAGACAAGGAAAAGGAGTGGTTGTAGATCATCATGTACCGTTAAATAAGCTGGTTGTGGAGTTTGATGAAGAAAGAAGAGAGTTAGTCTCTTTAGACGAGATTGAGAAAATCTATACGAAAGAGGAAAAAGAAAGGGATAAAGATAAAGTTCTTGAGAAGATACTTAAGATGTTAGAAGAAGATGATGAGCAAGGCTGATGGAAGCTGTTTCTCTTGAGGAGATTAAGCTATTTTTTTGGAGAAGGGGTTATCAAATTGACGAATGTTGTCAAAAAGAAAGGATAATATTACCCAAGGATTTATCCTTAGAAGGGGACTATTTTAATTTCCTCTCTCATTATAGGTTTAGAAGACTATTAAGTGATATAATTCACTCTCAGGATAATGGAAGGGTCAATCTTGAAAAACTATTTTCCCGATGGAATTTAGAAGAGATAAGAGAATACTGGGAATTTCTAGTTAAAAGCGGAATTTTAACTTTAGTTAATGAGAATTATTATTTTTCCTATCCCTATATTGATAATTTTGGGGAAACTCTTGAGTGGTATATATCTGGTTTATTAGTGAAGGAGTTTAAGATGCCTACAGTTTGGGGTGTAAAAATCAGAGAACTAAAGGGTGGAGGAGACTTTGACGTCCTTTCTATTCTTGAGGGATATTTACTATATATAGAATGTAAAACCAGTCCTCCTAACAATGTAAGATTAAGGGAAATTTGGGAGTTTCTTCGAAGAAGGGAGGAATTAAAACCTAAGATTACTATACTTTTTATTGATACTACTCTTAAAATTGAGAGAAATATAACGGAGAATGTGAAATATCTTCTTGATAAGAGATTTGCTAAAGACAAAAATAATGTACTTTTAAAATTAAAAGAAGGGATATATGCGTTTGATAAAAGTTTATATATAATGCAAAGTAAGGGTGAGATGGTTAAAAATTTTCAATTAGTTTTTAGAGATTTTTTGAATGGATAAGCAGGAAAGATTATTTAAAGAGGATAATAGTTATGAACCCCTCTCTTTTAGGATGAGACCAAGAACTCTTGAGGAGTTCCTTGGGGCAGAGGATATTATTGGAGAAAAATCTTTTTTGAGGAAAGCTATTAATAAAGGGTATCTTCCATCTCTCATCATTTATGGCCCTCCTGGATCTGGAAAAACTACTTTATCAGTACTTTTGGCAAAGGCTATAAATGCTGAATTTATAGAACTTAATGCTGCTATTGTGGGGGTACAGGAGTTAAAGGAAGCTTTGCAGAAAGCAAAAAGAAATCTTGAACTTTATAATAAAAGAACAGTACTTTTCCTTGACGAAATACATCATTTTAATAAGCTTCAACAAGATGTGCTTCTTCCTTTTGTAGAAAGGGGAATAATGATTCTTATAGGGGCAACTACAGAAAATCCCTTTTTTAGCCTAAATACTACTTTACTATCAAGGTGTAGATTAGTAGAATTGAAGCCTCTTTCTAAGGAAAACATTGAGAGAATTATAAAGAGGGCTTTAGAAGATAAGGAGAGGGGACTTGGAGAGAGGGATTTAGAGATTAACGAGGATGCTATGGAAGAAATTGTTAGATTTGCAAATGGTGATGCGAGAATAGCTTTAAATACTTTAGAACTTGCTTCTTTTATGGTCGCTCCTTCTGAAAATGGAAAACTAATTATTACTCGGAACATAGTAAAGGAAGTTATTGGAAAAAGGATTTTTAGGTATGATCAAAGGGGAGATGAACATTATCATACTATTTCTGCCTTTATAAAAAGTATAAGAGGATCCGATCCTGATGCTGCTCTATATTATCTTGCAAAGATGCTCCTTTCAGGAGAAGATCCAAGATTTATAGCAAGAAGGTTAATTATACACGCAGCTGAAGATATAGGCATGGCTGATCCTTTTGCTCTTGTTATCGCTCAATCAGCTTATTATGCTGTGGATGTGGTAGGTATGCCTGAAGCAAGAATACCTCTTGCAGAGGCAACGGTATATTTAGCAACTGCCCCTAAGAGTAACAGTATCATTATAGGAATTGATAAGGCCATGAGATATATTGAAGAACATGGCATATCAGTAATTCCAGAACATTTAAGGGGCAATTCTCCTAAATATATTTATCCTCATGATTATCCAGATCATTTTGTAAAACAGAAGTATCTTCCAGAAGATATAGGGGAAATTTTTTATAGTCCTTCAGATCAAGGCAAGGAAAAAATGATAAGAGAAAGGTTAGAGAATTTATGGAAAGAAAGATACAAAAAGTAATTCTTTTAATTTTGATTTTTTTCCTTTTGTGGTTAGGAGGGTGTGGAGAGGATAGAAAAATAGAAAAAGGAGAGGAGATAAATAAAGGTGAAGTTGTAAGGGAAAAATTATCTTTAAATCTTGATACAAAGATTGCAGAAGAGATTATAAAGGTATATGAGAAGGAAATAGATAAGTACCTTGTTGAAGATAAAAATGAAGAGTTTAGAGATTATGTGTTAGGGTATAAAGTTTACTCTATTTATTATAAAAACTTAATGATTAAATATTTTCTCTTGCCAACCTTAAAGTCTGAAAATTTAATTATTAGAAAGGTTAAAAGTTCCGATAAGTTAGTTGAAAAATATCAAGTTTATAAAAAATACTCCCTTCCTTCTGGAGAGACAAAGGATGTTAAAATATTGAATCTTTATTTCCCCATTAGTAGAATAAGTGGAGTTCTTCCTAAAATCGCTTTCGTAGTAGATGATGTAGTAGAAGACAACTATTGGGTTCATGAACTTTTAAGTTTTCCGTACACCCTTAATATATCTATAATTCCTACAAGGAAAGCTGAAAAAGTAGCAGAAAAAATTTTTGAGCGAGGTTGGGAGATTATGATGCACCTTCCAATGGAGTCTATAACTTATCCAAAAGATGCGAAATATTTAGTAGCAGAAGCGATAATGGTTGGGATGAATGAGGATGAAATTGATAATATAGTGAGGACCCATCTTAAGAGATTTGGGAATATTAAGGTTTCTTGGGTTAATAATCATATGGGATCAAAGGTTACAAAGGACCCTGAAACTATGGAAAAAGTAATAAATGTTTTTAAAAAGTATAATTTAGCTTTTCTTGACAGTAAAACCATTTTAGGTAGTGTAGCGTATAAGATGGCAAATAGCTCAGGGATTCCTTCTCTTGAAAATATGTTATTTATTGATCATGAGAACGATGAGAATAAGATAAGACTAAGATTTTTAAAAGCAATTAATATGGCAAAGAGTAAGGGATGGGGAGTATTTATTTTGCACCTCAGACCTAAGACAATCAAGGTACTCAAAGAACTTGAAAAGGAGGGATTTTTTGCTGACGTGGATTTGGTAAAGATTAGTGATTTATACGAAGCAATAAATGAGCATTCATTGGATTTACCTTTAAAGAATTAGTATAAATGTTCCCACTAAATAAGTCTTTATAAATTCCGTTTAGATTAAAAATTTCCTCCTTATGGTTTGGGTTTATTAATACCAGTATAGATTCCTCTTCATCCTCTTTAATGAACGAGACTAGATTTGATAATATGGGAATAAATCTTCCTTTATAAAGAGAGGGATGTTTTTTTCTAATGTTGATCAATTTCTTGTAAAATTCTATAAGCTCTTTATCTTGTTTACCCTCATCCCAAGGTATAGGAAGTCTTGTGTACTCATGTAGGGTTTTATTTCCTTCTATTATGTCTCTAAATTGGTTACAACCCATTTCTTGACCATTATAAACTATAGGAATGGGGTTTAAAGAGAATTGAAAGATAGAGGCTAATTTAAGTAAGTTTTTGTCTTTAGCAACCCATAAAAATCTATTTGAGTCATGATTCTCGAGGAAAGAAAGCCTCTTAAACTTGTCTCCGTAGAATTTGTTTTCTAAGTCAATTATTCTTAAAAACTCCTTAGGTTCCCAACTTTTACCTATGAAGAAATCTCTAATGATTTTGAAAAGATAAAAATCTAAAGTCCCATCAAATTTATCTATGTATTTTTTTGTTTCTTTTGGAGTTTCAACAATCTCTCCAAAATAAAAAGTATCTGGAAACTCCGACTTCATCCTGTAATAGAAGATAGTCCAGAAGTTAATATCAGGTCCTGTAGCATGATCCATTCTATATCCAGAAATTCCAAATTCCTTTATCCAGTATTTTGCAGCATTTATAATATATTCCATTGCTTCTTTGTTCCTTAGGTTTATCTTTGGCATTGATTTTACTCCAAAAAAGCTTTCGTAATCATCTCCTTTAAATAGAAACCAGTCTCTTAACTTACTATTTTTATTATTTAATGCCTCTTGAAATAATGGATTATTGTGGGACATATGATTAGGAACAAAGTCTAAAATCACCCTAATACCTCTTTTAAAGGCTTCGTTTACAAGCCTCTTTAAATCCTCCTTTGTTCCCCATAAAGGATCAATTTCAAAATAATCTTCGATATCATAGCCATGATAGGAAGTGCTTTTAAATATGGGAGAGATCCATATAACGTTTACTCCAAGATTTTCTATATAATCTAAGTGACTTATTATTCCCTTCAAATTCCCTCCCAATTTCTCTTTGAGATTTTTAGAAAGAATCACCTCTTTGTCATCCTTAGCAAATCTATCAATGAATATGTGATATATAATGCTTTCATCACTCCATTTGGGGGGTTCGTGATTATCTATTGGAAAGTAATATTCATAAAATTTTTTATCTATACTAAATAGCCGAATTTGGTATACGCCTTTTTCTTTTAAAGCAGGTATTTTTATTTTTACGACTTCACTAAAGTTAAAAACACTGTCATTCCATTGAGTCTCTCTGTCATATACATTGAGAGTATATAATTCTTTATCTTCTCTAATAATTTGGACTGAATTAGGATAAAAATTTATTGGACAACTAAAAGTAATTTCTATTTCATCTTCTGGTTTTGGATCTTCAGGGAAAATTTCTTCTAAGTTTACCTCTTCAAGCTTTTTAGCTTCTCTCTCAGCTAAGAACTCTCTATGAGATAGATCTCCAAATATTTTGTCGTCATATATCATCTTTATACCTCCAATAAATTAACTCGTGTTAATTATTTTATCATAGTTTATCATAGTTTATAATGATTATACAAACATAATCTTAGGAGGGTAATAAAAAATGATTTTGGCATGTGGAGAGGCTCTTATAGACTTCACCCCTATAGAAATAAATAAAGAGGTAGCTTACGTACCTAAGGAAGGTGGATCGCCCTATAATGTGGCAATCACTCTTGGCAGGTTAGGAACACTTTGTGGATTCTTTGGTAAAATTTCCAAGGACTTTTTTGGAGAGATGTTAATTGAAAAATTAAGAAATAACCATGTGGATACATCTTTTGTGTTAAGATCTGAGAAATCAACTACTCTTGCCTTTGTCATTCTAAAGGAGGGAGAACCTCATTTTGTTTTCTATGGCGAAAATACTGCTGATACATCCTTAGAAGAGAAGGATATGCCCTACATAGATCCTGAAAAAATCAAGCTTATTCATTTTGGATCAATTTCCATGATACGAGAACCAGGTTGCTTTGTGTTAGAAAAAATGATGAGTCAAAATCATGGAAAGGTATCAATTTCTTTTGACCCTAATGTAAGATCTAATCTAATAAAAGATAAAGTTAATTACTTAAAAAAATTTGAAACTTGGATTGGATATGTAGATATTTTAAAGGCAAGCATTGCAGATCTTACTTGGCTTTATGAGACAGAGGATACGGATGAGCTTGCTAAATATTTTCTGAGAAGAGGTGTAAAGATCTTTCTTGTAACCTTAGGTAAGGAAGGATCAAAAGGCTATACTAAATTCTTTTCTGCTTTTTCTAAGGGTAAAGAAGTAAAAGTTGCTGATACAGTAGGAGCAGGAGATGCTTTTATGGGAGGATTTTTATATTATTTAAATTCTATTGGGAAACTGAATAAGAATTTTTTAGAAAGTATAACTAAGGAAGAGCTTGAAAATGCCTTGGATTTTTCTAATACGGTCTCGGCGTTAACCTGTACTAAGAAGGGCGCAGAGCCACCATATTTGTCTGAAGTTGAAAATTTTATGCTTAAAAGGTATTATTGAAGGAAAAGTTTTTAAGAAATTTGTGGGTTAAGGAGAGATAGAATATGGATTTAATATTTTTTTTGATATTATTTGCCTTACTTACTATACCCCATGAGTTTGGACATTTTATTTTTGCAAAGGTTTTTGGAGTTAGGGTTTATGAATATGCCGTAGGTTTTGGTCCTAAGATTTTAGAGATAAAGGGAAGGGAAACAAAATTCGTACTAAGACTTATTCCTATTGGTGGATTCGTAAAAATGGCAGGAGTTGATGATATTAATATTCCAGAGGTGGAAAGTGTTCCAGAGGATAGGAAGTTCTATAAAAAGGCACCTTGGCAAAGATTTTTAATTCTTTTTGCTGGTTCTTTTATGAATTTTATTTTTGCGATAATTCTCTTTATGGCTATTTTCCTTATAGGGATTCCTCAGCCTATTCCTGTGGTGGATAAAGTTTTGGAAAACAAACCAGCCAGCGTATCGGGAATCTTGCCAGGAGACAGGATTTTATACATTGATGGAAAAAAGATTGAGGATATTTCTGATGCGGTTAAGTTAATTACCGGATCTATAAAATCTCCAGGAGAAAAAAGAGAGATTGAAATTAAGGTAGAAAGAGATGGAAAAATTGTGAATATCAAAGTTGTACCTGAATGGAGTGAGGAAAGAAAAGGAGGAATAATAGGAATTGTTTTTAAAACTGTTCCTAAGAGATATTCTCTTCCCACTGCTGTTAAGAATGGCTTTTTGATGTTTATAAATGCCTTGATTTTAATATTTTATGTTTTCAAAGCATTGTTTAATGGGGTACAAGGTGTATCTATTGCAGGACCCATTGGAATTGCTAAAATGACAGGAGAGGTTGCTTCTATGGGGTTAATATATTATTTGAACTTTCTTGGTGTTTTGAGTGTACAGCTTGGAGTATTTAATCTACTTCCTATACCTGCTCTTGATGGTGGGAGAATTCTTTTCGTAATAATTGAAAAAATAAGAGGAAAGCCTATAGAAACAAAAAAAGAAGAGATGGTTCATTGGATTGGCTTGCTGATATTGTTGTTTTTAATGATAATTGTGACCTTTTTTGATATACTAAACTTAAGGAAATGAAGAGAAAAATAACAAGAGTTGTAAAGGTTGGTAATATAGAGATAGGTGGTAATAATCCTATAAGGGTTCAGACTATGACTAAGACACCTACGGTGGATGTTAAAGCTACCGTAAGGCAAATAAGGAGACTTGCTAAAAAGGGTTGTGAGATTGTTAGGGTTGGAGTACCTGATAAAGAATCGGCTCTTGCACTGGGAAAGATAAAAAAGGAAAGTCCTATCCCTATTGTAGCTGACATACATTTTGATTACCGTCTTGCTCTGACAGCTTTAGAACAAGGGGTAGATAAGTTAAGACTGAATCCTGGTAACATTAAAAATCCCAAATATGTTTCTATTATTGCCAAAGAGGCAAAGGCTCGGGGGGTGCCTATAAGGGTTGGTAGTAATGCTGGATCCTTACCTAAGGAAATTCTGGAAAAATATGGTGGACTTACTTCAGAGGCATTAGTAGAAAGTGCTCTTAATGAAGTTAGGCTTTTAGAGGACAATGATTTTACGGATATTGTAATATCTGTAAAAGCCTCCTCTGTACCTTTAACAGTAGAAGCCTATAGGCTTTTATCAGAAAAGGTAGATTATCCTCTGCATATTGGTATAACGGAGGCAGGTACTTTATTTCCTGGAACTATAAGATCGTCGGTGGGCTTGGGCATCCTTCTTTATGAGGGTATAGGTGACACTATAAGGGTCTCTTTGTCTGCTCCTCCTGATAAAGAGGTTGAAGTTGCGTATGAAATTCTTGATAGCCTTGAGCTGAGAAGGAAGGGATTAAGGGTTTTGGCTTGTCCTATGTGTGCTCGGTCGCATTTTCCAGTTCAGGAGGTAGCAAAGGAAATTGAAAAAAGGTTTGGGGATTATCCTTTAAACTTGGTAATTGCTGTGATGGGCTGTGAAGTCAACGGTCCGGGAGAAGCCAAATGGGCTGATATTGGTATTACAGGATCTAAAGAAAGAGTTATAATTTTTAAGAAAGGGAAAATAATCAAAGAGACTAGTTTCGAGAGAATAATTTCCGAATTAGAAGAGGAACTAACTAAGATCAAGGAGGTGAACTCAAATTAGCACTTTAATAGTAGCTGTGTTACTGTTCGTTATAGGTATAGGGATGGGATATTTTGTTAGAAAGTACATAGAAAGCAAAACTGTTCAACTTGCTGAAAAAAGAGCTGAGGAGATAAAAAAGAAAGCTGAGGAAGAGGCTGAGGAGAAGAGAAGAAGAGCTCTTCTTGAGGCAAAAGAAGAGATTTTTAAATTAAGAAGTGAAGCTGAGAGGGAGATAAGAGAGAGAAGAAATGAGCTTATAAATCTTGAGAGAAGGATTCTTCAAAGGGAGGAAAACTTAGAGAGGAAAGAGGAGATTCTTGCTAATAAAGAAAAAGAGATAAATCACAGACTTGAAAATATTAAAAAATTGGAAGAAGAAGCTATAATTGAGCTTCAAAAAGTGGCTCAAATGACCAAGGAAGAGGCTAAGGAAATATTATTAAGGCATGTAGAGGATGAGATTCAAAAAGATATTGCATTAAGGATAAAAGAGGCTGAAGCAAGATATAAAGAAATAGCTGAAG
The DNA here is from genome assembly GCF_000021645.1 of Dictyoglomus turgidum DSM 6724. Classification (NCBI taxonomy): domain Bacteria; kingdom Pseudomonadati; phylum Dictyoglomota; class Dictyoglomia; order Dictyoglomales; family Dictyoglomaceae; genus Dictyoglomus; species Dictyoglomus turgidum. The sequence goes on from NC_011661.1 coordinate 819,489, forward strand.
AAAAAGCGAGAGAGATAATAATGGAAGCAATACAAAGATGTGCGGTAGATCATACTGTGGAGTCTACAGTCTCTGTAGTGAGTTTGCCCAGTGAGGAGATGAAGGGAAGAATTATTGGAAGAGAGGGAAGAAATATTAGGACTTTTGAAACCTTAACTGGGGTTGACTTAATTATAGATGATACACCTGAGGCTGTAGTTCTTTCTTCCTTTGATCCTGTGAGAAGAGAAATAGCAAGGATTGCTTTGGAAAGGTTAGTAAAGGATGGTAGAATTCATCCTGCAAGGATCGAAGAAATGGTAAATAAAGCCAAGAAAGAAGTAGAGAATAGAATAAGAGAAGAGGGAGAAAGGGCATTGATAGAGGTTGGTATTCAGAATATTCATCCTGACCTAGTAAGAACCTTAGGAAGACTTTATTATAGAACCAGTTATGGGCAGAATGTTTTACAACATTCTATTGAGGTTGCTAAGATTGCAACAATAATTGCTGCTGAACTTCATATGGATGTAAATCTTGCTAAGAGGGCAGGACTTCTTCATGACATAGGAAAGGCAATTGATTATGAGGTAGAGGGATCTCATGCTGTATTGGGTGCTGAACTTTTAAAGAAATACGGGGAGCATCCTGATGTAGTACATGCTGTGGCAGCTCATCATGAAGAAATTCCATTAATTAAACCATTAGATGTTATAATACAGGTGGCTGATAGTATATCTGCAGTAAGGCCTGGAGCAAGAAGAGAAAGTATTGAGATATATATAAAGCGACTGGAAAAATTAGAGGAAATTGCTATGTCTTTTCCTGGAGTAGAGAAGGCGTACGCTATTCAAGCTGGAAGAGAGGTTAGAGTACTAGTGAGTCCAGAAGAAGTAGATGATCTTACAGCCACAAGGCTTGCTTATCAAATTGCAAAAAAGATTGAAAAAGAGATGGAGTATCCTGGGCAAATTAAAGTTACTGTGATTAGAGAAACAAGAGCTGTAGAGTACGCAAAATAGTTATGAATATACTTTTCTTAGGAGATATAGTGGGAAGGATAGGCAGAAGAGGGGTTGGACTTCTTCTGCCTCAAATAAAGAAAGAGTTCAATATTGACCTTGTAGTTGCAAATATTGAAAATGCTGCCTCAGGGTTTGGTATAACTGAAAGTGTAGTAAAGGAGCTATTTGAATATGGTATTGATGTTTTTACCAGTGGCAACCATATTTGGGATAAAAAGGAAGGTATACCCTTATTGGATATATATGAGAGAATATTAAGGCCAGCTAATTATCCCTTAGGGGTTCCTGGAAGAGGATATTTGGTTTTAACACATATGGACAAAAAAGTGGGTATAATTAATATACAAGGTAGAATATTCATGGAGCCTATTGAAAATCCCTTCTATGTGGTTAAAAATATAGTTGAAGAAATGAAAAAAGATACTAAAATAATAATAGTGGATGTACATGCTGAAGCAACTTCAGAAAAAATAGCTATGGGTTATTTTTTAGATGGAATGGTAACAGCAGTGGTAGGTACACACACACATGTACAGACAGCTGATGAGAGAATTCTACCAGGGGGGACGGGTTATATAACAGACCTGGGGATGTGTGGGGCTTATGATTCGATTTTAGGGGTTGAAAAGGAGGCTGTTCTTAAAAAATTTCTTCTCCAAATACCTCAAAAATTTAATGTACCAGAGAAAGGACTTTTTAAAATGGAAGGGGTGATTATAGAGGTAGAAGAAGAAAGCGGAAAAACAAAAAATATTATAAGATTACAAAGGAGGGGAGAGATTAAATAATTTTAAAAGTCAGCCATGGGAAGAACATATAAAGGAGGTAGGTTTATGGTAGAGGTATTAAAAGTTTCAGCTAAATCTAATCCCAATGCAGTGGCAGGTGCATTAGCTGGTGTAATTCGTGAGAAAGGTCGCGCAGAAATTCAAGTAATAGGGGCTGGAGCTGTAAACCAAGCTGTTAAAGCAATAGCTATCACAAGAGGATATGTAGCTCCAAGTGGTATTGACTTGATTTGTATTCCAGCATTTACTGATGTACAGATTGATGGAGAAGAAAGAACAGCCATCCGTTTCATTGTAGAGCCCCGCTAAATTCTACTGAGTCAGAAAAGAAAGGATCAGGAGGCAGAAGGGAATTTCTCCTTCTGCCTCATAATTTTTTTATGGTATAATTCACAAGGTATAAATATGTAGAAAGGAGAGGTTAAAAATATGAAGAAAGGAATTCATCCTGAGTTAAAGAAAGCAAAAATTGTTTGTGCGTGTGGCGCGGTTTATGAGACTTTATCTACAAAAGAGTATATGACTGTAGAAATCTGCTCAAAATGTCATCCATTCTTTACAGGCCAAAGAAAGTTCGTAGATACCGAGGGAAGAGTAGAAAGATTTACTAAAAAATATAATTGGGAAATTAAGTAAAATTGAAGGTTAAATTAATTTCTTATACGCCAGAGCCAGAAAAAGTATGTGCTCTGGCAATGCGTCTTTGTCATTATCAAGGAAGTATTGAGGAGTTAGAAGAAAAGCTAACTCCAGAAGAAATTGTTCGTTTGCTTAATAAAGCTAAAAAACTCCAACATATGTCTATATTTGAACACGCCTCTTTTACTTTTTATATCGAAGGAGTTTCAAGGGTGACCACTCACCAATTAGTAAGGCATAGAATTGCTTCTTATTCTCAGCAGAGTCAAAGGTATGTAAAGATAAAGGATGAGTATGTTATTCCTGAAACCATAAAGAAAGAAGAACAAAGGCTAAATGTATACAGAGATCTAATTGAAAGAGCTTTTGATGCATATGAGGAGTTGGTAAAGCTAGGGGTTCCTAAGGAGGATGCAAGGTATCTTTTACCACAAGCTATAGAGTCCAAAATAATAGTTACTATGAATGCAAGAGAATTGATGCACTTTTTCACTTTGAGAACTTGTAATTCTGCTCAATGGGAGATAAGGGAACTTGCATGGAAGATGCTTGAATTGGTGAGAAATGTGGCACCTACAATTTTTTCTGATGCTGGTCCTCCATGTTTTAGAGGTCCATGTCCAGAAGGGAAGACTTGTGTTCCAGAGAGAAGGTGAGAAAAATGGAGATTGTTAGTGGAGCATCGGGATGGATAGAGGTAATATGTGGAGGAATGTACAGTGGCAAGAGTGAAGAATTGATAAGGAGAGTAAGAAGAGCTCAGATAGCTAAGCAGAAGGTTCAGGTTTTTAAACATAGTTTAGATATAAGATATGATAAAGATTATGTAGCTTCTCATACAGGACTAAAGATCGAGGCAATTCCTGTGAGTAGTAGCGCTGATATTGAGAGATTAGTAAAGGATGATACTCAAGTGGTGGCCATAGAAGAAGGACAGTTTTTTGATATGGGGCTTGTAAAGGTTTGTCAGAGACTTGCAGATAGAGGCAAGAGGGTTATTGTGGCTGGGCTTGATCAGGATTTTAGAGGGGAACCTTTTGGTCCAATGCCCTATTTAATGGCGGTAGCAGAGTATGTGGATAAGCTACATGCCATATGTATGAAGTGTGGAAATGTGGCAAGTAGAACTCAAAGAATAATAGATGGTAAACCAGCTTATTATGATGATCCTATAATACTTGTAGGGGCTTTTGAAACTTATGAGGCAAGGTGTAGACATTGCCATGTAGTATTAAGGAGAGAGGAAGATGAAAAATAAGAAAGATTTAGTTGGTGGACAAGCGGTATATGAAGGGGTAATGATGAGGAAAGGAATAGATATAGCAGTTGCTGTGAGAGACCCTGATGGGCAAATTGTGGTCAAAAAGGAAAGGCTTCAGCCTTATTTTAAAAAGTGGACTCAAATTCCCTTTTTAAGAGGGTTAATGATATTGATGGATTCTCTTTTTTGGGGTATTAAGGCATTAAACTACTCAACACAGGTAGCCTTTAAAGAGGATGAAAAGATTGATAGTAATTGGGAGATTGGTTTAGCATTGCTTCTTGGATTTGTCTTTTTTGTAATTATTTTTATTGTTTTACCTTTATTAGTGGTGAAGCCCATCGAAAAACATATATCATCTCAAATAATTATAAGGCTTCTAGAAGGAATAGTCAGACTTGTCATTTTTGTGTTTTATTTGTTCAGTATAACGAAAATTAAAGAAATCTATAGAGTATTTCAATATCACGGTGCAGAACATAAGACTGTTTTCTGTTATGAGGCGGGAGAGGAGTTGACTGTTGAGAACTGTAGAAAATACTCTCGTTTTCATCCAAGATGTGGTACTTCTTTTTTGCTTGTGGTAATGATTGTAAGTATAGTTATTTTCGCCTTTTTAGGACAGCAAACTTTTTTACTTCGAATTATTTCCCGAATACTATTGATTCCTGTAATTTTTAGCCTATCTTATGAGATAATAAGATTAGGTTCTCAACATACCGATTCATGGTTTTGGAAAATAGTTCTTACTCCCGGATTATGGATGCAGTATTTTACTACGAAAGAGCCTGATGATTCTCAACTTGAGACAGCTATTGTTGCCTTAAAGGAGGTGACAAAGGAGGACTATGCTTCAGAAGTTAGTCATTGATAAATTGGAAGAGATAGAAAAAAGATTTGAAGAGATAGAAGGTCTTCTTGCTAAAGAGGATGTTATCTCTGATTTTAATAAATATCAATCTTTATTAAAGGAAAGAGCAAAGATAGAAGAGATTGTTGACAAATTTAGAGAATATAAGAGGTTACTAAAGGAAAAAGAAGATCTTGAGGAAATGGTTAAAGAGGAACAAGATGAAGATTTGCGTTCTCTTGCAGAGACAGAATTAGAAGATATTCAGGAAAAACTTGAAAAAGTTGAATTTGAGTTGAAAGCCCTTCTTTTACCTAAGGATCCTAACGACGAGAAAAACATCATTATGGAAATAAGAGCAGGAACCGGAGGAGAGGAGGCTGCATTATTTGCTGCTGATCTTTTTAGAATGTATTTGGGATATGCTCAAAAGAAGGGTTGGAAAGTTGAAATTGTAAGCTCTAATCCTACAGGACTGGGTGGTTTTAAAGAAATAATATTTATAGTAGAAGGAAAAGGAGCATATAGTAGATTAAAATTTGAGAGTGGAGTACATAGGGTTCAAAGAGTACCAATAACGGAGTCAAGCGGGAGAATTCATACCTCTACTGCTACAGTAGCTGTACTTCCTGAAATGGAAGAGATAGAGGTTGAGATTGATCCCAAAGATCTGAGGATAGAAACCTTTAGATCTGGTGGGGCTGGTGGTCAGCACGTTAATAAGACTGAGTCAGGTGTAAGAATTACCCATATTCCTTCGGGTATTGTAGTTCAATGTCAAGATGAGAGATCACAGCATCAAAATAGGGAGAAGGCAATGAAGGTTTTGAGGGCAAGACTTTATGAATATTATCAAAGGGAAAAAGAAAATGAGATAGCTTCTCAGAGAAGACAGCAGGTTGGAACAGGGGAGAGAAGTGAAAAAATTAGAACTTATAATTTTCCACAAAGAAGAGTTACAGATCATAGAATAAATTACTCCTCTTTCCAGTTAGAAGAAGTTTTATCAGGAGAATTAGATGAGTTTATTGATAGGTTGATTCTTGCTGAGAAAGAAGAGCAAATTAAGAAACTCTTTGAAGAAGTTGGCGCAACCTCTTAGAGAAGTTCTTGTATGGTTGAATAATAAGATTAAAGAAATTAATCCTGAATCAGCATGGTTAGAAGCTGAGTTATTAGTAGCTTTTGTATTAAATAAGGATAGAGCCTTTATATATACTATTGATTTTTTAACTGACGAAGAAGTAGAAAAGCTTAAGAAGCTTTTAGATTTAAGAAAGAAGGGAATTCCTTTAAATTATATAATTGAAAAGAAACAGTTTTATGACATTGAACTTTTTGTTGAAAGAGGAGTCCTTATTCCAAGAAGTGAAACGGAGATACTAATTGAGGTGGCAAAGGATACTATTTTAAAAGAAGGATATAAGAAGATAGTAGAGATAGGAGTTGGTAGTGGAAATATTTCTATAACCCTTGCTAAGGAGTTTAAGGATATTAAAATATACGCTTGTGATATTTCTCCAGAAGCAATAAAAGTGGCAAGATTTAATGCTAAAAAGCATAAAGTCTCAGATAAAATTGAATTCTTTTTTGGTTTCCTTCTTTATCCAATGGTTCATAGAAACGTTGATTTTGAACTCATAATTAGTAATCCTCCTTATATAGCCTCTTGGGAATTTCCTTTTTTACAAAAAGAGGTCAAGAAAGAACCCTGGAAGGCTCTTTATGGAGGCTGGGACGGATGTGAGTTTTATAGGAAACTTTTTACTCTTTTGAAAAAAAGAGGTAAAAACTTTACTGCTATTTTAGAGATATCTCCTTATATATATCATAAAGTTTTAAACATTCTCAAAAATTTTTTTGATAGTGTAATAATAGAATCTTTTAGAGATTACTTAGGACATGAGAGGGTTATAAAAGTTATATGGCATTAATATATAAGGTGGATAAAGAAAATCCAGATATAGAGGTGTTAAAAAAAGCTGCTCAGGTACTTGAGAAAGGAGGACTTGTAGCTTTTCCTACAGAAACAGTTTATGGACTTGGAGCAGACGCTCTGAATCCAGAGGCGGTTAAGAAAATTTTTATAGCAAAAGGAAGACCTCCAGATAATCCTATTATTGTTCATGTGGGTAAAAAGGAGCAAGTTTATAGTCTTACTGAGAATGTTCCTTCTATAGCGGAGAAGCTTATGGAGGAATTTTGGCCTGGTCCTTTAACACTCATATTTTATAAATCTAATCTTGTAGATGATGTTGTTACTGCTGGAAGCCCTAAGGTTGGTATAAGACAACCTATGAATAAAGTAGCTCTTAAGCTTCTTGAAGTTTTTGGTAAACCTATTGCAGCTCCTTCAGCTAATGTTTCTGGAAGACCAAGCCCTACAAAAGCTGAACATGTCATTGAGGATTTAGAGGATAAAATTGACATAATTATTGATGGGGGTGATGTGAATTTTGGAGTTGAGTCTACTGTACTCGACATAACTACTGATACTCCTATTATTTACAGGCCAGGAGCATGTCCCAAAGAAGAAATTGAAAGAGTAATTGGTAAAAAAGTGATGGTTTGGAATAAAGAGAAATCAAAAGAAGATGTTCCATCTCCTGGTTTGAAGTATAGACATTATGCTCCAAAAGTTCCCTTGTATATTGTTGAAGAGTTTAATGAAATATGGCAAAATAAAATAAATGACTGGTTAAAGGAAGGGAAAAAAGTGGGTGTTTTGGTCTCTAAGGAGAACGAAAACCTTTATTCTGATAAGATCAAGAAATATGTTATAGGAAGTAGAAAAAATTTGACAGAGATTGCTTTAAATTTATTTTTTTATTTACGTAAATTAGAGAAAGAAGTAGATATAATAATTTCTGAGTCTTTTCCTGAAGAAGGACTTGGACTTGCAGTAATGGATAGATTAAGAAGAGCTGCAGGGGAAAAATAGGCATGAAGATTGTATTTGTATGTACTGGAAATACCTGTAGAAGTCCTATGGCAGAATATCTATTTAAAGATATAATGGAAAAAATGAATGTTTACAATATAGAAGTAACCTCTGCAGGTATTTTTGCTTTTGAAGGTAGAGAGCCTTCTCAGTTTTCGGTAAAGGTGATGTTGGAGAAAGGCATAGATATTTCTTCTCACAGATCTAAAAGATTAACTATTGACTTGGTTAAAGAAGCATCGATAGTCTACACCATGACTAAGGATCAGTTATTTATTTTGAAAGAGATGTATCCTAATTTTAAAAATAAAATCTTGACTCTTGGGGAAGAGGATATTGAGGATCCTTTTGGCTTAGATATTGAAAAATATAGAGAGGTTCGTGATAAGATAGAAAAAGAAATAATAAAAATTATTGAAAATTTAAAAGAGAGGGTAGAGATATGAAGATTGCTATAGGAGCAGATCATGCAGGCTATATGTTAAAAGAGGAGTTAAAACGTTGGCTTGAGGAGTGGAATATATCTTACCATGATTTTGGAACTTATTCTCCTGAAAGGGTAGATTATCCAGATTATGGAATCATTGTTGCGAGAGCAGTAGCAAAAGGTGGTTTTGAAAAGGGGATTTTGATTTGTGGGACAGGAATAGGTATGAGTATTGTGGCAAACAAAGTGAAAGGAATAAGAGCTGCATTATGTAGAGATCCTTATGAGGCAAAATTAAGTAGAGAGCATAATGATGCCAATATACTAACTTTAGGAGGTAGAATTCTTGGTTTTGACTTGGCAAAGGAGATAGTAAGAGTATGGTTAAATACTGAGTTTACTGGAGGCAGACATAAGGTAAGGATAGATAAAATCTCAATGATTGAGGAGGATGAGCTGTGAGGTATTTACCAGAGGTTGATCCTGAAATTTATGAGGCTATTAAAAGCGAGGAGTACAGGGAAGAGTATCATTTAGAACTTATTGCTTCTGAAAATTTTGTGAGTAGGGCGGTCTTAGAGGCTCAGGGTTCGGTTTTGACTAATAAATATGCTGAGGGATACCCTGGAAAAAGGTATTATGGTGGATGTCTCTATGTGGATAAAGTAGAAGATATAGCAAGAGAGAGGGTAAAAGCTATATATGGAGCTGAACATGCTAATGTCCAACCTCACTCTGGTAGTCAAGCTAATATGGCTGTTTATTTTGTAGTTCTCAATCCTGGGGATAGAGTCTTAGGAATGAATTTAGCTCATGGAGGGCACTTAACTCATGGAAGTCCTGTTAATTTTTCTGGAAAGTTATATAATTTTTATTTCTATGGAGTAGATAAAAATACAGAAATGATAAATTACGATTCGGTTTGGAATTTAGCTAAAGAACTGAAACCTAAGTTGATAGTAGCTGGTGCAAGTGCTTATCCTAGGATTATAGATTTTGAAAAATTTGCTCAAATAGCAGAAGATGTGGGAGCATATTTCATGGTAGATATGGCTCATATAGCTGGACTTGTTGCTGCAGGACTACATCCTTCTCCTGTTCCATACGCACATTTCGTTACAAGCACCACTCATAAAACCTTGAGGGGTCCAAGAGGTGGATTTATTCTGTGTAAAAAGGAATTTGCTAAGGAAATTGATAAGGCTGTATTTCCGGGTATTCAAGGTGGACCTTTGATGCATGTAATAGCTGCTAAGGCTGTGGCTTTTAAAGAGGCAATGAGTCCTGAATTTAAGGAATATCAAAAGCAGATAGTTTTAAATGCGAAGGCTATGGCGGAGGAACTTATAAAACTTGGATATAGGCTTGTTAGTGGAGGAACAGATAATCATTTAATGTTAGTGGACCTTAGAGATAAGGGAATAACTGGAAAAGAAGCAGAAAAGGCTCTTGAGGAGGCAGGTATTACGGTAAATAAAAATGCTATTCCTTTTGATCCTCAACCTCCTACAATAACCAGTGGGATTAGAATAGGAACTCCTGCTTTAACTACTCGGGGTATGAAGGAAGACGAGATGAGGTATATAGCGAGATTGATTCATGAGGTTCTCTCTAACTTTAAGGATGAGAGGGTGAAAGAGAAGGTTAAAAAAGAGGTAGAAGAACTTTGTAAGCAATTTCCAATTTATAGAAAGGAGAATTAAAAATGGTTATAGTGGTAGATCATCCATTAGTACAACACAAATTAACAAAACTAAGAGATAAAAGTACAGAACCTAAGGAATTCAGAGAACTTCTTTCTGAGATCTCAAGCCTTATGTTATATGAGGTTACAAGAAATTTACCCACAAAAGAGGTGGAAGTTGAAACTCCATTAGGTATAGCAAAAGGTAAAGTTCTTAATAATAAGGATTTGGCTATAGTTCCAATTTTAAGGGCTGGTCTTGTCATGGCCGAAGGTATGTTGCGGATTCTTCCCTCGGCAAAAGTAGGTCATATTGGTCTCTATAGAGATCCTAATACTCTTAAACCTGTTCAATACTATACAAAACTTCCAGAGGATATAGATAAAAGAGAAGTTGTAGTCGTAGATCCCATGCTTGCAACGGGTGGTTCTGCCATTGCAGCTATTTCAATTTTAAAGACAAAGGGAGTTAAAAACATTAAGTTTGTTTGTATTATAAGTGCTCCTGAGGGGATAGAGGCTTTGAAAAATAGTCATCCTGATGTGGATATATATACTGCTGCTATAGATGAAAAATTAAATGATCATGGATATATAATACCGGGGTTAGGCGATGCAGGAGATAGACTTTTTGGCACAAAATAATATGGTAGGTGATTTACATGTGAGAAAAGATAAGTTTGTTATTGAAGGAGGACATAAACTTAGAGGAGAGTTAGAGATATGGGGAAGTAAAAATGCTTCTCTTCCTATAATGGCTGCTTCTGTACTGAATTCGGGAGATCTAATCTTGGATAATGTTCCTCCAGTTAAAGATAACATTACTATGGCAGAGATTTTAAAGGTTTTAGGTATGGAAGTAGAGTTCTTAGAGGGTGATAAAGTACATATAAAAGGAGAACCTAAGGGATATAGAGCTCCCTATGAGCTAGTCTCTAAAATGAGGGCATCTTTTGAATTGATGGGACCTCTGCTTGCTCGTTTTGGCGAGGCTGAGATTCCTTATCCTGGTGGATGTAGAATAGGTTTAAGGCCTGTAGATCTACATATTAAGGGTTTTGAGAGTTTGGGTGCGGAAGTTACTGTGGAAAAGGGATATGTGTGTGCAAGAGCTAAAAAGGGTTTAAAAGGCACAAAAATTCATTTAGACAAGCCCAGTGTAGGTGCTACAAGAAATATAATGATGGCTGCAATTATGGCGGAAGGTGAGACGGTTATCGAGAATGCTGCCTGTGAACCTGAGGTTGTGGATTTGGGAAATTTTTTGAAGATGATGGGAGCAGAAATTGAGGGTTTAGGCACATCTACTATTTATATAAAGGGAAAGAAAGATTTAAAACCTGTAGATTACTATAAAGTTATACCCGATAGAATTGCTGCGGGAACCTTTATTATTGCTGGTGTAATGTTAGGAAAAGATTTGATTATAAAAAATGTCGAACCGGAGCATCTACAAAGCTTATTTATAAAATTAAAAGAAGCAGGAGTGGAAAGTTTTCAAATCAAGGATAAGGAAGTAAGAATTAAAGCAGCAAAGAATTGGAAAGGTATAGAGGTGACTACTATGCCATATCCCGGCTTTCCTACTGATTTGCAACCTCAAATGATGGTATTTTTAAGTCTTGCTCAAGGAAGTAGTTTAATTGTAGAGACAGTGTTTGAGAATAGATTTCTTCATGTAGGAGAATTATTGCGCCTTGGCGCCAAGATAAGCATAGATGGTAGAACAGCTTTAATTCAAGGTGTAGAGAAGCTTAAAGGTGCACCTGTGGAGGTTACTGATTTGAGGGCTGGCGCTGCTCTTGTTCTTGCTGGTTTGGTAGCGGAAGGAACTACAGAGGTATTAGATGTGGGAGAACACATTGATAGAGGTTATGTGGCTTTAGAAGATAAGTTATCAAATTTGGGTGCTAAGATCAAAAGGGTTTACTATGAAGAAGCTAATTAAAGGTTTTCTAATTCTTTTTCTTGTGATTTTTTCCATAGTAATACTTTTGGCTCTCACTTCTCCTTGGTGGGCAAAGTCCTTAGTTTCTTATATCCTAGAAAAGAATTTTGGAAAATATGCTAAAGCGGAAGATGTAAAATATATTTTCCCAAATAAAGTGGAAATATCTACTTTGGAAGTAGCAAATTTTGCTACTTTTTCTAATGTAAGTATTTCTCTTCAAAATCCTTTAAAACTTTCTCCCATTAATATTGAACTTACTAAGCCTAAAATGATTATTATTCATAATGAAAAGGGAGAATGGACTTTTCCTCAGATACCTGGGATTGATACTTCAAAGTCTAATAATGCAAATAATATTAGTATAGAAATAAAGGCAAAGATTAAGGACGGGATAGTAGTTGTTAGGGACTTAAAGACTGAAAAAGATATAGAAGTCCAAAAAGTAAACGGTAATTTGTATTGGAAGAATCAAATGATTACCTATAGTGTGTCTACTTCTATTAATAATCAAGAGATAAAAAGTTATGGTACTTATGACTTTTCAAAAGAGGAGGGTAATCTAACCTTTGAATTTAAAAATGCCTTAGCAGATGTATGGGCGGGAGTGTTTTTACCCAATATATTTTATATTGAGAAGGGTTACTTTACGGGCTGGATCAATACCAAGGGAGATAAGAATGACTGGGTTGTATCTGGAGAGATTAATGCTTTTAATGTGGAAGGTAGAATTGCTTCTTTTACTCCTAAATTTGTAAATGTGAGTACAAAAGTTAAGATTGATGGGGAAAATATAAATATTCTTGATGGGAGAGGAAATCTTTGGGATGCGGATATAAAGTTCTTAGGCAAAGCTACTCCTAAACCTGAAATGAACATAAGTTTTGAGAGTCTAAATTTGGAGAAAATAGACAAAGAATTTTTTAAAGGTAGCATTAATTTGAGGGGAAAGGCAAAGGGGGAATTTTCTATTTCCGAATCTTGGGAAAATGCTATTATAAAGGGTTATATTATTGCGGAAAAAGGGTCTATTTATAATTTTGACTTTAATAATATAAAGATAGATATAGATTCTAAATTGCCTTTAGTAAATGCAAAAATTTTAGGAGATCTTGATCTTGGTAATTTAAATGGAAAAATTTCCTTTGATCTAAAGAGTACTCTTATCAATTTAAATCTCGAGGCTAATAATGTTAAGATAGAGAAAATAGCAGAGATTTTTAATCTTCCTAAGATGGAGGGAAAAGGAGACGTTACTATAGAAGCTAAGAAGGATAAAAAATGGAAAATTTCAGTGAGTGGTATTATTGAGAATGGTAAACTTGGAGATTATTCTGCTGAGAGCATAGAATTTAATTTTGAAAATGAAGATATAGATTTTAATTTGCCCTTTGGTGATAGTTTTTTTTTCCAAAAAGGTTAAAGGTTGAGATTTTAGGTTTTTCTTACAAAGACTTAAAGGCTAAAGGGAATTTTGTTTTTTCTAAACCTTCTACAGCCTCTAATATATATAATCTCAATGGTAAGATTATTTCTAATTTAGGCATATTGTGGATCTACGGTAAGTATGATCTGAAAAAAAATTATGGGGATATATCCTTAATTTCCTCAAACTTTAATCTAAAGGATATTAAGTCTTTGTTAGGACTAAATATACCAGAGATAAATAGTAGTACTTATTTCAGAGGAAAAATTACAGGGGATATTTTTCACTCTCCCAATTATACTTTGAGTTTTTATTTTAAATATATTAAGGTAAATAGTTTTAATGTTGATAGGATAACTATTCATCTAAAAGGGAAAGACATAAATAACTTAGACCTTTCAGTAAGTGGAAAATATGGAGAAAACATCTTATGGGGTAAAGGAAAGTTCAATTTTAGTGGTTTTAGATTTGATGTTAGAGGGAGAATTAATTGGCAGGATCAAATTAGGATTAGCCCTTATTTTAGCTTGAATGGTGATGCTTCCTCGTGGAACTTGGAAATATATCTTAAAAATTCAAGTCTAAAATATAATAGTTACTCGTTTAATATTTCAGATTTTAATGTAAAAACTGGAAGCGATGGGAATTTGGACGGGTATGTCTTTTTTGTTGAAGGGGATCGCTTCATGTATATTAGTATTGGAGGGAGTTGGGAGAAGTGGAGTTTAACTTTTTGGGGAGAGAATATTGAGGTATTAGGTGAAAAAATAAAATTGATAAAGTTAAATTTAGATAATAATCTTTCTGGGTGTTTTGATGCTAAGATTAGAGACTATTTCGTAAAGGGTAATTTAGACATATCTTTGGAAAATAGGACTATTATTATTAAAGACTTGTATTTTAATGAGTATTATTTGGGGGATATGAGATTGGCACTAGAAAATAATTTTATAAAAGTTGAGGGAAATATTTTTCAGGGTTCTATTAAAGGATACTATGAGTTAGGAAAAAGGGGAGAGATTAATTTTTCAGAATTAAAATTTAGTAATTTAAGCCTTTCAGGAGGAGTTGGTATTGAAAAAGATTATTTTGTGTTTGTAATCCCTCAGTTGAGTGCAAATAGTTTAGTTTTTGAAAACATTAAAGGAAGAGTGGATTTTAAAGAGCCTAATCATATAAAGAATTTTTCTTTGGAGATTCCTTCTTACATTAAAATATATGGAGATATTTTTTTAGAAAATGACTCTGTTAATTCTCTCTTACATATAGGATTAGGAGAAAAAGAAATTGGTTTGTTAAATCTTATAGGAAATTTTAGCAAATTTGATTTTTCGGGTAATATATTTGGTGGGAGCCTCAAGGGATATTATGAAATTGACAAAAATACCGCTGTTTTTAATGTTGAAAATTTGGATTTATCTAATATTGATAATAATCTTGACGGTAGGATTGAGATTCTTTCTGGAGTCTTTAAGGAGGGAGGTTTATCTTTTGAAGGAAATATTCCTAAAATAAATCTTAAGGGAAATAGTATTGACAATGTTTCTTTTAGGGGTATTTATAAGGAAAATTTGAATTTTAGTTTTAATGCTTCTTATTCTGTTTTTGATTTTTCTATTCGTGGAGCTTTTGATTTTAAAGATGAAAACAAGTTCACTTTATTTATAAAGCCAAAGAATAGTGTATTTTCTGGATCTCTTGTCAAAGTTCTCACTTTAAGTTTTAGTGGAGATGTGGATAAAGAGTTTAAAAAAATAAGACTTGTTTTGAGTAAAGAAAGTAATGAGTTTTTTAAGTCTGGTATTATGACGATAAATATCCCTGAGGGGCTTATTATAGGGAATGCATTACTAAAGGATAATGGAGAGATAGGATGTAATTTAAGTCTTTATGGAGATGGGACAATAAATTTGAAGAAAATTTCTCTTTCTGTTCTTGAAATTTTAAATATTCCTAAGTTTGAAGGTTTAATTTATGGAGATTTAAAGCTTGAGAAATGGAACATAATTGAAGCGAATCTTCGTGCAGAAGAAGTTGAAATTAAAAATTTTCCTAAAAAAGTTGGCTTGTCTTTGAATATAAAAAAGCTTGAGAATAAATATTTGTTGGACGGAAATATCTCTAAACTTTCAGAAAAACCAGCAGAGTTTAGTGGAAGTTCTGATTTAAAAGCTTTTGATTTACAGGTAAAATTCTTAGATCTAAAATTTTTAGAAGATCTTGTTAGTAAAGATTTGATTGAAGAAGGTAATCTAGGGGATGGAAAGGCAGTATTAAATATAAATGGGGATTTTAATGAATTGACTATTTATAGTGACATAACCTGGAATAATCCTTTAGTGTTCAAGTATATTAAAGATAGAGTTTACGGTGGAAATTTTTCTCTTAACTATAGAAATGGTGAGCTAAAATTGAAGGACTTTGAGATTAGGACTTTCTCTAACAGGATGAAGATTTATGGTATAATTTTCCCTTCATTTAATATTTATGGTAAATTTAATAATATTTGTTTATCTATTCCTGGTTTAGCTAATGGTTATGTGGACGGAGATCTCCAATTGATTAAAGAAAAAGATATATATATTGCGAGGGGAATTATTAAAATTAATAACTCTCATATCTATCTCCTTAAGAATGTGAAGATGAATTTTAAAAGTACAAAGATGAATTTTCCTTTAAAATTAGACGTAAAAATAGAGATAGGAGATAATGTAGTATTTTCTGAGCCTAATCTTATTTATATATCTCTTTTGGGAAGTGTCTCTGTAAAGGGTGATATCAATACTCCTATTCTTGATGGTAAAATAGATTTTATGAATGGGAATTTGAATGTTCTTGGAAATGACTTTTTGGTAGATAGTGGATATATTAAGTTTCCGGGTTTAAGTCTTAATGAAAATATATGGGAGATATCTGCTTCAAGAATAATTCAGGGTTATAATGTGATTTTAAAAGGTATAAGCTTTATGGGAAATTCTTCCTTTGTTTTTAGTTCTGAACCTCCTCTTTCTTTGAGGGAAATATTGTTTTTACTTTTAGGACAGAAGAACCTTCCTATTGCAAGAGAAGAAAGTTGGACATTGTCAACGATTCTTGAAAGTATTCCTCAAAGTGTAGAGGGTGTGGTAAGCTCTGCTTTTAGTAGCTATATCCTTTCTCCTTTGTTAGGAGAACTTGAAAAAGCACTAAATGTAGATAGGATAAAAGTTGATTATATATTAGAAGGATTAATTCCTAAGTGGAAAAGTGTCTCCTTTGAAAAGTCTTTACTTAGTAATTTAAGTTTAAGTATAGTTTATTATTGGGAAGGAGATAAATTATGGAGTACTGAGTTAACATATAGATTTAATGAAAATCTTTACTTCAAAATCTATACCTCTCCTAAAACAGAGTTCTCATTTAGTTTTGAATATAGTACTCAATTTTAAAAAAGGAAGGTGATGGGATTGGATAAAAGATTTATCTTTATTCTTGTCTTAATATTTGCTTTAGTCTGTGCTACTTTTGCCCAGAGCGAGTATAGAATTGCGGACATTATAATAAAAGGGAATCAAAAGATTTCTAGTCAAGAAATATTAAAAATAGCAGGTATTAATAAGGGGATGAATATAAGGGATGAGCAAATTGATAAAGTAAAAGAAAAACTTGATAGTTCTACCTATTTTATTTCTGTGGTGATAAACAAGATTTCTGGAAAAGATGGAATAATCCTTGAGATAAATGTAGTAGAATCTCCTTTTCTCATTTTTATTAGTGGGATTTCTTTTCAAGGGTTGCAAAAGATTAGTATTAAAGATCTACAAAACCTTATAATTTTACCTACTATTGGGTGGGTCACTGATGAATTGGTTTGGGAACAAAGAAGAAGATTCATGTCCACGGGATATTTCTCAAAGGTAGATGTTAAAGAGGTGAAATCAGACGGGAGTATAATAGTTGTTTTTAACTTTCAAGAAAATCCTATTTTGGAAAGGATAGAAATTAAGGGAATACAAAGCCTAAAAAGGGAAGATGTATTGTCTATGATTGGAATTTCAGAGGGAATTTTAATATCAGAAGATGATTTAATGGCTAAAAGAGATGTTCTTTTAAAATCAAACATATTTTCAAAGGTGGAATTTAACATAGATAAGAAAGATAATAAGCTTTGCCTAATAATTGATTTAGAGGAGAATCCTCTTATTTCAAGAGTTATCTTAGAGGGTAATAACAAGTCTAGCATAAAAGATATTCAGAATATCCTTTTCATATCAGGAGATGTTTCGGAAAATTCAATTCTTTTAAAAGATAAGGTTTATTATTCTGAAGATCTGATGGGTTTATGGAAAAATAAATTGCTAGACTCAGGGTATTTTAAGGGGGTTGAAATTACTTCTAAGAGAAACGATAAGATTGTGGAGGTCAAAATTGTAGTTACAGAAAATCCATGGGTTGTTTCAGTAGATGTTAAAGGATTAATAAATGCTAAAAAAGATAAAGTTATGGAGATAATTTCAAAAAGGGGTAGGGGATTTTTGAGTGACAAATATTTAAATAATTTAAAAGGAAAACTGCTAGATACAGGTTGGTTTTCTTCTGTGGATGTGAAGATTATTATAACTCCTAATAATTATGCATATCTTACCTTCATAGTTAACGAGTATCCTATTTTAAAAAGTATTGAATATTCAGGTTTGAAACTTCTTTCTCAGGAAGAAATTAAGAAATATTCTATATTGAAAGAGGGAGATTTTGTTTCTGATGATAAGGTAGAAGAACAAATCACAAAATTTGAAGGTGTAGGATACTTTTCCAAAGTAAAGGTGGAGAAGAACATAGAAAACGATAAAATATCTCTTAATTTTATCTTTACTGAGAATCCAGAGATTAAAAAAATTGTCTTCGATGGACTTTTAGGTATATCAGAAAGGGAGATTAAGCAGATTCTACTAAATAGAGAAGGACAACCCTTTAATCAGATATTTTTAGATAAAGATGTACAGAATATTTTGGCTTTATTACAAAACAAGGGATATGTTTTTGCCTCTATTGAAAATGTCATTTTCAATGAGAAGGGGGAGTTAATTTTCTATTTTAAAGATTATAAGGTAGAGGATATTCAAGTGGAAATTATACCTCCTACTGAAACTTCTTCTCTAAGTTTTCTTGCCATATTCAGAAGACCTACGGATAAAAATGTGATAAGTAGAGAGATATCACTATCTGTTGGGGAATCTGTTAACATAGAAAAGATAAAAGCTGATCTTCAGAGAATATATAATGTGGGGATATTTGAAGATGTTTCGGTAAGGTTCGACAGAGGAAGCACAGAAGATAAGGTTAAAGTGGTATATGTGGCGAAGGAAAAACTTTCAGGATCTTTTAACTTTGGTGGTGGATATGCTACTGATGTGGGGCTATACGGGTTTGTGGAATATAAAGAAGGAAATTTATTTGGAAAGGCTCAACAGCTGAGTTTACAGCTTTCTCTAACTTCTTCAGCTAAGATTAACTATCAATTAAGCTTCAAAGATCCATGGTTTTTAGGTGGAAGAAATGCTTTTCAACTGGATCTTTATGACAGGAAGGTAACGGTCACTGATGCTACAATATCCTCCACTTCTACTTTGGAAAAAGCAGGAGGAGCTTTCTCTTTCTCCTATCCTCTTGAGAATTTCTGGAGTATAAGCCTGGGTTTTAAGTATGAAAATATTATTCCCATAGAGTCAGCTACTATGACTTCTTCTACTACTGTGGCAAGCTTTAATGTGGGAATATGGAGAGATACTCGAGATTTCTATGTAAATCCTACGCAGGGCTCAAGGCAGTATCTTAATATTGAATTTGCAGGGGGAGGAAGCGAATCTAATTTTACAAAATACAATGCAGACTTTCAATGGCATATTCCCTTAACAAACAGGGAAGATTTGATTTCTATTTCAAAACAGAAGGAAAGGCAAGTTTTGTCTTTGAGAATAGGTTTTGGTTTTGAGGAGGGTAATTTCCCATCCACAGAACTTTTTACCCTTGGTGGTGCGGGAAGCATAAGAGGATTTTCAGACAATATTTTTAAGGGAGATACTTATGTCCTTCTTAATGTACAATATAGAATTCCATTAGGGAATAATCTATATGGTGTATTATTTGTGGATTCTGGAAATGCTTGGTATAGACAAGATTTGAGTTCTTTCTCCGATATTAAATTATACACAGGTATTGGTTTTGGATTAAGGTATGATACTCTTATCATACCTATAAGATTTGACTTTGGATATAACTTTGGAAATGATCCCTCAGATCCTAATACAAAATGGAGGGTGCATTTTAGTTTTGGTGATATTTTTTAAAAAGGAATGGAGGGGTATAAATTGAGAAAGATCATTGCTTTTCTAATAGTTAGCATAATACTTTTGGGTGTAATGTATGGAGAAGAAAATTATCTTATTCAGGGAATAGTGTTTGATGGAGTGAAAAATGTTCCATATGACATCTTACAAAATACTCTTAATATAAAGGTTTTTAGCTCTTATTCTAAGGACTACATTGAGAGAGAAGTACAAAAACTTAAAAATACTGGTTATTTTAGAGCTTTAACCTATGAGCTTGTTAAGAGAGATGTGGGATATGAATTAGTGATTCATGTAGAAGAATTGCCTGTTATATCTAAGATTATATTTCCTGATACTAAACTTATTCCTATTGAAGAAATTAAAGGTATTCTTTATAGTAAGGAACGGGGATTTTTTAGTGAAGAAAAGGCTAAAGAAGATTGTGATAAAATTGAAAAATATTATATTAAAAAAGGCTTTGTTTTAGCCCAAAGTCCTGAATATTCTTTCAAAGATAACATACTGACCTTTAACTGGAAAGAGCTTCCTCCTATAGGAAGAATTGAGATAAAGGCAAAGGGTTATTGGGAAGAACCTCTAATAAGGAATTTTCTTAAATTAAGAATTGGTGAGTATTTAGATATGAGGAAGATTGAAGAATTAAATGATTTTTTCTATAAGAAGAATATAAAAATTAAGGTTGAACCTGAGTGGAAAATTGAAGATGAGAATACTGTTCTTTATCTTAACGTGGTGTACTTATCTCCCCGAGAGGTCTCCCTCTCTTATAACTACAATAAATCTATTGATCTAAAAATGGGCTACTTTTTAGGAAGCATTGGCTATCTTGAGACATCACTATCTTCTGACCTTCAAGGGAATTTAGATTATGGAATTAATTTACAAAGTTATTATTTTGATTTAGACATAAATAATAAGGGCTACAGTATTGCCTTAAAAAGATTGATGTCAAAAACAAATAACATAGAAGCTGAATTAGGCTATAAAGGGAGCTTTGTTTTAAATGATAAGGCTTTGTTTATCTATTTTACTCAAGATTTAACAAAGACTTATAAAGGGATACCTGAATCTGGAAGGTATATAAGGTTAGGCTTAGATTTTCATGGGGGTGGATCTTCTTATAACTTCTCTATTTTATCTTTTGAGGGTAAGTACTATTTAAGCTTAGGTGAGGGTTTAGATAGGAAGATAATTGGAGTTGAAGGTGAAATAGGGTACTCCTTTGGTGATTTACCAGATGGCGGATATTTAGGAGTAAGGCTTTTATATATAATGCCTTTGGAATATCATACATATTTGAGTTTAAAGATTGGAGGTGATAGCAATTTTAGCAGTTTGAGTTCTTTTTCTGAGTTAAACTTTAACATCTTAGGTGGTTTTTGTTGGTATAGCATAAACGAACCTGTAGAGTATCTTATGAATTTAGAAAGTGATTTTGTGAGGGTTTTAAATTTAAAGCTTGAAACAAAAATAAAATTTTAGGAGGCGTATAAGAAATGAAAAAGTATGGAATTTTAGCTTTAGTTCTATTAGTTTCTGTAGCTTTTATTTTTGTGGGTCTGAAAATAGTAGGGGCTCAAACTCCACAACCCAAAATAGCCTATATTGATGAAGATAAGCTTCTTAGGAACTATCCACCCTTTATGAGTGCTTATAATAAATATCAGCAAGAATATCAGGATAGATTAAATAAGATATCAGAGGCACAAAAGGCAGGAAAATCTCAGGATGAGATTAAGAAGCTATCAGACCAATATGATAAAGAGTTAGAACCTTATAAGCAAGCAGTACAAAAGGTTTTGGAGAATTTAAGAAAAACCTTAGATGGAATTTTTGCTGATCTTTCTAAGAAGGAAGGATACATAGCAGTTTTGACTAAATCAGTGCAGGGACAAGATATAGTTATATGGGGTGGGGTAGATATTACTGATAAAGTTATAAAAATACTTTCAGGTAGTAAGTAATTATGAGAATTAAATGGTTTTTAATTTCAATTTTGGCTTTAATTTTCACTTTTAATGTTATATCTTCTACTCAAACATTGAATGTTGGTGTTTTGGATTATTCTAAGGTCTTTCTGGAGTATAAAGAAACTAAAACTGTCCAGAATGAGATAAAGAAAAGGCAAGAGTTAATTCAAAAAATGGTTGAAGACTACAAAAAGAAGGGGATGAATGACAAACAGATTAATGAGTTAAGAGCTAAGGAGGAGAAAAAGTTAGGCGATTTTGTGGAAGAGGCAAGGATAAGGATAAGGGAAAGGATTTATAAAGAAGTTGAGAAAGTAGCAAAAGCTAAGAATTTGTCGGTAGTTTTGGAGAAAAGAATAAAAATTTGGGGTGGTATTGATATTACAACGGAGGTCTTAAATAATTTGAATAAATAAGGTGGAGGATATGCTTTTAAGTGAAATTGCTAAGATTATTGAGGGAGAGTTGATTGGCGAGGATATGGATATAGAGAAGGTAGCAGAATGGGAGATTGCTACTGAAAAAGATCTTATCTTTGTTTTTAACAGTAAGGATATAGATAAGATTGAAGGCAAAACAAAGGCAAGGTCTCTTGTGATTCCCTTGGATGGAAAATCTAATAAGACTCATATAAAGGTGGAGAATCCAAGACTTGCTATGGCAAAGCTTTTGAAATTTTTTGACTTTAGAATTTATCCATCAGGGGTTCATGACACTGCCATTTTAGGAAAAAATGTAGAATTGGGCGAGGACATAGGTATAGGTGCTTATGTGGTTGTAGGAAACAATGTAAAGATAGGTAAAGGTACAAAGATTTTTCCAGGAGTTGTGATAGGAAATAACATAGAGATTGGAGAAAACTGTATAATATATCCTCGGGTCACTATTTATGATCATGTGATAGTTGGAAATAATGTGATAATCCATTCGGGATGCAGTATTGGGGTAGATGGGTTTGGTTATGTCTGGAATGGAAAGGAGCATTTCAAAATTACTCACATAGGAAAGGTAGTTATTGAAGATAATGTAGAGATAGGTGGAAATACCGTTATTGAAAGAGCTACCTTGGGAGAAACTAAGATAGGAAAGGGCACGAAGATAGGATCTTTAATAATGATAGGTCATAATGTAAAAATTGGTGAAAATTGTGTAATAGTAAGTCAGAGTGGAATTGCAGGAAGTAGTGAACTTGGTAATAATGTGGTAATGGCTGGACAAAGTGGGGTTTCTGACCATGTAAGGGTGGGCAATAATGTGGTAATCTTGGCAAAGAGTGGAGTTACAAAGGATATTCCAGATAATATGGTGGTTTCAGGATTTCCTGCAAGACCTCATAGGGAAGAGATGAAAATTCAAGCCATTTTGAAGAAACTTCCAGATTTATGGGAAGAGATAAAGAAGCTGAAAAAAACTTAAGAAGACAGGCAACAATAGATAAACCTTTTACCGTTGAGGGAAAGGGACTCCATACGGGAGGTATTTCCAAGGTAACCTTTGTGCCTGCTCCTTCTGATACAGGAATAGTTTTTATAAAGGAAGGAGTGAGGATTCCTGCTCTTTATAACTATGTCTCGGATACAAAAAGAAGAGTGATTTTAAAAAATAAGGATAAATCAGTATCTACTGTGGAACACTTACTTTCTGCTATTTATGCTTTAGGAATTTCAAATCTTTTTATTTATATAGAAGGAGAAGAAATTCCAATTTTAGATGGAAGTGCTCTTAAGTGGTGCGAGCTTTTAGAAAGTGCTGGAATTAAAATACAGGATACGAGAAGAAGGACCTTCTATTTAAAGGAAAATCTTGTAGTAAGAAGTAATAATTCTCTTTTACTTCTTTTTCCATCAAATAGATTTGAGGTTTTATGTGTCATATCTTTTCCTAAATCGTTTATTAAATGGCAAAGATTTTATTTAGAGTCTTTAGATAAATATTTTACTGAGATTGCGCCTGCGAGGACCTTTGGATTTTATTACGAGGTAAAAGATTTAATTGAAAAAGGATTAATATCAGGTGCAGATTTAGAGAGTGCTCTATTAATTGGTGAAGAATGGTATGTAAATTCGCCAAGATTTTGGGACGAACCTGTAAGGCATAAGATTTTAGATATTATTGGAGATTTTTCTCTATTGGGAATAGATTTGAAAATGAAAATTATCTCCATAGGTTCAGGTCATTCTCTACATGTAAAGGCTCTTGAGATTTTGACTGATAAAATAGAGGGAGGGAAGGGACTTTGAGAGAAATTGACATATTAAGTATTTTACCCCATAGATTTCCATTTTTATTTGTAGATAAAGTTATAGAATACAAAGAGGGAGAAAGTCTAAAGGCTGTAAAGAATGTCTCTTATAATGATTACTTTTTTATAGGACATTTTCCTCAAAGACCTGTTATGCCAGGGGTTTTGATGGTAGAGGCTTTAGCACAGGCAAGTGGGCTTTTACTTTATCTTACTTACGGTGAGGGCAAAGATCCAAATAGTTTTATGGCCTATCTTGCTGGCATTAATAATTTTAAATTTAGGAGAAATGTATTTCCCGGAGATGTTTTAATCCTTGAAGTTAAGATTAAGCAGACCTTAAGAAACATTTACAAATTAGATACAAAAGCTTTTGTAGATGATAAATTAGTGGCTGAAGGGGAAATTACTATAGCCTTGGGAGGCTAAGTATGAACTCCATAATTAGTGAAAAGGCGGAAATAGGTGAAAAAGTTGAAATAGGTCCCTTTTGTGTTATAGAGGATGGAGTTAAAATAGGGAATAACACAAAGATTGAGAGTTTTGTTCACATAAAAAAGGGAACTATAATAGGGGAGAATTGTCATATACATTCTGGATGCATTTTGGGAGATATTCCTCAAGATTTAGGTTTTAAAAATGAAGAAAGTTTCCTGATTATTGGTAATAATGTGGTTATAAGGGAAAATTGTGTGTTCCATCGTGCTACAGGAGAAGGTAATGCTACTGTGATCGGCGATGGTTGTTATTTAATGGCATATGTTCATGTGGCTCATAATGTTAGGATAGGGAACAATGTAATAATAGCTAATGGTACGCAAATTGCAGGATATGTAGAGGTAGAAGATAAAGCTTTTATAAGTGGACTTGTTGGAATTCATCAGTTTGTGAGGATTGGAAGGTATGCTATGATAGGGGTCTCTACAAAGCTTGTTAGGGATGTGCCTCCTTACTCCCTCTGTGATGGGAATCCTGCAAGAGTATATGGTATAAATGTTGTGGGATTAAAAAGAAATAATTTTTCTCCTGAAAAAATAAGAATAATAAGATCGCTATTTCATTTAATATACGATAAAAGTATTCCTTTTGAGGAAAGGCTGAAGTTATTGAGAGATAAAGAAGAGGAAGAAGCAAAGATCTTATATGAATTTATTACAAACTCAAAGCGTGGTATAACTGACGCTTCTTGGAGGAGTGAAGAATGAAAATATTTTTATCTGTCCTTGAAGTTTCAGCAGATGTTCATGGATCAAAATTGATTAATGCGCTAAAGAATAAAAAAAAGGATATATATTTTTATGGGCTTGGCGGAGAGAGAATGAAAGAAGAAGGAATGGAGGTAATGTATGATGTAACCCAATATAGTACTGTGGGGTTTATTGAACCCATTCCTTATATACCAAAGCTTTTGTTGGTGCAGGAGAAGGTTAAAAAGATAATAAAAGAAACAAAGCCTGATTTAATAATTTTCATTGATGCTCAAGGTTTTAATTTACCTCTTGCTAAATATGCTAAAAAATTAGGTATTCAAACAATTTATTATTTTGCCCCCCAATATTGGCTTTGGGGAAACCAAGAAAAAGCAAGAGAAGTTTTAGACACTGTTTCCTATGTTGTTGCTACTTTTCCTCAGGAGTATAATCTGTATAAGAAGTTTGGAGATAATGTAGTCTATTTTGGTCATCCTCTTGTCGATTATTTACTACCATATGAAAATCTTGAAAAGGAAAATGATCTCATTGGACTCTTTCCGGGAAGCAGAATTCAAGAAATTAAAAATTTGGTTCCTTTGTTTTTAGAAATCTCTGATAGATTAAAAGAGGAAGGCTATAGGTTTGTGATGCCCATTGCTTCAGAAAAGTTTTCTGAGATGATCTTTAGATATATAAGAGGGAAAAATCATATAGAATTGGTCTCAGGCAGAGAAAGTCAAAAATATTTAAAACTTTCCTCCTTAAGTCTTGTAGCTTCTGGAACTGTAACCTTAGAGGCGGCTATTTTAAAGACTCCCGTTATGGTCTTTTATAAAATATCCTCTATAACCTATAACATTGCTAAAAGACTTGTACATTATTCCTTTATAGCATTACCTAACATAATCCTTAACCAAATGATTTACCCCGAGTTTGTTCAAAAAATTGATATAAAGGAGGTAATGGATAGTATAAATAGAATTTTAAAAGATGAAGATTATAAAATAAACTTAGAGAATAAGCTTAGAGAATTGGAATTCAAATTAGGAGAGCCCGGAGTTTTGGAAAGGATTTCAAAATTTATTTTAGAAATAATATGAGCAAGATTTATTTTTTAGTAAACGGTCCAGGAGAGATTTCAGGATGGTTGTATCCCCTGATTAGATGGATTAAGGAATTTAAACCATCATGGGCTGAAAGCTTCTCTTTTAATTCTATTATTGTTCCTTGCCAATTTGCGTCAGGTGAGGAGGAAAAAGTACTAAGATCTTGGAATTTTTTTAAAGAAATTATTCCTTCCAATAAATATTGGGATTTGTTTAAAGATAGGGTAAAGGATGAAAATTCAGTCCTTTTCCACATAGGGGGAGACCTATATTTTAATTTTATCCTTTCTAAAAGATGGAATAGCATTCCTATAGCCTACGTGGAAAAATATTTTTGGATAGAAAAATTTTACAAAAAAGTTTATACCTTGAGAGATATAAAGCTCAAAAACTCTATATTTGTGGGAGACTTAAGATTTGATTTCTTGCCTAAGGATGCCTTTGCTGATAATAATAAAATTGCTTTATTTCCAGGAAGCAGAAGCTATGTTTTAAGGTTTTTTATTCCTTTTTATTTAGCTTTGGTTAAAGAATTGGTAAAAGATTTTCCAGATCTCAATTTTACTTTTTTTATCTCCCCTTTTGTTGATGAAAGGATAGTAAAGGATACTTTGAAAAAATTGCAAACCCTTATTAAAGAACTTCCCATAAATTTTGAAACTCTTGACGATATGAATAAATTGAAAGGATTTTTAATGGCAATAACTTTACCTGGAACCAATACCCTTCAGCTTGCTTACATGAAGATACCTATGATGATAATTCTTCCTTTGCATAAGCCTGATTTTATACCCTTGGAGGGATTAGCAAATTTTTTAAAGGGAAATCTAAGGGAAAAATTAATTGAGTTTTATTTGCGGAAAAATCCTTATCTTGCCTTGCCCAACCAAATATACCCTGGGATTGTTCCTGAGATTGTAGGAAAATTTCAGTTTAGGGAGGTCCTTAATTATATAAAGGAGATCTTATATAATAGAGAGAAATTAAAGAAAATCAATAAGATAATGGAGGAAAAATTTAATAAAGACTATTTGACTTCTGAACTTATATGGAAAGATTTATATTATGAGATACTTAGCAAGATTACTTAAATTACTAAAACCATATGCTGGCTATTTTATAATAGGTCTTCTTTGTATTCTAATTGGCAATGGAGCTCAACTTTATGCTCCTAAATTTTTAGGAGAGTTATTAGATCAACTTTCCAAGGTAAAAGATCTTTCTACCCTTAATAGACTCTCATTAATAATCATATTTCTTCTTTTCTTAAGAAGCCTTTTTTTGTATGGACAGATCTATGTTTTTTCCTTTATAGGGCATAGAATTGTTGCAGACTTGAGGGAAAAGCTTTTTTCTAAAATTCA
Source organism: Dictyoglomus turgidum DSM 6724 (assembly GCF_000021645.1). Lineage (NCBI taxonomy): Bacteria > Pseudomonadati > Dictyoglomota > Dictyoglomia > Dictyoglomales > Dictyoglomaceae > Dictyoglomus > Dictyoglomus turgidum. Next base: position 846,661 of record NC_011661.1, read on the forward strand.
ATATTTATCCTTAGATTACTTAAATCGATGGAATAGTGGAGATTTAATTGCTAGAACTCTACAAGATACTCAGTTGATTCAAACCTCTTTTCTTTCGGGAATTGCTGATCTTTTTTATGCTATTGTGCTTCTTTTTGGCATTTTAATAATTGTAATTTCTACCGATTGGCAGCTTGCTCTTGCTACTTTTCTAGTTATACCTCTTTTTGTTTTTTCCATATCAGGAATAGGAAAAGAGATTCAAAAATGGTCTCTTTCAGTTCAGCGAAAGATTGCAGATCTTACTAGGATAATACAAGAGAGCATTAAAGGGGCAAGAGTGGTTAGGGTATTTTCTCAAGAAGAAACGGAGATAAAAAAGTTTAGAGAAGAAAATGAAAAGAACTTTTTTAGAAATTTAAAAATAGCAAGACTTACTGCAATCCAAATTCCCCTTTCTAGTTTTCTAACTGCTTTAGCTTTAGTTTTTATTTTATGGCTTGGAACAAGAAAAATAGCAAAAGGAGAAATGACTCTTGGGTCTTTTGTTGCCTTTTTGACCTATGTGGGAATGGCTATTGATCCCACTCAAACAATTCTAAGGGTTTTAGCAGGTTTAAGACAAGCTTACGCTGCTCTTGAGAGAATTTTTGAGATACTGGAAATGGGAAGAGAAGTTGTGGAGATAAAAAATCCCATAATTCTTCCTCCTATAAAGGGTTTTGTAGAGTTTGATAATGTCTCCTTCACTTATGATGGAGTTAATTGGGTATTAAAAAATATAAATCTAAAAGTAAAGGCTGGAGAGAAAATAGCTATTGTGGGAAGTAGCGGTGCAGGTAAAACTTCTTTAGTGAATTTAATACCACGTTTTATTGATCCCACAGAGGGAGTAGTGAGAATTGATGGATATGATATTAAAAGGGTTAGTCTTAGATCTTTAAGGTCACAAATTGGTTTTGTACCTCAGGAAACAATTATCTTTCATGGTACTGTGAAGGATAATATAAGTTATGGTAATCCTTATGTTTCTTTTGAGGAAATTGTGGAGGCAGCAAAAATGGCAAGAGCTCATGATTTTATAATGAAATTACCTCAAGGATACGATACTGTAATTGGAGAAGGAGGAGTTAATCTTTCTGGTGGACAGGCTCAGAGAATAGCTATAGCAAGAACTATTCTTTTAAAGCCAAAACTTATTATTCTTGATGAAGCCACATCTGCTCTTGATTCAGAATCGGAGGCTTTTGTTCAGGAGGCTCTCGATGAACTTATGAAAGGTAAAACTGCTTTTATTGTTGCCCATAGACTTTCCACTATAAAGAGAGCTGATAGAATTGTGGTGCTGGAAAATGGGGAGATAGTGGAAGAAGGCACTCATAATGAGCTGTTGAAATTGGGCGGGGTTTATTTAAGAATAATAAAATGGCAGATAGAGGAGAGTAAGTAAGAAGATGAGTAAAGTAAAAGTGGGAGTTGTAGGAGTAGGTTATTTAGGACAACATCATGTGAGAATATTTAATGAAATTCCTGACGTAGAACTTGTAGGCATTTGTGATATAAATCTTAAAAGGGCAAAAGAAATAGCATCCATTTATAATGTACCTTTTGTAACTGATGATTATAGGGATTTACTTAATAGAGTTGAAGCTGTAAGTATTGTTACTCCAACTACCTCCCATTTTCAAATAGCAAAAGATTTTCTTGAGAAGGGAATTCATACTTTTATTGAAAAGCCTGTAACTCATAGTTTAAGGGAAGCAGAAATACTTTTAGATATTGCCAGTGGGAAGGATTTAGTATTACAAGTAGGACATATTGAGAGGTTTAATCCAGCAATACAGGAGTTAAAAAAATATGTGAAAGATCCTTTCTATATTGAGGCAAGAAGAATGGGACCCTTTGATGGTAGATCAACAGATGTAGGTGTTGTAATGGATCTCATGATACATGATCTAGATATTCTTTTCTATGTTCTTGGAAAAAACAGAAGGATTCTTGAAATTAGTGGAATAGGTTATTCTATTTATACCCCCTATGAGGATTTTGCTACGGTGAATATTCTTTTTGAGGGAGAAATTTTAGTGAACCTTATAGCAAGTAAGGTTTCACCTAAAAAGTTAAGAAAACTTGATATTCATGAAAAAAATGGTGATCAAATAATTGTGGATTATATTGAGCAGAGCATATCTGTAGTTCATGGAGGAGCAAGACATATTGAGTCAGCTTTGGAGTCGCCAGTTTTAGAAAGAGAAGAGCCTCTGAGATTAGAGCTTACGCATTTTGTTAAGTGTATTATAGAAGGAAAGGATCCTGAAGTGACTCTTGAGGATGGAAAATTAGCATTGGCTCTTGCTACAGAAATATTAAAGGAGTTGAAGATTATTGATCTTAAAGCATAAATTGATTATTTTTATATTATTTTTTTTAATTCTAATTAATTTGGCATATTTACAAGATCTTAACTCATTAGTGGAGTATTATGAATTAAAACACAGGGAAAATCCAAAGGACCCTGATAATATTTTTAATTTACTTGTACTATATGGTGCTTTGGGAAATTTAGGTAAATTTTATGATTACTACAATCTTTTGAATAAAATTGACCCTAATTATTTAAAAGAAAAAGCAAAGGAAAATGTTAAAGAGAACACAAATAATGTTTTTGACTTATATAAAACTGCTTTTTCTTATTATTTTTTGGGTGAAATAGAAAAGTCAATTTATTATTTCCATAAGCTAAACTCTTTAAAGCCTAATGATGATTGGGTGATAAGCTATCTTGCATATTTATATTACTTAAAAGAGGACTATTTAAAGGTAGAAAGCTTAATTAACAGAGGTTTTGAAATAAATGAAGATAACGAAGCTCTTCATGCCTTAAGGTGCGCTTTGTATTTGAAAAAAGGTAATTATTTCTTAGCCTTAAAGGAGTACTTTATTACTATGAATATTGTTCAGAGAAAGGGATACAAAAATATATGGGAGATATTAAGAGGCCTAAGATAAAAATTGACATGAGATTAAAAATTTTTTAACATAAAAACATATGGCTTTAGAAACCGTAGGGATTTATAAATATTATGGTAGAAGGTGTGTAGTCAAAGATGTATCCCTCACTGTGAATCCTGGGTACGTAGTGGGTCTTTTAGGTCCTAATGGGGCTGGAAAAACTACTACCTTTTATACTATCATGGGAGAGGTTTATGCCGATGGTGGAAAAGTGCTTCTTGATGGAGAAGATATAACCAGTTTATCTATGCCCCAGAGAGCAAGAAAAGGAATAGGATATCTTGCTCAAGATCCTACCATTTTTAGAAAACTAACGGTAGAAGAAAATATCAAATTAGTATTAGAACTCACAAATTTAACTCCTAAGGAACAAAGAGAAAGACTTGAGGAATTAATTGATGAGTTTCAACTTCAAAAGGTTAGAAAGAACTTGGGATATACCTTATCAGGAGGAGAAAGGAGAAGGGTAGAAATAGCAAGGGTTTTGGCTCTTTCACCTAAATATATTCTTCTTGATGAACCTTTTGCGGGGGTAGATCCTATAACGGTTCAAAATCTCCAGGAGACTATTGCTTATTTAAAAGAGAAAGGGCTTGGTATTCTTATAACGGATCACAATGTACGTGATACTTTAGCTATAACCGATTATGCATATATTATTTTTTCAGGAGAGGTTTTAATTTCTGGAACTCCTGAGGAGATAATAAATAGTGATATTGCAAAAAGATTTTTTCTTGGAGAGAGGTTCAATCTCTGATGTCTGGAGTAATGCTAATAATCATATTGCTTGTTGCCAGTGGCCTGATAGCATATGCAGGGGATTATGTAGGAAGAAAAGCTGGCAAGAAGAAATTAACTATTTTTAATCTTCGTCCTAAGTATACATCACGGATTATAAGTGTTTTAACGGGGATTCTTATCATGGTTTTTGCCCTTATTGTTTTATCTGTTTTTTCTGAAAATGTTAGAATAGCTCTTTTTGGTATGGAAAAATTAAAAAAAGAGATTTCCACTCTCCAACTTAATATAAAAAGTAAGGAAAAAGAGTTTTCAGAGATTATAAAAAAATATGAAGCGGTAAAAGAAGAAAGAGGGAGAGCAATAAAAGAATTGGAGTCATACAAAATAAAACTTAACGAGTTAGAGGAGGATAGAGCTAAGATCCTTGAGGAACTTAATAAATTATCTAAGGAAAGAGAGATTCTTTGTAAAGAGAATGAAAAACTTCAAAGGTCCATATATGAAATTTCTCAAAAGATTTCCTCTCTAAGCAAAGAGAGGGAAAAATTATTGGAAGAAAAAAAAGAACTCCTTGATGAGATTCAGTTTTTAAATACTACGATAACTAATATGAGAACTGAAGGTATAGTTTTTAGAAGAGGAGAATTAATACTTAATTATATTTCTAAGGGAGATTTGACCGAAGAGAAGGCAAAAGAGGAAGCAAAAGTTCTTCTCTCGCTTATAGAGAACATAGCTAAGGAAAGGGGAGCTGGAAACGAGGAGAAGGGATTTATATGGGTTCCTGAAGCGGAGTGGATAAAATTGCTAAATGCTTTTACGACTTCTGGCGAGAAATTAATAAGAGTTTTTTCTCTTGCAAATATCTTTGAGGGTGAACCTGCTCTTATAACTTTTGAGATATATCCTTATAAACTTATCTTCAAAAAGGGTGATGTGTTAGTTTTGAAGGTAATTGATGGTAGTGAAGATCTTAATAAAATTGAATCAAAGCTTTTGGAAATCCTTTCTGAGGTGAATAAAATAGCGCAGCAGAAAGGAGTGTTGCCAGATCCTCTTACTAACACGGTGGGAGAAATATCTTTTGAAGAATTTTACAATATAGTTTATAAAATAAAAGAGAAGGATAAAAAAGTTCTTCTAAAAGTCATAGTTGACGAAGATACATATAATAGTGGTCCTTTAAAGATAAGATTTGAGTTATAGGAGGTAGGAAAACCATGGAAAAAAAGTTTGTAGAAGAGTTGACTTCTCAAAAAGAAGATTTTTCCAAGTGGTATACAGAAGTAGTTTTAAAGGCAGATCTTGTGGATTATTCTCCTGTTAAAGGATGTATGGTAATAAAACCTTATGGATATGCTATTTGGGAGAACATGCAAAGAATTCTTGACGAGAAAATAAAGGAAACAGGACACGTAAATGCCTATTTTCCTCTATTTATACCCAAAAGTTTCTTGGAGAAGGAAGCAGAGCATGTAGAGGGGTTTTCTCCTCAAGTTGCTTGGGTGACTAAGGGGGGAGATGAGGATTTATTTGAGCCTCTTGCTGTAAGACCTACCTCAGAAGCGATTATCTGTAGTATGTATTCAAAATGGATTCAGTCTTGGAGAGATCTTCCTATTTTAATAAATCAATGGGCAAATGTGGTTAGATGGGAAAAAGAGACAAGACCATTTTTGAGAACTACTGAGTTTTTATGGCAAGAAGGACATACTGCTCACAGAACTTTTGAAGAAGCAGAAGAGGAAGCCCTGAGGATGTTAAATGTCTATAAAGAGTTTGTAGAGAACGATCTTGCTATTCCTGTTATAGCTGGAAAAAAGACAGAGAATGAAAAGTTTGCAGGAGCTCTTCATACTTATTCTATTGAAGTACTTCTCGCAGATGGAAGGGCTCTGCAAGCTGGAACTTCTCATAATTTAGGGCAACATTTCGCAAAGGCTTTTGATATAATGTTTCAAGATGTAGATGGGGAGAGAAAATATGTATGGCAAACCAGTTGGGGCGTTTCTACAAGATTGATTGGAGCTCTGATAATGACTCATGGTGATGATTATGGGCTTGTATTGCCTCCAAGGGTTGCTCCTTATCAAATAGTTATTATACCCATATGGAAAAATGAAACTGATAAGGTAAAGGTCTATAATTATATAGATGAGATCTATGAAGTATTGAAAAAATATTTCAGAGTTAAAGTGGATAGAGATGAAGAACATACTCCAGGATGGAAATTTAATGAATGGGAATTAAAGGGAGTTCCTGTAAGATTAGAGATAGGCCCTAAGGAGGTAGAGAAACAAGAAATATATGTGGCAAGGAGAGATTTGAGAACCAAGATATCAATTAGGAGAGAGAACATGATTCAAGATCTTGAAAATCTTCTTAAAGATATTCAGAAAACTCTCTTTGAAAGGGCATTGAAATTCAGAGAAGAAAACACATATGAAATTAATAATTTTGAAGAGTTTAAAAAAATTATGGATACAAAGAGGGGTTTTGTGAAGGCAAGTTGGTGTGGAGATGGAGAATGTGAGCTGAAAATAAAGGAATTGACAGGGGCTACTATACGGAATATTCCCCTTGACTGGAAAGAGGAAGAGGGAAAATGTATTTTATGTGGAAGAGAGACTAAGATAAAAGCTTTATTTGCAAAAGCCTACTAATATGATTAGGGTTTTAATTGAAAGAATAGATAAAGATTTACCTCTTCCCAACTATGCTACCCATGGTTCGGCAGCATTAGATCTTTATTCTCGTATTGATTTTGAACTTCCTCCTTTTGGAGAAATTGGAGGAGGACTTGTAATTCCTACAGGTATAAGAATTGCTTTACCCGAAGGATATTTAGCTCTTGTTCTGCCAAGAAGTGGGCTTGCTGCAAGAGAGGGAATATCGGTTCTTAATACTCCGGGGCTTATTGATAGCGACTATAGGGGAGAGATCTTTGTGAATTTAATTAATTTTTCTAATAAGCCTTTTTTGGGGAAAAGAGGTATGCGAATTGCTCAACTTTTGGTCCTTCAGTATTCTCGTATAATTTGGGAAGAAGTAGAACAGCTTCCCCAAACGGAGAGAGGCGAAGGGGGGCTGGGAAGTACAGGATTATAATCTTCGGGTTTTTTATAATATAATTTTAAAAGCGATTAAAAAATATAAAAGGTAAGGGGGTTTTGAAAGAGAAATGAAATATGAAACTGAAAACTTAAGAAATGTAGGACTTTTTGGGCACGGGGGTGCTGGAAAGACAAGTTTAGCGGAAGCAATTCTTTATACTGCAAAGGTAATTGATAGAATGGGAAAGGTGGAAAATGGAAATACGGTATCGGATTTTGAGCCTGAGGAGATAAAAAGAGGTATATCTCTAAGTCTATCTATCTTACCCTTAGAGTGGAAGGGAAAAAAGATAAACTTAGTAGATACCCCGGGATATGCAGATTTTATTGGAGAAATTATAAGCGCACTAAGGGCTGTAGATAGTATGCTTATTGTCATAGATGCAATTTCAGGAATACAAGTGCAAACAGAAAAAGTATGGAGTATGGGAGAGGAGGAAAAACTCCCTGTAGCTTTTGTTGTGAACAAACTTGATAGAGAAAATTCAAACTTCTTTGAGATGGTAAAATCTATACAAGAGAGATTTGGGAGTAAAGCTATTCCCATATACCTTCCTGTAGGTAAGGAGAGTAGTTTTAATGGTGTTATTGATTTATTAGAAGGTAAGGCATATATTTATAAAGATGAGAAAGGAGAACCTGAAGTAACGGAAGTTCCTGTTGATTTAAGATCTGATTATGAGAAGTATAGGCAACAGCTTATTGAAACTATTATTGAGTTTGATGAGGAACTTTTACAAAAGTACTTGGAGGGAGAAGAGATATCTGGGGATCTAATTGCTAAGACCCTTAAAGAAGCTTTTAAGAATAGAGAAATCTTTCCTATCTTTCCCGTATCATCTTTTAAAAATGTTGGGGTTTCAAAACTTCTTGATAGTGTAGTATCCTTCTTCCCAAGCCCTAAGGATCGCCCTGCCATACCTGTAGAAGATACCAAGACAGGGGAAAAGAGGGCCATGTCCATCGGGGAGAAAAATGGTCTTTTAGCTTTTGTATTTAAGACCTCTGCTGATCCTTTCGTGGGTAAGATAAGTTATGTTAGAGTTATTTCTGGTGTTTTAAGACCAGATTCTAACTTATTTAATGTGAATAAAGGAGTTCAAGAAAAGATAGGAGGGCTCTTTTATCAGAGGGGAAAGAACCAAGAGCCTGCTACAGAGATAGGTCCAGGTGATATTGGAGTTATTACTAAATTAAAGGAAACTTCTACAAATGAAACCTTAGGAGATAGAGATAATTCAGTGAAAGTTATTCCGGTAGAGTTTCCTGAGCCAGTTTTTGCAGTTGCTGTGGTTCCTAAGACAAGGGCAGACGAAGATAGAATGAGCACTGCAATTGCAAGAATTCTTGAAGAGGACCCTACTTTGAGAGTGCAAAGAAACATTGAGACTAATGAAACCTTAATCTATGGATTGGGAGATTCTCATCTTGAAGTGGTAGTTGAAAGAATGCAGAGAAAGTTTGGAGTTAATGTTACCCTTGGTACCCCTCAAGTAGCATATAGAGAAACCATAAGAGCTACAGCTAAAGCAGAAGGTAAGGTTAAGAAACAGACAGGCGGAAGAGGACAGTATGGTCATGTATGGCTTGAGCTTGAACCTTTACCAAGAGGTGCAGGATTTGAATTTGTAGATAAAATTGTGGGAGGTGTAGTACCAAAGAACTATATACCAGCGGTAGAAAAGGGTGTAAGAGAGACTATGGAGAAAGGAATTCTTGCTGGGTATCCTATTGTAGATGTTAAGGTGACACTCTTTGATGGATCTTATCACGAAGTGGATTCTTCTGATATGGCATTTAAGATTGCAGCCTCAAAGGCGTTTAAAAAGGGTTTCTTGGAAGCAAAGCCTGTTCTTCTTGAACCTATAATGAGTGTGGAGATTACTGCTCCTGACGAATATACTGGGGATATAATTAGTGATTTAAATGGTAGAAGAGGAAAGGTGACTTCTATAGAAGCTTTAGGAAAATTACAGGTAATAAAAGCTCTTGTTCCTCTTGCTGAAATGTTGAGATACTCTTCAGTTTTAAAGTCTATAACCCAAGGCAGAGGGTCTTATTCTATGAAATTTTCTCATTATGAAGAAGTACCTGCTAAGATACAAGAAGAAATAATTGCTAAAGCTAAACCAAGAGCTGAAGAGGAAGAGGAATGATAGACAAAATTCAGGTAGGAGACATTTTGGAGCTTCCTAAAAAGCATCCCTGTGGAGGAAACAGGTGGATAGTACTTTTCTCAGGAGTTGATATAAAGCTTAAATGTGAAAAATGTGGGCGTATTGTGATGCTTCCAAGAATAGAGGTGAGGAGAAAGGCAAAAAAGGTTGGAGAGGTAAACTTAGAGGAGCTTTTAAAGTATGAATAATTGGAAAAGAATTGTAGTAAAAGTAGGTACTTCAAGTATTACCGATGGAAGAGGAAGCCCTTCTGGGGAGAAAATTTTGTCCTTAGTTAAGGAGTGTGTAAAGCTTATAAGGGCAGATAAAGAATTAGTTCTTGTGTCCTCGGGTGCTATAGCTTCGGGAAGAGAGATTATACAAAAGCTCTCTAAAAGGAAAGATCTTCCTGCAAAGCAGGCTCTTTCTGCAGTAGGACAAGTAAGATTGATGCAGTATTACTCTCAGCTTTTTTCTATCTTTAAGCAACCTATTGCTCAAATCCTTCTTACTGCAGAAGATCTTAGAGATAGAAAGAGGTATATAAACATTTCTCAAACCTTTGAGACATTGTTAGAAGAAAAAATTATCCCTATCGTAAATGAAAATGATACCGTAGCTGTCGAGGAAATAAAAATAGGTGACAACGATACTCTTTCTGCAAAGGTAGCTTGTGCTATTAATGCTGATCTTCTTGTAATTTTATCTGATGTTGAGGGTTTATATTCAGAAGACCCAAATATTTCATCAAATGCATTACTGATAACTGACGTATATGAAATTGACGAGAGTATAGAGAAAATAGCTGGTCCAGGGAAAGGTACAGGAGGAATGTTTACTAAAGTACAGGCTGCTAAAATAGTAACCGAAGCTGGCATTCCTATGATTCTTGCCAGAGCTGATGTGGAAAATATCCTTGAAAGAATTGTTTTAAAGAAAGAAAAAGTTGGAACCTTCTTTTATCCATCAGAAAAACATTTAAACAAAAGAAAGCATTGGATGCTTTTTATGGCAAAGCCTGAAGGCAGAATTTACATAGATGACGGAGCAAAGGATGCGCTCCTAAAAAGGGGAAAAAGTCTTCTTCCTGTGGGAATTAAAAAGGTAGAGGGAGAATTCACAAGGGGAGATACGGTAAGTATTTTTGATCTTAGAGGGGAGGAAATTGCCCGAGGAATAACAAATTATGATAGTTTGGAATTAGATAAGATAAAGGGTAAGAATACCGAGGAAATAAGAAACATTTTAGGGGAAGATTTTTACGAGGAAGTAATTCACAGAAATAATTTAGTATTAACCAATAGAGGGGACCTTTAATGTCCCCTCTATTTATTTCCAATTTTGGTGGAGGCGATGGGATTTGAACCCACGACCTCTTGCATGCGAAGCAAGCGCTCTCCCGCTGAGCTACGCCCCCACTTAATCTCCATTTATCAAATGCCTATTAAGTTTATAAGTGATAAAAATATTTTTGTCAAATACTTTTAAAAGGAAATAAAATTATTGAAAAAAGCGTCTCATTAAAGAGAAATCTTCATAAGAAAGGGTGTGAGAAGGAAAATGGAAGATGTTTTTGTTTTGGATAACGTGGTTAAAATTTATAAGATGGACAGTGTAGAGACTATAGCCTTAAATGGTGTTTCTTTAAGAGTTGAAAAGGGAGAATTTATAGCCATAATGGGACCATCTGGATCAGGTAAATCTACTATGATGCATCTTATGGGATGTCTTGATAGGCCTACATCGGGGAAAATCTATTTTGAGGGAAAAGATGTCTCAACACTTTCTGATGATGAACTTGCAGAGATAAGAAATAAAAAAATAGGCTTTGTATTTCAAAGTTTTTATCTTCTTCCCCGTTATGATGCTCTTCAGAATGTGGAACTACCCCTTATATATAGGGGTGTTCCTCCTAAGGAGCGAAGAGAAAAAGCAAAGTTAATACTTGAGAAAATAGGGCTTGGAGACCGATTACATCATAGGCCAACTCAGCTTTCAGGAGGTCAACAGCAGAGAGTAGCTATTGCAAGAGCTTTAATTGTGGATCCTGTTGTTCTTCTTGCTGATGAGCCTACTGGAAATTTAGATTCTAAATCCAGCCATGAGATAATGGAGCTTATTAGCAGATTACATAAAGAAGAAAATCTGACTATAGTGCTTGTTACTCACGAGGCTGATATTGCAAGTTATGCTGAGAAAATTATTAGGATGCAAGATGGTAAGATAGTGGATATTGAGGATAGGAAAAGGGAGATAAGCCATGTATAAGAAAACCGTATTTTATCTTCTGCTAATTCTTATTTTTATTGTGACTCTTAGCTTTTCTGAGGACTATTTAACTCTTGAAAGCCTTAAACCTTTGTTAATAAAATCTCCTCTTTATAAAATTTACCAGGTGCAATATAATAACGCTTTACAAGAATATAATCTTGCCTATTCTAACTTAAAACCTCAACTCTCTTTACAGTTTTCTTATAATCAAGGTGAGACGAGTGTGACCTTAAATAATGTCACCTCTATGAGCGAGACAAAATCAGGGAATCTATCTCTTAGTTTTTCCCAAGTTCTTTTCCTAAAGGGACAGGCAGGTATAAGTATAAAATTAGCTGAGCTAAATTTGGAACAAGAGAAGAATAATTTTAAAACTAACTGTCAAAATCTATACTACCAATTTATACAAAGCTTTTACAATTTATATCTTGCCCAAGAACAGTTAAAAATTTACGAAGAAAGTTATAATCTTAGCAAAAAGCAAGAAGAGGTAGCGGAAAAGCAATTTAAAGACGGTGTAATAAATGAAATTACTCTTTTAGACTATAAGCAGAAAGCAAAGCTTGCAGAGATAAATTACAATTCTGCAAAAAATAACTTGGAGTTAAGTTATAAATCTCTTGAAAATTTGTTGGGAACCACTCTCCCCAGAGTACCTGTAAAACTTGATGTAAATTATGAACCCATTACGTATTCTGCTGATGAATTAATATCAAGGCTGTATTCAAATAATTTAACTATTAAAAATTCAACCCTTGATCTTGAGAAGGCGAAAGTAAATTTGGAGAAGGCAAATCTCCCGTCTTGGAATATTGGTATAAGTGGAAGTTATAGTTCGGGGAATATTACTTATGCTTTGTCCTTTGATACTCAAAATTATGCTCTTAATGCTTCGGTAAGTCCAAGCTGGAGTACTTCTCAAAAAAGTACTGAAAATATATGGAACTTTAAAATATCCTTCAGCACTCCTATTTTAGATGGTGGAAGTAAAAACATTACTAAATCTCAAGCTCAAATCTCTTTAGATCAAGCCCAAATAAATTATGAAAAAACTAAAAAAGATGTGGAACTCAATTTTTGGAAAACCTATTATAATCTCTTGACAGCTCAAGAAACTATAGAGCAAAAGAAACTTCTTTTAGAACAAAAGAAGACCAATTTAGAGGCTCAGAAAATAAGATATAACCTTGGTTTGATTACAGATCTTGATCTTAAAAATTATGAGATTGACTATATGCAGGCTCAGTATGATCTTAAAAATGCAATTTTAAATTTTAATCTTCAAAAAATTCAGTTAGATATTCTTTTAGGAAACTGGGAGGTAAATTAAGATGAGAAGGCTATTCATAATTTTTGTATCTTTTGTGCTATTACTCTCCATCTCTTTTTCTCAAGAAGCAAAAGTATTATCTCTTGAAGAGGCTATAGATATTGCGTTGAAGAACAATGGAGATCTTTTGGTAGCAAAAATCAACTTAGATAATGCTTTTGTTGATTATGAAAATAAGAAAAAGGATCCTACAACTTTAATATTGGCGTTAAAACAGGCAGAGTTAAACTTAAGTTTAGAAAAGGTTAGATATGAAAATACAAAATTACAAGTTATTCAAAATGTGAGAAATGCATATTTTAACGTCTTGGAGGCACAAACTCAGGTTAAATTATATGAAAAGCAATTGGCATATTATGAAGAGACCTTTAATGCTACAAAAGCCAAGTATCAAGTAGGGAATGCCACAGCAACTGATGTAAGTCAGGCTGAGTTAAACTATCTTTCTGCAGTAAATTCCTTAAAGACTGCACAAAATAATCTAACAATTTACTGGAGCCAGTTTTGGCAAACTCTTGGAATATCACCCATAGAAAAAGTGGTATTAAGAGAGCCAGAGATGAAGGTATATAATTTTAATCTTGATGATCTGTTTAATATAGCTAAGGAAAACCTATCTTCTTTAGTTCAAGCCAAGAATAATGTTGAACTTTACGAGCTTCAAGTTAAACTTTGTGACAATGATTATACACCTAAAGCTACACTAATTTCTGCGATGAATTCTCTTGAAAGCGCAAAGAAGTCCTATGAACAGACTTTAAATAGTACAAAGATCACTATTGCTCAAAGGTTAGAACAATTAAACGCAAGTTTAAAGGATATAGAAGTTCAACAGAAAAATTTAGATCTTGCTAAGGAAAATTACAAAATAATCCAGCTTAAGCTTGACGCTGGCTTAGTGACTAAACTTGATCTGATGAATGCTGAAATAAATGTCATAAAAGCTGAAAATAATTATTATTCTTCCCTTCATAATTACTGGAAAAGTTTGGATAGCTTATCCTTAGCAGTAGGAAAGGCTCTTTATTAATTGGAGGTTGAAATTATGAAAAAGAGGCTGATTATTATATTCATAATAGTAATTCTAATAGGAATTGGGGTTTGGTGGGGGTTTGGAAGATCTAAGAATAATGAGAAAAATAGTTCTATTCTCAATACTTATACAGTAAGAAGAGGAGATTTGCTTGTTACGGTCTCGGGAAGCGGAACTTTGGAGGCTGAAAGAAGTCTTGATATTACAAGCAAGGTTTCAGGAACAGTTATATACGTAGTTGAAGAAGGCACAAGGGTTAAGGAAGGAGATATTTTAGTAAAAATTGATCCAACAGATTATCAAAATACCTATCAACAAGCTTTGATCACTTACAAGAACTACGAGAATTCTTATGAGCAAGCACGATTAAATTATGATACCCAAAAGAGGCAGCTTGAGAAAAATCTTAAAGATGCTCAAATAAGTAGGGATAATGCATACATAGAGTATCAGAATGCAAAAAATAATTTAGAAAGAACTGAAGAATTGTTTAAGAAAGGTTTTGCTTCTCAAAGCGATTTAGATACTGCGAGATTTAATTTTGAAAAAGCTAAAAACTCTATAACTCAGGCAGAGAATAACCTAAAATTAATAAAAGAAAATTATGATACTCAATTAAAAACTTTACAAAGGGATCTGGAGGCAAGCAAACTTTCTTTAGAAAAAGCGAAAATAGATCTTTCGAATGCTAAGAGAAATTTAGATAATACTATAATTAGAGCTCCTTTTTCAGGTATTGTGGCAAATGTAAATGTAGTTAAGGGCCAGAATATATCTTCAAATGTCACGTTGATGACCCTTCTTGATACTAAAAATGTGGAACTTTCTCTTGAAGTGGATGAGACCGATATAGGTAAGGTTTTTGTGGGGCTTCCTGTGAGAATATCCTTAGATGCTTTTCCTGATGAGGAATTTGAGGGTAAAGTTATTAGAATATCTCCTACAGCAACAATTTCCAATAACATCCCTATCTTTAAAGTGAGAGTTAGAGTTCCTAATAAAGATTTTAGGTTAAAAGTAGGAATGAGTGCCGATGGAGATATTATCCTTTTAGAAAGAAAGAATGTTCTTCTTGTTCCTCTTAAGGCAGTACAGAAAACCGAGAGGAGAAGTTATGTGGAGGTATTGAAACCTAATGGATCAAGGGAGTTGGTCAGAATAACCCTCGGAGAAGATGATGGGACAAATGTGGTGGTGGAAAGTGGACTGAAAGAAGGTGATGTAGTTATTGTTCCATCTTCAAGTACATCCTCTAATACTAGTAGGAATCAACAATTACAAATAAGGATTCCAGGAGTTCCTTTAAGGTAGGTGAAAGATATGTTCTTAGAAATAATAAAAATGGCTCTTCATAGTTTTTCTACAAATAAATTAAGAACATTTCTCACTACCTTAGGAATTATTATCGGAGTTGCCGCTGTGGTCACTCTTATGTCTTTGGGGGAAGGAACAAAAGCTACCATTGAGAAGCAATTTACTTCTTTGGGATCAAATTTATTAACAGTCTTTCCAAGATTCGGAAGAGGGATAGGTCTTGTAAGAGGTGCTCCAAGAAGCTCTATTACTAATGATGATTACGAGGCTTTGTCGAAAGAATTAGATCCAAATAAGGTTGTAGCTATAGTACCTTATAGTTCCAGAAATGTTCAGGTGAAATATAAGTCTGAAAATACAAATACCCAAGTAATTGGGACGTCTCCTGATTATTTAAAAGTGAGAGAAGTAAAGGTTGCTAATGGATCTTTTTTCTCTGAAGAGGAGTATAAAGCCAGCAAGAAGGTAGCGGTTTTAGGAGCATCGGTAGCAGAAACTTTATTTGGTAATGATGATCCTATTGGACAGAGCATAAAAATTGCAGGTGTTACTTTCAAAGTTGTAGGAGTACTTGAACCTCAGGGACAACTTGGAGGCTTTGCTAATCTTGATGATATGATATTTATTCCCTTAACCACTTTTCAAAGAAAGATCCAAGGTGGAAATTCTTTAAATAATATATACATTTCTGCCATAAGTCCCGATGTAATGAATGACTTGCAATCTCAAATAGAGGATATTTTGAGAAAGAGACATAAAATAACAGATCCTAATAATGATGATTTTATGGTGCAAAATCAGCTCACTATACTTTCGTCATTAAACCAGTCTATGCAGACATTAACTTTGTTTTTAGCAGGGATTGCTGCTATATCTCTCCTTGTGGGAGGAATTGGGATAATGAATATCATGCTTGTTAATGTAACGGAAAGAATAAAAGAGATAGGAATAAGGAAAGCAGTTGGAGCAAAAGCAAGGTACATATTATATCAATTTTTGACGGAGTCAGTTATTGTATCCGTTGCTGGGGGTATATTTGGAATATTAGTTGGAATTGTACTTTCTCAAGTTATAAAATCTCTATCAGGTCTTTCCGCTGTTGTAACTTTGTATCCTGTGGTATTGTCTTTTACAGTTTCTGCTCTTGTGGGAATATTCTTTGGATATTATCCAGCTTATAGGGCATCAAAACTGAATCCTATTGAAGCCTTAAGGTATGAATGAGGAGGTGGAAAGATGAGAAGGATAAAAGCGGTTTTAGGTCTTGTATTTATAATTCTTTTTTTTGTCTCTGTAGTTAATGCTCAAACAACTCAGACCCAAACTCCAAGAAGAGGTTTTATGTCTCAAGAGGTGCAATATTTGACAAGATTGATAAGAGACTTGAGAGAACTGGATAAGGATAAAAAAGTTGCCATAACAAAAGATCAGGCTAGGAAGCTTATTTCTATTCTTCAAGAGCTTGGGAAAATGAGTGAATTACCTAAAAAAGAGGCTGATAAATTTATTAGTCGCATTGAGGGGACACTTACAGATGCACAATTAACTTATCTTGATAAACTACAGATAGAGAGGCAAAAGAGAATAGAAGAAATGAGACAAAAAATGTCTCAGCAACAATCTTCCTCGCAACAGCCTCAATTTAACCCTCAGTTGAGAAATCAACAGAATTTTCAAATGAGTGAAAGAGAAAGACAAGAATTTCAAAAATTTATGGATGCTTGGAGTAAAGGAAAACCATTAAATCCTTTTTATCATTTATCTATTTATAAGAAACAACTTAACGATCTTATTGATTACTTAAAGAAAAAATAAGAAAATTAAAATGGAAAAATATTTGAGGGGGAGGTTGATGTTGATGTATATTCTTGCCTTGGATCAAGGTACTACAAGCTCAAGAGCTATTATTTTTGACCAATTGGGAAATGTTATAAGTGTGGCTCAAAAGGAATTTCCTCAAATTTTTCCGAAGTCTGGCTGGGTAGAACACAATCCATGGGATATATGGAATTCTCAAAGGGAAGTAATGATTGAGGCAATAGAAAAGGCAAAAATAAAACCTAAAGAAATTTCTACTATTGGAGTTACAAACCAAAGGGAAACTACTATTGTGTGGGACAAACATACAGGACAACCCATATATAATGCTATAGTCTGGCAATGTAGAAGAACTGCAGATTACTGTGAAGAATTAAAAAGAAATGGACTTTCAGAGGTTATTAAAGAAAAAACTGGACTTGTCATAGATGCGTATTTCTCAGGTCCTAAGATAAAGTGGATTCTTGATAATGTACCCGAGGCAAGAGAAAAGGCTGAAGAAGGAAGATTGCTTTTTGGTACTGTGGATACATGGCTTATATGGAACTTAACAGGAGGAAAAGTGCATGCTACAGACTATACTAATGCATCCAGGACTATGTTATTCAACATAAAAAATTTAGATTGGGATGATGAACTTTTGGAGATAATGAATATTCCAAGAAGCATGCTTCCTAAAACCTTCCCCTCCAGTTATTTTTATGGAGTCTGTAATATTTTTGATGGTGTGGAGATTCCCATAACAGGAATAGCGGGTGATCAGCAGGCAGCTTTGTTTGGACAGTGTGGCTTTGAAGAAGGAGTTGTGAAAAACACCTATGGAACGGGATGTTTTATCCTTCTTAATACGGGTGAAAATATTAAATATTCTTCAAAGGGATTAATAACTACTATTGCTTATGGAATTGGAGAAAAAGTTAACTATGCATTGGAGGGTAGTATTTTTATAGCAGGAGCGGTAATTCAGTGGCTGAGAGATAATCTTGGACTTATTAAGAGTTCTTCAGAAAGCGAAATCTTAGCTAAGATGGTTGAGGATAACGGTGGGGTATATTTTGTTCCAGCCTTTGTAGGGCTTGGAGCACCTTATTGGGACATGTTTGCAAGAGGTTTAATTATTGGACTTACCAGAGGGGCAAAGAAGGAACATCTGGTGAGAGCTGCTTTAGAATCCATAGCATATCAAACTAATGATGTAGTAGAGCTTATGGAGCAAGAGACAGGTATTAAAATAAAAGAATTAAGAGTGGATGGAGGTGCTTCAGCAAATAATTTTCTCATGCAGTTTCAATCAGATATTTCTAATTTAAAAGTTATAAGACCTTATATTACTGAAACTACCTCTCTTGGAGCAGCTTTTCTCGCAGGTCTTGGAGTAGGGATATGGAAAGATCTTGATGAAATTAAGAGAATTTGGAAAGAAGAAAAGGTATTTACTCCTTGTATGCCTGAGGAAAAAAGAAGATATTATTTATCAAAATGGAAGGAAGCTGTGAATAGGTCTAGAGGTTGGGATAAGGAATGATATTTTTGGAATAAAAAATAGAAAAAGCACGTCAAATGCAGTAAGAAGGTGTAAAAAGGGAGGTGGTAGACATGAAAAAGGTTGTAAAAATATTGGGGGTAGTTTTAGTACTGCTAACAATGATGTTGGCTTTTTCGTATGCTTCTTCATTTAGAAGTACGCCTGTGGTGCAAAGAGAAAGGATAAGAGTGATTGAGAGAGATAGATTAATGCTCCAAAATAGTTTGCAGTTCTCTCAGGAATTTAGGAATCTGATAAGAGAGAGGGATAGGATCCAAGCTCAGATTCAACTTCTTTTAAGAAGTGGAAAGGTAAATTCTGATGAACTTCAGAAATATTTGACTCAGTTAGAAGATATAGAGAACAAGCTTTTTGCTGAATTTAAAAAGGATCTTATAAATAATCTTTCTAATGCTCTGAAGCTCAAGGAAGAGCAAAGACAAAAAGTAGCGGAAATATTAAACAAGTATATGGATGATATTAGAAATCTGAGGATAGAATTAAGGAATAAAAATTTAGAGATGAGGGCTTTAGGTATTAATGAACAAAGTAAGCAAAGAGAGATTAAAGATAAGATACAGAAGCTAAGAAATGAGATAAGGGAAAAAAGAACTGCTATGCTCAATGAGTTGAAGCAAGTACTTGACCAAAATCAATTTAGGATCCTTACAAGAATAATGTGGAGATATAATATAAAGATTAAAGTATTCTAAATTTTTGAAAAGAAGGGAAAAATATGGAAAAAAGTATAATTAATGTAATTAAAGGAAAGTACCCCCTTTCAACTCATACCTCCCAGCCGTCTCCCCTCGGCTGGGAGGAGAAAAATAAGCTTTCTGATCAGTCTTTGATATCTTTGATAAAGAATGGAGATAAAGAGGCCTTTAATATATTAGTAAAAAGGTACGAAAAGAAGGTCTTGAACATTCTTTATCTACAATTGGGGAATATTCCTGATTTAGAGGATCTTGCTCAAGAGGTTTTTATTAAAATTTTTAAGAATATCAAGGGATTTAGAGGAGAGGCAAAGTTTTCTACTTGGATCTATAGGATTACTATGAATGTGGCTTATGATTATAAAAGGAAAAATAAAGAAATGTATTCCTTAGATGAGCCAATGAAGGAGGATGAAGAAGACACCTTTGAAAAAGTTATTCCCAGCGAAGAAGAAGATCCTCTTTCGGTAGTAGAGAGAGAGGATATAAGAAGTAAATTACAAAAATTGATAAGAGAACTTCCTAAGGAATACCAAGAGGTTTTAATTTTGCGAGAGTATGAAGGACTATCTTACGAAGAGATCTCAAATATTCTTAAATGTCCTGTGGGCACTGTAGAATCTCGCCTTTTTAGAGCAAGAAGGGAGTTAAAAGAAAAGTTGTTAAGGGAAGTAGGGAGTTATGCGTTGTAAAGAGGTAAGAAGACTTCTTTCCGCATATATAGATGGGGAAGTATCTCCCGCAAAAAGGATGGAGATAGAAGAGCATCTTTCTTATTGCCTTGAGTGTAAGAAGGAGTTGTTAACTCTTGAAAAATTAATAAAAGAACTTCATGAAATTCCTGAGATAATACCCTCGGAAGATTTCTCTAAAAGGTTATGGACCAAAATAGCCCTTGGAGATGAAAGAAACACATCTTATATCAATTGGAGGAAAATTTTTATAGTTTTGGGTACTGCTGCCATATTTTTGGGTTTGATTTTTGTTATTCAAAGCTATTTTAATCAGTTTTTGAGCAAACAAAATAATACTTATGTATATTATGAATTACATGGAAAAATGATTAATTCTACTTTTACCCGTGAAAATAACTTAGTTGAATTGGTTATATTTAGAGAATAACAATGAATAAAATTCTCTCCACCACATTAGTTGTCTTATTTTTCATTCCTATATTTGCTATTGACCCTATGGAAATAATCAAAAACTATGGTTTAAATAGTGGCAAGATTTCCTATGAGGGGATAGAAGTGTCGATCTTGTTTGATAATCCTGATTTTCCAAAAACAAGTATGGCAAAGGTTATTGCTAACGGCAAATATATGGTCAGGAGAGATTTTCTTTCTCCTCCCTTTATGCTCGGAAGAATCAACATAGATGATGGAAAGTTTCAATATGATTTTGATCCTAAGAAGAATTTGGTTAAGATCTCTCCCTCAAGTACTATCTTTTTAAATAAAGACGAAATAAATAAGAGGTTAAATCTTATTAAAAAGAATTTCTCTACTAAATTAGAGAGAGAAGAGGTATATCTTGGAAGAAAGGTTTATGTTTTGACTATTAGTTCTGTATATACTAAAAAGGTTGTTTTAAGGCTTTGGATTGATAAAGATAAGTATATTCCTTTAAGAATTGACAAATATAATAGTGATGGAGTTTTGATTGGAAGAATAATGTTTGTTGAGATAGGCTTTAATCCTAAATTGCAAAATGATCTATTTGATTCGAATATCCTTAAGGATAAAAATGTGAAAATGGAGGAAACAAAATTAAGGGAAGAGAAATTAGAAAATGCAAGTGTGCCTTCGGAACTTTCCTTAGGATATTCCCTTATTAAGTATTATACCATATGGGAGAGAGATGATAAGTTTACTCATTACTTCAAGTATACTGACGGCTTAAATGATGCGTCTCTTTTTAAGGGATTAATGCCTTTTAAGCTTCCAGGAAAACCTACGGATATAGATAATTTTCATGTCTTTTATGATTCTAATGTTTTGTGGAAGTCTATTTCTTGGGTTGATGGAGATAATTTTTACTTGCTCATAGGCGATTTTCCAAAGGATTATTTAAGTAAAATAATTTCTACTTTTATAAAAGATCCTGTTGTTAAATAAATACCTCCTAAGGAAACAATGGTTTGGACATTTCTTGCAACTTCTCTTTCCGTGTTCTACAATTAAAGCATGATATTCTTGAAAGAGCTGATATATGGGAAATAGAGAATTGTGAAATATTTTTTGCCAATCCTCATAAGGTAGGTCAAAGCTACCTATTCCTAAGCATGAAAAAATCCTCTTTGTATAATTGTCTATCACAAAGACAGGCCTGTTGAAAACGTAAAGTAAAATTGAATCTACAGTTTCTTTTCCTAAACCTTTTATCTTAAGTAACTCTTCTCTTAATTCTCTGGTAGGATTTCTATTCATGGCTAAAAGATCTCCGTGGTATTCTTTTACAAAATAATTGATAAAATTCTTTAATCTTTGAGCCTTTATTTTATAGAAACCTACTGGTTTTATTAATACAGAGAGTTTTTCCTCGTTAAGGGAATAAAGTTTAAAAGGATCAAGCAAATTTTCCTCTTTGAGATTTCTTATAGCTTTTTCCACGTTTCTCCAGTTAGTAGCTTGAGTCAAAATTGCACCAATGATTACCTCAAAAGGTGTATCTGCAGGCCACCAGTATTGAGGTCCATATTTGTCAAAAAGTACTTTAAAAATGTCTTCAATTAGGTTCAATGTCTAAAGTGTCTTGAAGATATCATTACTAAGATGATTCCGTGTCTTTCGGCTGCTTCTATGACCTCGTTGTCCCTTATAGAACCTCCAGGTTGTATTATGGCTTTTATTCCGTATTTTGCTGCTATTTCTATAGAATCTGGGAAAGGAAAGAAGGCGTCTGATGCAAGGTAGGCTCCTTTAGCTTTTTCTCCTGCTTGTTCTAAAGCAATTTTTACTGAATTTACTCTATTCATTTGTCCCGCTCCTATGCCTAAGGTTTGCTTCTCTTTACTTACTACGATAGCATTTGATTTAACATGTTTTACCACTTTTAGTGCAAATATTAATTCTTCTATATCCTTTTCTGTGGGCTTATGGGATGTCTTAACCTCATGGTTATCAAAGAGGATTCTGTTAAAGGTCTGGATTAAAAATCCCCTTCTAAGGGATCTTATCTCAAAGGGGTTTTCTAATATATCTTCTCTATATCTTAAGACCCTTAGATTTTTCTTTTGAGAAAAGATCTTTAAGGCTTCTTCTTTGTAAGAAGGCGCTACTATGACTTCAAAAAAGTGTTTTATAACTTCTTTTGCCAAATCCTCTCCCACTTCAAAATTACATGCTATGATTCCTCCATAGGCTGAAACAGGATCCCCTTCAAAGGCTTTAATAAAAGCCCTTAAAGTATCATTGTCAGAAGCAACACCACAAGGGTTATTATGTTTTATTATAGCTACAGTAGGTTCGTTAAATTCTTTTATTAGGTTCCAGGCAGAGTCAGTATCTAACAAATTATTGTATGAAAGCTCTTTTCCCTGGTATTGAATAAAAGGTGGGTCTTCATCATCTAACATGTAAAATCCTGCTTTTTGTTGGGGATTTTCCCCATACCTTAGGTCTAATTTTTTAGTGAGATAAAGGGCAATATTCTCTTCTAAATTTTGAGCAAGATAGCCTGATATAATATTGTCATAAATACTGGTTAAAGAAAAGGCTCTTATAGCCATTTTTCTTCTAAATTCTATATCATCTCCACCCTTTTCTAAATAATCTATAACTTCCTCATAATATTTGGGGGATGGAACTACAAGTACATGAGGAAAATTTTTAGCTGCAGCTCTAAGAAGTGAAACTCCACCAATATCTATATTCTCAAGAGCTTCTTCTAAGGTTACATTTTCTTTTTTTATTACTTGCTGGAAAGGATATAGATTGCATACTACTATATTAATAACAGGTATACTTTCTTTCTCAAGATCCTCTATGTCCTTTGGATTATCTCTTCTTGCTAATATTCCTGCAAATATTTTGGGATGTAGGGTTTTAACTCTTCCTCCAATAAGTTCAGAGAAGCCTGTAATTTCTGAGGTTTCTTTTACTTTAAAGCCATATTCCCTAAGATATTTTGCAGTAGAGGATGTGGCAATAAGACCATATCCTAGATTTACTATTTTGTTACAAAGTTTTTCAAGGTCTGTCTTATCCCAAACGCTGATAAGAGCGTACTTCATTTTTCTACAGACCCTCCTATAACTCTATTTATTGTTTTTTAAATTCATCAGGGTTTAAATCTTGAAGAAGCTTAGTTAATTCTTCTTCAGCACTATACTCCTCCACAAAGCCTGCTTCTTCTATGAGTTTTGAATCCACATAGATGGGAGAATTTGTTCTTAAAGCAAGAGCCATGGCGTCCGATGGTCTTGAGTCTACCTCTAAGGTTTTATCATCTATATTTATATAAATAGTTGCGTAAAAAGTGTTTTCTTTTAAAGAGTGAATAAATACTTTCTCTACTTTAGCATCTAATGCTTCAATTATGTTTTTCATAAGATCATGAGTAAGAGGTCTTCCTATATCTATCTTTTCAAGGGCGATTGCGATAGCATTGGCTTCAAAAGGACCTATCCATATAGGAAGAAATCTTTTGCCTTCGCTCTTTTCACGGAGTATTACGACAAACTGGTTTGTTTGTGGGTCTAAACTTAATCCTGCTACGTAAACCTCTACCATCATAAAGTTCACCTCTTTTTGGTAGATGTTTCTTTTATATTAACTTAAATATCTTGTTTTGTAAATTATTGTGGTATAATTCAATTCTGTATGGAAAGTAAAGAAATTAAAGGGTTCTTTATCCTTATACTGGTAACTTTTATTTGGGGTAGTACTTTTTCTTTTACAAAGATTGCTCTTAAGGTGTTCACACCCTTTTTTCTTCTTTTCCTTAGGTTTCTTTTTGGAGCTTTATTTTTATTTTTATTTTTAAAACTTAAAAAACAAAGAATATCTGTAAACCGGTCAGGTATTATTCTTGGATTGATAAATTTTAGCGCTATTGCTTTTCAAACCTTTGGACTGCAATATACCACTGCTACTAAAACCGCCTTTATTACTGGTATTTCAATTCTCTTAGTACCTTTCTTTGAGAAGTTCATTTTTAAGAACAAAATTTATTGGAATTTATGGCTTGCTGTAATTATAGGGTTTATAGGGCTTATTTTTTTAACCACAGATTTTTCAGTGGTTTCTAAAATTAATTGGGGAGATTTCTTGGTGTTTATATGTGCTGTATTATATGCTCTCCAGATTGTGTATATTTCTTATGTGGTGGAACATAGAGAAGTATTTGATCTGGCTTTTTCTGAGATTTTGTTTACTGCCATATTTTCTTTTTTGTTTTTTTTGTTCTTTGAACCAAGAAATCTCCCCTTATATTTTATTTTTCAAAATTCTTTGCCTATTGTTTACTTAGGAGTTGTTGCTACAGCTTTTACTCTGACTCTGCAACTTATTGGTCAAAAGTATGTACCTCCTACTAAATCTGCTTTAATATACAATTTAGAACCAGTTTTTGCTACATTATTTGCCTTTATACTTCTTTCTGAAAAATTGACTCATCTTCAAATCATAGGAGCTCTTTTGATACTTATGTCTTTATTTATCTCTATCCCTTCATCTTTTCAAAATAAGTCCTGATGAGGGATATGGATAACAATATATAAGTTATTATGGAGTTTATTCCTGCTTTTATTAAATTAAAGGGAATAATGACAGGAAAAATTAATGGATAAATAGTATTTCTTGGTACCCCTAAATATATAGGGGTGAATATGATATTTGCCACAGCCATAACTATAGCCATACTAATGGTTCCAAATGTAAGACCTAATATTAAATTCTTAGTCTTTGTGTAGACATAGCCTGATACGACAATTAATGTGCCTGAGGCTAAAAAATGCATTAATGCTCCAATGGGACCTCCTTGTCCAGTTAGAACTGCCATTAATATAGCTACAATTAGGGTTGCAAGTATACCGTGAGATATTCCTACTTGGGTTGAGATTAGTATTAATGGAATATCTCCTGGATCATAGAGTAGATATGGGGCTTGGGGAAGAATGGGGAAATAGATAGTGATGGAAAGAATGATTGATAATGCAGTAAGGATTGACACAAATACAAGTTTTTTAGTACCCATGATCTTACCTCCTTTTTGTTTTTTATATAAAAAAAGCCCTGAAGGTATATACCTTCAGGGCTTTTTTATCAAAAAATTAAATTACCTTCTCCCATCCGGACTATACCGTCGGCTCTGGATTCTCACCAGATCTGCAAGCCCTTTAGGCTTGCTCGCAGGCTTAGGTATCCCCATATTTGGAGATACCATCACTGCCGGTCGGGAATTGAGAGGAACTTTTATTGTTCCTCTCTCACCCTGCCCCGAAGGTAATTTTTTAAGATTATATACAAAAATTTATCTCGATTCAATATCAAGAGACAGACTTAAGGGGTAGGCTATTACTCCTATCGTTCCTGGTCCTGAGTGTACGCTTAGTGCTGCACTTAGCTTATTCACTATTATGTCTCTTAACTCAAATACTTTTGAAATCTCTTCTTTTATTTTGTTTATCTCTTCCATGGCATTTGCATGTAAAAATCCCACATTTAAAACTTTATTATCTTTAAAAAAGTCTTGCATATGAGAAACTATTCTTTGATATGTTTTTAATCTTCCTACGGCTTTATCTAAAGCGACCAAAACCCCTTCGGGATTCACCGAGATTATGGGATTTATTTTCAAAACTTCTGCAAGAAGATATTGGGCTTTTCCTATTCTTCCTCCAGCTGCAAGAAATTTAAGAGTGTCATTTGTAAAAGCATGGAATAAATTTTCTCTGATTTTACTGATATGTTTTATAGTCTCTTTAATATTCCATCCGTTAAGAGATGCTTTTGCTGCTTCTATTACCATAAAGCCGGTACCCAAAGATACACTTTTTGAATCTATGACTTCTATTTCGTAATTTGGATTTTCTTCTTTAAGGATCTGCTTTGCAGTATTTGCTGATTGAAAGGCTCCGCTTCCCCATGAAGTCATGTGGATGCTTAACACTTTTTTTCCTTTTTCCAATATTTTTTTAAAAGCCTCATAGTACTCTCCAACTCCAGGACAGGCGGTCTTAGGTAATTTGGATAAATCTTCAAGGTTCTCCATATAATTCCAAATATATTCCGGAGTTATATCTACATTCTCCTGAAAAGCTTTTTCTTGCAGGTGTATGTAATAGGGTATTACTTCTATTTCCAATTCTTTGCTAATTTCTTCTGGTATATCGGCAGTACTATCGGTTACCACTTTAAATTGTATTTTTGTATTATTGTTCATTAAGTATCCTCCTAAAACTAATTTTTAGAATTGTCTTATTATATTATATATTTGGGTATATATAAAGCATTGCTTTGAAAATGTTTAAATTGTCTCTTTCATTTTTATATGAGTTTGGATATAATTACTAAGTGTAAAAACGTTTTTCTAAGGGAGGTAAAGCAATGGAGGA
Organism: Dictyoglomus turgidum DSM 6724; assembly: GCF_000021645.1. NCBI lineage: Bacteria > Pseudomonadati > Dictyoglomota > Dictyoglomia > Dictyoglomales > Dictyoglomaceae > Dictyoglomus > Dictyoglomus turgidum. The sequence goes on from NC_011661.1 coordinate 873,227, forward strand.
AAAAGAAATCTTAAAGAAAGTTAGAGATTTAATTTCAAAAATGACCCTTGAGGAAAAAATTGCTCAGCTACAGTCGGTTTTTGGGAAAGAGTTAGTGGATGAGAGTGGCAATTTTTCTGAGGAGAAGGCGGAGAAACTTTTAAAGAATGGGATTGGACAAATCTCTCGAGTGGCAGGAGAAAAAGGAATGGATCCAGAAAGGGCTGTTGAACTTGCTAATAAAATTCAGAAATTTTTAAAGGAGAAAACAAGACTTGGTATTCCTGCAATAATTCATGAAGAATGTCTTAGTGGATTTATGGCAAAGGGGGCAACAGTATTTCCTCAGGCTATTGGTATGGCAAGCACTTTTGAACCTGAACTCATAAGAAGAGTAAGTGATGTTATAAGACAGCATATGAGAGCAGCTAATGTGCATCAAGGGCTTTCCCCTGTTCTTGATATTCCAAGAGATCCAAGATGGGGTAGGACAGAAGAGACCTTTGGAGAAGATCCTTATCTTGTGTCCAGAATGGCTGCAGAGTATGTAAAGGGGCTTCAAGGAGAAGATTGGAGAGAAGGAATTATTGCTACAGTTAAACATTTTACAGCTTACGGTATTTCTGAGGGGGCAAGAAATTTGGGCCCTGCTAAGGTTGGAGAAAGAGAGCTTAGAGAAGTATTTTTATTCCCCTTTGAGGTAGCAATAAAAGAGGGTCAAGCTGGTTCTTTGATGAATGCATATCATGAGATAGATGGTGTACCTTGTGCTTCATCAAAATTTTTGTTAACAAAGATTCTAAGATGGGAATGGGGTTTTAAAGGTTATGTAGTATCTGATTATATCGCTATAAGAATGTTAGAAAATTTTCATAGAGTAGCAAAAGATGCAAAAGAAGCAGCTGTTCTTGCTTTAGAAGCTGGAATTGATATTGAATTACCAAGCGTGGACTGTTATGGAGAGCCTTTGATTCAAGCAGTAAAAGAAGGACTTATTTCTGAAGAAGTTATAAATGCATCTGTTGAAAGAGTTCTAAGGGCAAAATTTATGCTCGGATTATTTGATGGTGATTTAGAGAAGGATCCTAAGAAAGTGTATGATATTTTTGATAAACCGGAGTTTAGAGAATTATCAAGAGAGGTTGCAAGAAGGTCTATAGTGCTCCTTAAGAATGACGGAATATTACCTCTTTCTAAGAATATTAGAACAGTTGCAGTGATTGGCCCTAATGCAGATAATCCCAGAAATCTACACGGAGATTATAGTTATACTGCTCATATACCATCAGTATCGGAAACCCTTGAGGGAGTAAAGATACCTGAGGAATGTGCGGTAAGAACAGTAAGTATTCTTGAAGGAATTAAGAATAAAGTATCAGCTGAAACTCAAGTTTTATATGCTAAGGGTTGTGAAATTCTTAGTGATTCTAAAGAGGGATTTGACGAGGCAATAGAGATTGCTAAGAGGGCTGATGTGATTATAGCGGTAATGGGTGAGGAAAGCGGTTTGTTCCACAGAGGAATCTCTGGTGAAGGTAATGATAGAACAACTCTTGAACTTTTTGGAATACAGAGAGACCTGTTAAGAGAACTTCATAAACTTGGTAAACCTATTGTTCTTGTACTTGTTAATGGGAGACCTCAGGCATTAAAGTGGGAGCATGAAAATCTCAATGCGATATTAGAAGCATGGTATCCAGGTGAAGAAGGTGGAGATGCTGTAGCTGATGTAATTTTTGGAGATTATAATCCATCTGGAAAATTACCTATTTCTTTTCCTGCTGTAACAGGACAGGTACCTGTTTACTATAATAGGAAGCCTTCAGCCTTTACCGATTATGTGGAAGAATCAGCCAAACCCTTGTATCCTTTTGGACATGGTCTCTCTTACACCACTTTTGAGTATTCTAATCTGAAGATTCATCCAGAAAAGGTGAATGCTTTAGAGAAAGTAGAAATTAGTTTTACTATTAAGAATACAGGAGTCAGAGAGGGAGAAGAAGTAGTTCAATTATATGTTCATGACCAAGTAGCGAGCTTAGAAAGACCTGTTAAGGAGTTGAAAGGATTTAAGAAAATACATCTTAAGCCTGGAGAGTCAAAAAGAGTAACCTTTATTCTTTATCCTGAGCAGCTTGCTTTCTATGATGAGTTTATGAGATTTGTTGTAGAAAAAGGTATTTTTGAGATAATGATTGGAAGCTCTTCTGAAGATATAAGACTTACAGGAACCTTTGAAGTACTTGAGACAAAAGTAATAACAGAAAAAAGAAAATTTGCAAGTGAGATTAAAGTAGAGTAGGTATAAAAAGGGGGAGAATTAACTCCCCCTCTTCTTTTTTCTTATATCCCCTAGAAATATGGTCTTGATCCTCTATTGACTATTTGTGTTAAATATGATACCTTTTAATTAAAAGTGGTATTAAATTGGTTGAAATATGAAAATTTCCCCTTTGATTAAAGAGAAAATTAAAGAGGAACTCTTAAAGATAATTGAAAAGAATAGGAAAGAGGATTATGTAAAATTATCCTCTGAGAGGGAACTTGCTCAAACTTTTAATGTAAGTAGAACTACCATAAGAAGCGTAATGAAGGAACTCATAGAAGAAGGGATAATAGTACAATTTCAAGGAAAAGGAACTTATATTGTCCCCAAAAAGGAGAAACATGTGTATGTTTTGAATTCTCCCGATTTAAAAACTGAAGATCCTTTTTATTCTAAATTTTTTGTGGCTCTAACAAATAGGCTTACTGAGAGGGGTTTTAGCTTGAATTTTATATCTATGGACAAGGTAATAAAAAACCGAAATAGAGACATTCCGTTATTACTGGTAGGTTTGATTAATGACGAATCCATTGAAAAACTCAAAGAGAAATTCCAATATTTAATTTCTATTGAGCAGTACTTCAATCATGATAAGATTATTCAAATTTCTGTAGATGATTATAAGATAGGCTGGTCTGCGGCTGAAGCCTTTATTAAGAGAAAACATAATTATATTATACATCTTTGTGGTCCAGAAAGATATACTGCAGCTCGTTTAAGGAAATTAGGTTTCTTGGATAGGGTGAAAATTGAAGAAGGTATAAAGTATGAGATAATTGAAGGTAAAATGAACTATAAATCTGGTTATGAGCTTGGAGAGAAAATCTTAGACATTTTTAATAATGAGAGGAAGAGTAAAATTGGCATCTTTGCGGCAAATGATTGGATGGCTATAGGTTTAATTCAGAGATTAAAAGAATCTGGAATTTTAGTGGGTAAAGAATTGAGCATAATTGGATGTGATGATATTCCATTAGCCAAAGAGGTTGTTCCTAACTTAACTACTTTTAAGTGGGATGTGGAAAAAATTATAAGCGAAATAATAGAGCTTTTGGATGATATAATAAACAAAAAGAAAATTATTTCTAATAAACGAGTTTTAGTATCTGCTAAGCTTATTATAAGAGAAACACTGATGAATTGATAGGTGGTTTTAAATTGGTACAAGGGGAGGTGAAAAGAAAAAAATTAAAAAAATAAATAGCTTTTCCAATAAACCTTTTGAAAGGGGGTTCACTATGAGAAAGTTAAGTTATGTGCTAATGTTGATTTCTTTGATGCTTCTTTTCCTTAGTTTGACAGGTGCTCAAACTAATAAGATTACTGTCTGGTGCTCTGAAAAACAAGTGGATATCCTCCAGAGATTAGGAGAGGAGTTTAAGGCAAAATACGGTGTCAGTGTTGACGTTCAGTATGTGGAATTTGGTTCTATTAAGCCTAACTTTTTGACTGCTGCCCCTCAAGGTAAAGGTGCAGATGTGATTGTAGGTGCCCATGATTGGGTAGGAGAACTTGTAGTAAACGGCTTATTAGAACCAATAGCTCAATTTAAAGACCAAAATCAATTTTACACTACTGCTTTGAATGCTTTTTCTTATGGTGGTAAGCTTTATGGATTACCCTACGCTATGGAGGCTATTGCACTAATCTACAATAAAGATTATGTAAAACTGCCTCCTTCAACCTTTGATGCTTTAATCTCAACGGCTAAAAGGATAGATACTGCTTATAAAGGAAAAGTAAGAGGCTTTATAACCAGTGGAGCAGAATTCTATTATGTGGCACCTGTTCTTTTCGGTTATGGAGGATATGTATTTAAGGAAACATCAAAAGGCCTTGATGTCTCTGATATTGGGCTTGCAAATCCTGGTGCTATAAAGGGTGCAAAACTTTGGAAGAGGCTATTTGACGAAAAGATTTTGACTCCTGGAGATAACTATCAGATAATGGATTCAATGTTTAAAGAAGGAAAAGCAGCAATGATAATTAATGGTCCATGGGCAGTGAAAGCTTATAAGGATGCGGGTATAAACTATGGAGTAGCAGTAATTCCAAGCTTAGAAAAAGGGGTTGTAGCAAAACCTTTCGTAGGAGTTCAAGGTTTCATGATAAATGCAAAATCTCCTAATAAGATTCTTGCAAGGGATTTTGTACTCAATTATATAGCCACAAAAGATACCATGTATAAGATTTATCTTGCTGATCCAAGAATTCCTGCAAGAAAAGATGTTCTTGCTATGATTAAGGATAATCCAGATATTGTTGGTTTTACAAAGAGTGCAGCAAATGGTATACCTATGCCTAATGTTCCTGAGATGGCCTTTGTTTGGAGTGCTATGAATGATGCTCTTAATCTAATTGTAAATGGTAAAGCAACTCCTGAGGAAGCTTTAGAAAATGCAGTAAAAGCTATAAAAGCTCAAATTAAGAGATAGAAAAAAGGCCCGGGGTATTCCCGGGCCTATTAGGAGGTAGATAGTTTGACTTCAAAAGTAATAAAACTTATTTTATGGTTTATATTAGCATTAATTAATGGTCTTCTTTTTTGGTCAGGAGTCTATCTAATTCAGAATTATTATTATGAACTTGGTATTGTTGTTATAATTGCCTTACTTCTTATTGACTTTTTCATCTTTAATCCAAAAGCGTATCCATACAGATACACAATTCCTGCTCTTATTTTTTTATTTTTACTTGTTATTTATCCCATATATTTTACTATAAAAACTGCCTTTACTAATTATGGGACTGGACATATATTTACTCGTGAAGAGGCAGTTGAGAGATTGTTGTATGATCCTAACTATACTTATGTGATAGAGAAAAACCCTATAGATTTTAAGATCTTTACTGTATATGAGAATTTAAAACCCACAGAAGACTTTCTTATTCTGTTTAAGATAAATGGGGAAAACTATTTAGGAAAAACTCCTATTCCTACTATTAGAAAAGGTACCGAGGTTTTACTTAGAGAAGGTAGGCTCTTTAAAGTGAATTCTTCAAAGATAGAGAGAGATGGAATGGTTTATGAATTTCAACCTTCATTGGAGAATGCAGAGAAAATAATTTTAGATAATAAAGTCTACAGATTGATGTATTCTTCTGAAAGTTCTGATTTGGAAAAAAATACTTATTATTTTGTTCTGTTAGTTCAAAAGTATCTTTCTAATACAGAATATTTAGATCAGGAAAGAGGAAGAATAATAGGAATAAAGGTTGACACTGATGGTAAGTGGAAGTTCTTTTTTATAAATAGATTGTATAGACTTTCCTTTGAAGATTTAAGAGAAGGAGATAAATTTTATAGAAGAAGTGTGATAATAAACACCAAAACCCAAAAGCCATTAATAGAGGAAAAAGGTTCCTTTTACGACCTCGACGAGAGTGGTAATAGAATTTTCTTGATAGGTTATACCACTTTTGTAGGTTTAGAGAATTTTGGAAGAATTTTTAAAGATGAGAGAATTTCTAGACCATTTTTGAATATATTTATGTGGACAGTGGAATGGTCTTTATTTACCGTATTATTGTCTTTTTCCATAGGTCTTGCTTTTGCTCTTGCTTTGAACAATAGGAGATTAAAGGGAAGAAATATTTACAGAACTCTTCTAATAATTCCATGGGCAATTCCTTATTTTATATCGGTTTTGACCTGGAAAAACGGTATATTTAACGAAACTTATGGAATTCTTAACAAGATAATTCTTCCAATGATGGGATTAAATCCAATAAAATGGTTTAATGATCCCTTCTGGGCAAAGGTAATATGTATAGTTGTAAACACATGGCTTACTTTTCCATACATGATGACCATATCTCTGGGTGCTTTACAGTCAATTCCCGATGAACTCTATGAGGTGGCCGCGATTGACGGGGCTGGTAGAATAGCAAGATTCAGATATATAACCCTTCCTATGCTTTTGACCATTGTAGCACCGCTTTTAATAAGTAGTTTTGCTTATACTTTTAATAATTTCACTTTAATATATCTTTTAACAGCAGGTGGTCCTCCTATGGTTTCTGCGACTACCCCAGCGGGTCATACCGATATTTTAATATCTTATGTATATAAACTTGCTTTTGAGGGAAGGGGACAAGAATTTGGTTTTGCAAGTGCTATTTCTATTTTAATATTCTTCTTAGTAGCTGGTATAAGTTTGGTTAATTTTAAAATATCGGGTTCTTTTGAAGAGGTAAGAGGTGAATAGTCATGGTTGAGAGAAAGACCTACTTTTTAACTCATATTATTCTTTGGATCCTGATTCCTCTTATATTGTTTCCTGTGGTTTGGGTGGTTAGTACCTCTATAAGGAGGGATGAAGCTGCTTTCTCTACTAAAATTTTCTCATCAAGGATATCTTTACAAAATTATAAAGATCTCCTTGCTCCTGAGAAAAATATGCCTGCCCTTGTTCAAGAACTTCAAAATCTTATAATGTTAACTCCTCCTTATGATACTTGGGATAGAGGGAGAGTTGAAAGGGAAATAGAAAAGGACATTTCTAACTTGAAATCCTATATAGACGAAACTAAGAGTAGATATGATAAAGCAGAAAAAGGCTATAGAGACTTGAATAATTATTTAGCTTTAAAAACTAATGAAATAAAAAATAACATATACCTACAATTGGAGGCTTTAAAGAAATACTTGGAGGAAAATCTTCCCAAAAAAGGAGAAGAGAGTAATTTGTCTATAAAGTTATCAGAGTTGAAAATTTTGAAAGAAAGAATTAACAATTTAAACTATAAAATATCTCAGAATAGAGAAGAATATAATAAAGTTTTGGTAAAAATTGATGCTCTTCAAAGAGAAATACTGGAGATAAATAATAAGATTAATGCTTTGAACAACGAAATTACATTCCTCAACAACAAGCTTGATCAATATTCATTAGTAAGTTATAAAAAGGCCTCCTCTCTTGACAGAGTGTTTTCTTCTCTAATCGACAGACTTTCAAAATATTTAGACTTTGATTTGCTATTACAGAATATTAGAAGCCTTTCTCGAAAGATAAAATATTTCACATCTGACAGTAAATACTTGTATTTTCAAGCTTCTTTCTTAAAGGTTTCTGAAAATCTTAACAATCTAATTGATCAGCTTGACGCAAAAGTTTCAGAATTAAATGCATACAATAGAAAAGTTGCCATATTGAATCAAGAGAATGAATTTCTTGAGATGCAAAAGGAACTTCTTCAAAATCAAGAAGAGAACATAAAGGAAGAAGTAAGACCATTGACAAAAGTTGACCAGTTGAAAGAATTTATCTCGTCTCTTGATGCGAAATTAGATAAGCTTCAAACAGTAGATGGTTTGGATGCCTTAATTAATGAGGTTTCTGTCTGGGAGGGTGAATTTAGAGATTTTGTTACTTCCTATATTATTGAGTATGGAAGAGATAATTTAAGTTCAAGGATTGAGAATACAGCAGATAAATTTAAATGGTTTAATGACTATAAAACGTTAAAAGATAGATTTGAAAACCTTTCTTCCTATTTAACTAAGAATCTTCAAAAGGCTAATGAATTGACATCTATTATAGAGAGTAGGTGGAGAAGCTTTTTTGAAAAGAGTCTTCAGGGAGATAAAACATATCTTCCTGAACTTGACAGTTTGTACAATCTGATAAAGACTGATTTTGTTAATTTCGTAAGTGCTAACATGAATATTGTATCTAAAAAAGCTGGAGATTTGATGGATAATGTACCTTTTAAAGAGACAAAGAGATGGCTTAATGTGATCGATAGTGAACTATTTAGAATAGATCAGATTTGGAAACAAAAGACAAAGCATTACTTTTTGAAATGGGTTAGGAATTCTATCGTGGTTTCGGGGATTGCTGCTATTATAACTACTTTGATATGTTCTCTTGCAGCTTATCCCTTTAGCAGGATGAGATTTTGGGGTAGAAGATATGGTATCTTGACTCTGCTTCTTATTCAAATGTTTCCCAGCGCAGTATATATGATTGCTATATATAGCTTGCTTAACATTTTAGGTAGATTTATTCCTTTTCTTGGGCTTGATACTCTTTCAGGTCTTACCTTTGTTTATTTAGGAAATATTGCCTATAATATGTACCTCATAAAGGGATATTATGACACCATACCTGATTCCCTTGAAGAATCGGCAATGATCGATGGTGCTACTAGATTTCAAACTTTTTACAAGATTGTGTTGCCCTTAGCAAGACCTATACTAACTGTTGTAGTAATTCTCACGTTTATGAGTATTTTCAATGAATTCATTTTTGCACGTATAATTCTTCAAGATGCCCAAAAGTATACCTATGCTATTGGATTATGGACTTTCTCTTCAGGACCTTATCAAACAGAGTGGGGATTATTTACTGCAGCTGCTCTTCTTGGCATGTTACCTATGACTATATTATTCTTATCATTGCAAAAGTATATTGTCAGTGGTTTAACGAAGGGAGCAGTTAAAGGATAAAAACTTATTGAATTTAGAGTATAAAGGAGTGATATTATGGGGAAGAAAAAAGTATTGTTAATATTATTTTTACTGGGGGTTTTTATGACAACTTCAGGATATGGAGAGAGTAAAGTGTTAGTAAATCCCATAGAAAATATATCGAAGGATTTTATTAAGGGTGTTGATATATCAATGGTATATGAGGTTGAGAAAAATGGAGGAAAATACTTTGATAATGGGGTTCAAAAAGATCCACTTCAGATATTAAAAGATCACGGTGTTAATTGGGTAAGGGTTAGAATATGGAATGATCCATATGATGAAAAAGGAAATCCCTATGGAGGAGGAAACTGCGATTATAAAAATATGACTGAGCTTGCCAAAAGAGCAAAATCTATTGGTTTAAAAGTGCTTGTAGATTTTCATTACAGTGATTTTTGGGCTGATCCTGGTAAACAGGAAAAACCAAAAGCATGGAAAAATTTAAAAGGTAAGGCTCTTGAGAAAGCAGTTTCTGATTTTACTTATCAAGTTGTTAAATACATGAAGGATAACAAAGCTCTACCAGATATGGTACAGATCGGTAATGAAGTAAACAATGGATTTTTGTGGCCAGATGGAAAACTTGTTGGAGATGATGCAGGGGGTTTTGAAAATTTTGTCAAACTATTCAACGCTGGAGTCAATGCTGTAAGAAGAGTAGACAAGAATATTAAAATAGCAGTACATCTTGCTGAAGGAGGAAATAGTGCCTTATTTAGATGGTTTTTTGGAAATGTTTTAAGTTTAAAAATGGATTTTGATGTTATTGGAGTATCCTATTATCCTTATTGGCATGGTACCATAGATGAGCTTAGGGAAAACTTAAACAGTATTGCTCTTTGGCTAAATAAGGAAATAGCAATTTTTGAGACCGCCTATGCTTGGACCTTAGATGATGCTGACGGCCATCCAAATATCTTTGGCGGAGATTTATGGAAAATAGGAGGATATAAACCTACAATACAGGGGCAAGCTACAGCCATAAGGGATATTATGGATGTGGTGGCTCATATTCCAAATAATAAGGGGATAGGAATATTTTATTGGGAAGGGTGTTGGATTCCTGTTAAAGGAGCAGGATGGAAACAAGGAGAGGGTAATCCATGGGAAAATCAAGCATTATTTGATTTTAAAGGTAATACTCTTCCATCCTTAGATGTTTTTAATCTTGTTTATGGAAAAGAAAAGATAACTCCTAATCCAATAGAGGTATTGTCAGAAGTAAATATAAAAGTTTCTACAGGAGAAATTCCAAATTTGCCTGAAAAAGCTAAAGTGTTGTTTGATGATGATTCAATTAGAAGTATTAAAATTAAGTGGGATAATATTGATCCCAAATTCCTTACAACTCCTGGAGAGTTTAAACTAAGAGGGATTATTGAGGGGATTCAGAAAGAGATATATGCAAATATTTATGTAAGTGGCCAGAAAAACTATATACAAAATCCAAGTTTTGAATCTGGTACCCTTTCTCCTTGGAAGGTTGAAGGAGATATCTCGGCTGTAAAAGTTGTAAAAGCAACCCCACCTCAAAACGCAAAGTCAGGGGATTATGCTCTTAATTACTGGCTTGATAAACCCTTTAAATTTGAACTATACCAAGTTATTAAAAATCTTAGTCCTGGTAAATATAAAGTAAGTTTTTGGATACAGGGTGGAGGTGGAGAAAATTTAATAAGATTTAAAGTAAGTGGGTATGGTGGTGAAGATAAATTTATTGATATAATTAATACTGGTTGGCTAAATTGGAAGAATCCTACTATAAGTGATATTGAAGTTACTACAGGAGAAATAAAAATAAGCATAATAGTAGATGGAAATACAGGTAATTGGGCTTGGATTGATGATTTTGAATTAAAAGAGCAAGAGTAAATAGGCAAGGGGGCCTTCGAATAAAATAAATCTGATTAATTTATGGGGAGGTTAGGATGAGGAAATATCTTATTTTTTTGTTGATCTTGGTTCTTTTTGTAAATTTTGCTCACTCTCAAACTCCCAAGAGAGGGGGGACGTTAGTTTTTGGGAGAGGAGGAGACTCGGTTAAATTAGATCCAATAAATGTTACTGATGGTGAATCTTTGAGAGTTACTCACCAAATTTTTGATACCCTGGTGAAGTATAAACCCAATAATACAGAAGTAGTACCCTCATTAGCTGTTAAATGGAGTGTTTCAAAAGATCAAAAAGTTTGGACCTTTTATTTTAGAAAAGGGGTAAAGTTTCATGATGGTACTCCCTTTAATGCTCAGGCGGTGAAATTTAATTTTGACAGATGGAGAGACCCTAAGAATCCTTACCATATCGGAGGAGAGTTTGAATATTGGGGGTACATGTTTGGAGGATTTCCAGGAGTAGTTAAATCTGTAGATGTAGTAGATGATTATACTGTGAGGATTACTTTGACAAAGCCTTTAGCTCCATTTCTCTCTAATCTTGCAATGCCCTGTTTTGCAATAGCAAGTCCTACAGCTATTAAGAAGTATAAAGAAGATTTCTTCAAAAATCCTGTAGGTACTGGACCATTCAAATTTGTCTCTTGGAGTAAAGGGGATAAGATTGTTTTAGAGGCAAATAAGAATTATTGGGATGGTCCTCCTTACTTAGATAAGATAATATTTAGATCCATTCCAGATAATTCAGCAAGATTTATGGAGCTTGAAGCAGGAACCGTAGACATCATCGATGGTATTAATCCAGAGGATGTGGAAAGAGTAAAGCAAAATAAAAATTTACAGCTTTTTATAAGACCAAGTTTAAATGTGTGCTATATCGCAATGAATATGGATAAAAAACCTTTTGATGATATAAGGGTAAGGCTCGCTATAAATTATGCTATAGATAAAAAAGCCATAATAGATGCTTATTATCCTAAGGGGCTTGCTATGGTGGCTAAAAATCCTATTCCTCCTACCTTATGGGGGTACAATGATAAGATTCAAGATTATCCATATGATCCCAAGATGGCGAAGAAATTGTTAGCAGAAGCAGGATATTCTAATGGATTTAAGACTACATTGTGGGCAATGCCTGTTAACAGACCCTATATTCCACAACCCATGAAGGTGGCAGAAGCGGTACAAAGTTATTTGAAGGCTGTAGGTATTGACGCTGAGATTGTGACATATGATTGGGGAACTTATCTTCAAAAAACTGAGAATGGCGAACATGATATGGCATTTTTAGGGTGGACAGGGGATAATGGTGATCCTGATAATTTCTTCTATGTTCTTTTAGATAAAGATAATGCTGTAAAAGGAAGTGCAGGAAATATTGCTTTCTATAGATCCGATGAATTGCATGATATACTTATCAAGGCTCAAACCATATCTGATCAAAGGGAAAGAGCTAAACTTTATGAGAAGGCTTGTGAGATAGTTCATAGAGATGTGCCATGGGTAATATTAGCTCATACGATGCCTCCTCTTGCTGGTAAAATAACTGTGCACAATTATATTCCTCATGCTACTGGAAGTGAACCACTTAATAAGGTTTGGAAAGAATAAAATTATGGGGGAGAGTCCTCTCCCCCATGTTTTAGGGGTAATAAAGTAGATGAGGGAATATATAATAAAAAGATTGTTGCTTCTAATTCCTATTGTAATTGGAGTTTCTTTCTTTTCTTTTATATTAATAAGGTTAATACCAGGAGATCCTGCGAGGATAATTTTAGGAGAAAGAGCAACTCCTCAGGAACTCGAACGAATAAGAGAAGAACTTGGCTTAAATAAGCCAATTTTAGTTCAGTATTTAATTTTTTTGAAACAAATTGCTAAGGGAGATCTTGGAAGGTCTATTATAACAAGGGAAAAGGTAATTAAAGAGATTATGAATAGATTTCCTGCTACCATTGAATTAACTTTTTTCTCTATGTTTATAGCAGTTTTTTTTGGCATATTTTTTGGGATTTTAGCATCATTAAAACCTGGTTCTTTTATTGATTCTTTTGTAATGTTTCTTGCACTTATTGGAGTTTCCATGCCTATTTTTTGGCTGGGTCTTATGTTAATATGGTTCGGATCTCTTTATTTAGGATGGTTTCCTCCTTCAGGAAGATTAGACGTGGATATAAACCTCAATGTTATAACAAATTTTTATTTAGTTGATAGTATATTGACAGGTAACTTTAAAGCTTTTTTTAATTCTTTATATCACCTTATACTACCAAGCATTGCGTTATCATCAGTACCTATGGCGACAATTGCAAGAATGACAAGGTCAAGTATGTTAGAAGTTTTAAATCAAGAATATATTTTAGCAGAATACGCTAAAGGCTTACCTAAGAGAAAAATTATTCTAAGGTCTGCTTTAAGAAATGCTCTTATACCTATAATTACAGTTATTGGATTAGAATTTGGCTTTTTGCTTGGCGGAGCTATTATGACAGAAACTATATTTTCATGGCCTGGGATGGGGAGATTAGTATATGATGCTATAATGTCCCGTGATTACCCCTTGATTCAAGGAGCCATATTGTTATCAGCTTTTTTGTTTGTGATGATTAACCTCGTAGTAGATGTTATCTATGTTTTTATTGATCCAAGAATACGTTATTAGGAGAAGCTTATGATGAGAACCGAAAATTTTTGTCAAAAACCCACAAGAAGAATGTTTAAGAAATTTTTGAGGCATAAAACAGGGCTTTTAGGTAGTTTTTTGCTTTTTTCTTTTATTTTTTTGGCAATTCTTGCTCCTATTATAACTCCATATGATCCGTACACTCAAAATTTAACCGAGAGACTGCTTCCTCCATCTTCTAAACATTTATTTGGAACCGACTACGCAGGAAGAGATATTTTTACAAGGATAATTTATGGGGCAAGAATCTCTCTTATTATAGGATTTATATCGGTCTTTTTTGCTTTATCTTTTGGGGTTTTTTTAGGACTGATCTCAGGATATTTTGGAGGAGTATGGGATGTTGTGATAATGAGATTAATTGACATAATGCTGGCTTTTCCGACGATATTGCTTGCTATTGGTATTGTAGCTGTTTTAGGTCCTAAGTTGGAAAATACAATGATTGCTGTAGGTATTGTCTCTATACCAACCTTTGCAAGAGTGGTTAGGGCTTCGGTTCTTTCAATTAAGGAAAAGGATTTTATTGCTGCAGCAAAAGCTGTAGGAGTGAGTACAGGAAAAATTTTGTTAAAACATATTTTACCTAATATTGTTGCTCCTATAATTGTACAAGCAACTTTAGGGATAGCTTCTGCTATTCTTGAAGCGGCAGGTCTTTCCTTTTTGGGACTTGGTGCAAAACCTCCTACTCCCGAATGGGGTGCTATGCTTTCCGAATCAAGGCAATATCTGAGATCTGCTCCTTGGACTGTTGTATTTCCAGGTCTTGCTATAATGTTATTAGTTCTTGCTTTTAATCTTTTTGGTGATGCTTTAAGGGATGTATTTGATCCAAAGTCTTATAGATGAGGTGCAAAGATATGGGGTATAGAGAGATCATTATGGGGAAGCAAAAAAGAATTGCCTTAGTAGCCCATGATAATAAAAAACAAGAATTATTAGAATGGGCAAAATTCAATAAAGGGACTTTAGCTAACCATATCTTATACGCTACAGGAACTACAGGAGATATTATAGAAAGAGAGCTTGGACTGAAGGTGATAAAATTTTATAGTGGACCTCTTGGAGGAGATCAACAAATTGGAGCAAAGATTGCAGAAGGAGAAATAGATTTCCTTATATTTTTCTGGGATCCATTGGAACCCCTTCCTCATGATCCTGACGTAAAGGCTCTTCTTAGAATTGCCGTAGTATGGAATATACCTATAGCATCAAATAGAGCAACAGCAGATTTTATTATCTCATCTCCATTGATGAATACAGAATATGTAAGACTTGTTCCTGATTATCAAGGATACATTCATAGAAAAATAAATTTGTAAAATTTTATCACAAATATATTGATTTCATTATGTTGACATCTAATTATTTTAAAAGTATAATTTAATTGAGTTTTCATGAAGGGAGGTGGAGAGGGAAATTCTAAATTAGCCTCTTTAACCGGTCTTAATTGGGAATTTAGAGAGGAAGCTCTTTATCCCTTTTGGGGTAAAGGTAGCTCTCTCTAAAAAATAATTTATTATGGGAGGGTCGTATGAGTAGGAGGATTTTAGGCTTAATATTAGTGGGGTTTTTAATCTTCAGTGTCTCTTATGCTCAAGTAGGTAAATTCAAGGATGTACCATCTAATCATTGGGCAGCAGAAGCAGTTAAATACATGACAGATTTAGGGATAATTACTGGAATTAAGCCTGATACCTTTGGTGGAGATCTGTATGTAACAAGATATCAAGTTGCAGTATTACTTTACAAGTTAATACAAGCTCTACAGAGTGGTAAGATTGTTTTGCCCGCAGCAGATGTTAGTGAACTTAAAGATCTTGTTTCTCAACTTCAGGATGAATTACAACTTATTGGCGCAAATGTGGAAGATTTAATGAGTGCATTGCAAGATCTTGATTCCAGAGTTTCTGACTTAGAGGCAGCAATAACCGAGAAGGTAGGAGTAGAAGATGTTGAGAATATGATTAATGAAGCACTATCAGATGTAAATGCAAGACTTGATGACTTAGAGGCAAAGGTAGAATCCATAGAAAAAGTAGAAGTTACGCCTGAGCAGATTGAAGCAGTGGTGGGAGAAAGGTTAGAACAGCTCGTAGAATCTAAATTAGAAGATTTAACCAATAGAGTAACTGATCTTGAGGGGTTTGTAACTGATTTAGACTCCAGGCTTGCGGATGTTGAGGCAGCATTAGTAGATAAGCCATCCTTAGATGAAGTACAGGCGATGATTGAGGAGAAGATGAGTGAGATTCAAGTTCCAGATGTTGAAGATTTAACCAATAGAGTAACTGATCTTGAGGGGTTTGTAACTGATTTAGACTCCAGGCTTGCGGATGTTGAGGCAGCATTAGTAGATAAGCCATCCTTAGATGAAGTACAGGCGATGATTGAGGAGAAGATGAGTGAGATTCAAGTTCCAGATGTTGAAGATTTAACCAATAGAGTAACTGATCTTGAGGATAGAGTCTCAGCTGTAGAAACAAGACTTGATGATGTAGATAGTGCAATTTCTGATATTATGAGTTCTGTAGATGATCTTAATGCAAATCTTGTGGATCTTTCTGGAAAAGTTGACGAAGTGCTTGCACTGAAAGATCAACTTGATCAGTTGATTTTAAGGATTGAATCTATACAAGGCATAGAAGTTCCTGCAGAGCTTGATGAAATTAAATCATTCATAATGGATTTAGATTCAAGATTAAGTGAACTTTCTACTGCAATTGATGATGTTAACACTGTAGTAAGTGAATTGCAATCTCAAGTTGATGATGTTAATGCAAAAGTTGATGAGATTAATACTAATATTGAGAATATTAATTCTACTTTAGATGCTCTATCCACCAGTGTGGATGATCTATATCTACTAAATGATGGTGTATCCACAAGATTAGATGAGACAGTAGATAGATTATCTACTTTAGATGAGAGAGTAACAAATCTTGAGAAAGCTGTAGAAAAGAACTTTACAGTAACATTAGGGTTCGATACAAGTATAAATATAGCCACAAGAAAGCCAGAAAATAGTAGTACTGTAGCAGTAACTTTAAATAATTTGAACTTAGGTTTCGGAACAACAAAACTTAATTTACAAGCCACAAATAAAGCGAGCGAAGTAGACTTAACTGTTACCCTTTCTGGTTCTATGGACAAAGTAGCCTATAGTGTATACGGAGTATTAACAGGTGATATAGGTCCATTAGGTATAGATTTAAGCATGCCAGTTAGCAAAGATATAGTAGGATTTGCAGGAGCTTCATATAATAATGCAAAATTCTCAGTATATGGTGGAGTAGAATTATCGATGTTAAAGAATACTGTAATTGATATTACAGTTGGAGTTCCTGATATTTCTGCACTTGGTACTGGAGAATTAAAGGATACAGTATCTTTAAAGCTTGGTGCATCCTTCAAGTTAAGTGATAAGGTTACCTTAACAGGCTATGCCACAAACCTTGAAAATGGAGCAGCAGCTGCTAAATTAGCAGTAGTTTACACTCCTGTTTCTAACGCTAATCTATCAGTTGGAGTATACTTATATGGATTAGGAAACCTTATTAGTGGTAACTTTGATGCTATTGATAAATACCTAACATTCTCTACAGGAGTTTCCTTCTAATTGAAGTTAAATAAGAAGTTTATGGGAGGAGAGAATTCTCTCCTCCCCTCTTTTATTTTTTAAAATAAAGAGTCTAAAAGTTTTGGTGTTAATTTCAATACTCTATAGAAATCTTTATTTTTAAGTAACTTAGGAACTATTTTCAATATTGATGTCTGATATGCAGTATCTCCAAAATTCTCAATGGTTCTTATAATTTCCTCAGAGTTAATTATCTTGTATATTTCGTTTAAATTCTCATCACTCAGTTGGTCTAAGAATTTTCTTGCTATTTTTGTAAATTTTAATTCTTTTCCAAATTTTTTATAAGTTAGTTTAGGAAATACTTTTAGGTGATTAATATTGCTGTCTTTAAGGTATTTTTTTACCTGCTCTATAGCTATTTGAGCTCCATAAAGACCAAAATATATTCCTCCACCTGTGGTGGATTTGTTATAACCTGCAGCATCACCAATAATAATGATATTAGGGTATAAATATTCTTCGTAAGGACCAAGAATGGGTATAATTCCACCATAAGTTCTTAATATTTCAGGTTTTAAATTTCGAGTTTTTTTAAGAGTATTTATGAATTTGTCAAGATATATTTTAGGATTTTCAGAAGGTTTTACAGCAACTCCGATCTTGGCCATATCTCCATAGGGAGAGATCCAGAGAAAGAATCCTTTAGAATACTCTAATCCAAGATAAACTTCAACGCATTCATTATCGAGAAGTTCTAATCCTGTAACCTCGTATTGAAGGGATACTAAATAAGGGTTTATTCTAAGACCTAATTTTTTAGCAAATTGTCTTTTGGCTCCTTCAGCGTTAATTATTACTCTTGTTTCAATCTCTTTTCTTTTACCTTTTTCTTCTACAATTAATTTTGTCTTATTATTTTCTTTTTCAATTCCAATAGCTTTTGCTGACATTAAAAAGGTACAGCCATTTTTTTCAGCCATTTTTGCAAGCATTATATCAAAAAGAGATCGATCAAGAATATAAGAATCAGGATTTGCTTTTTTTAACTTTATAAAATTTCCATTAGGAAAGAAGAAATAGCCACCTTTTAAATTGCTTCTTATAGGTTCGTGAGGAAGAGGAAATTCTTCAAAAGCATGTACACTTAATTTTCCTAAACAATGCAGAGGTTCACCTATCTTGTTATGTTCTTCTACTATAAGGGTTTTTAGATTATGATTTCCTGCTAAATACCCTGCAAAGCTTCCTACAGGTCCTCCACCAATAATTACCAGGTCCCAAATCATATAGTTATTTTCTCTTTTTCTTTCTCTTTATATTCCTCCCATGCTCTTATGAGTCTTTTGACGCCTTCTTCGACTTTATCTACCGGAACTTGAGAGAAAGATATTCGCGCAGTGTTTTTTCCCTCTTGAGATACAAAAAACTCTTCCCCAGGAACAAAACTTGTTTTGTTATTTAATGCATACTCTGCAAGTTTATATGCATCCACCCATTCTGGAAAAGTTAAGAAAAAGAAAAAGCCTCCCTGAGGATAGTTCCATTTGGCAATAGTCTTAAATGTATTCTCTAAAGCTGTTTTCAATGCATCTCTTTTTTCTTTATATGATTTTCTAAGTTTTTCCACATGTTTTTCAAGAAAGCCTAATCTCCAATATTGATATATCATTTTTTGATTTAAAGTACCAGAACAAAGGTCAGAGGCTTCTTTCAATCTTATAAGAGCATTAATTACTTCTCTATTAGCAATGATGAATCCTGTTCTAAGTCCTGGAGATAAGATTTTTGAAAAGCTTCCTATAGTAATGATTTTCTCACTCTTTGAAATAGTAATAAGGGGAGGAAGAGTATTAGTATCATATGAGAGCAAACTATATGCCAAGTCTTCTACTACAAAGAAGTCATATTTTTCAGAAAGCTCTAAGATTTTTTTCC
Source organism: Dictyoglomus turgidum DSM 6724 (assembly GCF_000021645.1). Taxonomy (NCBI): domain Bacteria; kingdom Pseudomonadati; phylum Dictyoglomota; class Dictyoglomia; order Dictyoglomales; family Dictyoglomaceae; genus Dictyoglomus; species Dictyoglomus turgidum. The sequence goes on from NC_011661.1 coordinate 892,103, forward strand.
TTCTTTCTATGACAAGGCATGTACCAGCAGGATTAGAAAAATCGGGAACTATGTAAAGTACTTTTACCCTTTCATCTAAGTTTCTCAGTACATCTTCTAAGTAGTCTGTATTGATACCATATTCATCTTGAGGAATTCCTATAAGTCTACTGGTAAACATGCTCCATGCCTGTATAGTACCAAGGTATCCTGGTTCTTCTATTAATGCAATATCATCTTCATCAAGGAATAATTTTCCAAGTAAATCTAAGGCCTGCTGAGATCCTTCTGTTAAGATTATATTTTCAGGATTTATGGTCAAACCCCATTTGCTGAAAAATTGCTCTCCAATTAACTCTCTTAGTTTCAAATCCCCCATAGTTGAAGAATATTGGAAAGCACAGTTTCCTTCAGTTCTCAGTACTTCTTCATAAGCATATTTTAATTCTTCCACTGGGAAGAGATTGTTGTCTGGGAGACCCCCTGCAAAAGAAATAGTTTCAGGATCCTGGGCTAATACAAATTTAGACATAGCATCAGAGGTTCTTTGGGAGATTCTTTTTGAAAATTTTCTATATCCCATTTTCCCACTCTCCTTAACTTTTTCACAAAAATTAGCATAATTATTCCATTAAGTCAAGATTTATCTAAAAATTTTTTAACATAATCTTTTCACTTTTACTTTATCTTTTAAAATAAATATTTCCTTAATTTGTTGCTTATCTATTATCTCTGGATATTTTGTTTTTACATATCCTGAGGCACAAGCTAATTTTATTGCCTCAAAGGGATCTTGATAATTTTTGAGACCAAAGATAAATCCTGCTAAGAATGAGTCTCCTGTTCCCCATTGGATACCATCGTTAGGAGGCAGTGTGGCCTTATATATACCCTCTTCTATTCCAATCAAGGCTCCTTTTTTACTAAGAGAGATAAGGGGATATTTTATATTGAAACTTCTGAGATAACGAATTGCATAAATATAATCATTTTTATTTTTTAATTTTTTGCTTAATAAATTTTCCATTTCTTCTTTATTTGGTTTTACAATATCTGGTGATTCTTTTAGAGCTTCTTTTAGTACGTTATCTCTTGCATCTAATACTCTAAGTATTTTGGGATTTTTAATCTCCTTTAACATTAAAGCATAAATTTCTGTGGGAGTTTCTGGAGGAATACTTCCTGAAATTATTACTATTTTAGCGTTTTCTAGATTTTCTTTGAAGATTTTAAAAAAACTATTCCATTCCTCTTCGTTTATCTTGTCTCCAGATCCATTTAAAACAGTGAATTCTTTCTTCTTATCTTCCTTTATTCCTATGGCAAATCTCGTTTTACCTTTGATCTCCACAAGTTCATAATCAATGTTTCTCTTTTTAAGTTCTTCTTTTAAGATTATTCCCGTTGATCCTCCGCAAAAACCAATTACTTTAACTTCTTCTCCAAAAGCCTTTAAAGTTTTTGCCACATTTATTCCCTTTCCGCCTGGAACAATTTCTTCCTTATAAGATCTGTTTACCTTACTTTTGTGAAAGCCTTTTGTGTAGAATATCACATCTAAACTGGGATTTATATTGACTATCAATATCATTTTTCGTCTCCTTATTTGATTTTAGTTTTAAATATATTATACTTTTAACTATGAAAAAAGACTTTACTGATTTGTTAAGAAAAGCAGATGACCTTAAACAAAGAGGTAAACTTTATAAAGCTATAACTCTCTATGAAGAGATTTTGTCAGCAATTGATGATAACGAACTCTTGGAATGGCTTAGGATAACCCTTGCAGATCTTTATTTCTGGGTGAAAGAGTTTGATAAAGCAAAAAACTTAGTAATGGATAATATTAATCAGAATCCTCAAGAAGCCTTTAACTATTACTTTATGGGGTTTCTTTTAATAGGAGAAGGTAAATTTTGTGAGGCTAAAGAATACTTTAATATGGCTTGTGAAATTGAACCTGAGAATCCTGAGTATTTAAGAGGATTGGGATTAGTTGAATTTTTATTAGACAATTTTGATACTGCTGAGAATATTTTAAGAGAGGTTTTGAAAAGAGATCCTGAAAATAGTGCTGCAAGAGATAATCTTATTGAGTTATTGATAAGAATTGGGAAAGTAGAAGAAGCAGAAAAAGAAATCTCCGAATTTAGGAGAAAGGATCCAAAGGATTGGCAAATTTTATATAGGGTTCAAGAATTGAGAAATAAGAAAGAGGAAATAAAAAAAGGAGGAAGCTCATAAAGCTTCCTCCACCTTTGAGGTATCTTTAAATAGATATTTATCAATTTCACTTCCATCAAGAGTTTCCTTTTCCATAAGGATTTTGGAAAGCTCTCTTAATGTGTTTTCATGATTTTTAAGTAAATCAAGGGCTTTATTGTACGTTTTATCTATTATGCTTTTTATCTCTTCATCAATAATCTTTGCTGTATCTTCAGAGTAGTTTTTGATTTGCATCAAATCTTTTCCTAAGAATATTTCTGAGTGGTTTTCTCCTAAGGAAAGGTTTCTTAATTTTTCACTCATTCCATATTCACAAACCATTTTTCTTGCAAGTTCGGTGGCTCTTCTTAAATCATCGGCAGCACCAGAAGTGGGTTGTCCGAAGATTAATTCTTCAGCAGCTCTTCCCCCAAGAAGTACTGTAATTTCTGCCTCTAATTCTTTTTTAGTTAGTAAGTATCTATCTTCCTCTGGTAGTTGAAGAGTATATCCTAAGGCAAGTCCTCTTGGAATAATAGTGACTTTATGGACAGGAGTGGCATCAGGAGTTAATTTTGCAACTAAAGCATGTCCTAATTCATGAAAAGCTACAAGTTCTTTTTCTTGAGGTCTCAAGAGCCTATTTTTCTTCTCCGGTCCTGCAATGACTTTTTCAATGGCTTCCTCAAATTCTTCCATATTGATTTCTCGCTTGTTTTTTCTCGCAGCTAAAATGGCTGCTTCATTTACTAAATTAGCAAGATCTGCTCCTACAAAACCAGGAGTACTTTTAGCAATTATATCAATGTTTACATCTTTCCCTGTAGGCTTTCCTCTTAAATGTACTTCTAATATCTTCTTTCTGCCCTCAAAGTCAGGTCTATCTACTATCACTCTTCGGTCAAAACGCCCTGGTCTTAATAGAGCGGGATCTAATATGTCAGGTCTATTTGTGGCTGCAAGTACTATAACATTAGTGTTTTCATCAAAGCCATCCATTTCTACAAGAAGTTGGTTCAATGTCTGTTCTCTCTCATCATGGCCTCCACCAAGTCCGGCCCCTCTATGTCTTCCCACAGCATCTAATTCATCAATAAAGATTATTGAAGGGCTTAATTTTTTGGCTTGAGTAAATAAATCTCTTACCCTTGCAGCTCCCACTCCAACAAACATCTCTACGAACTCTGAGCCACTTATGGAGAAGAATGGCACATTAGCCTCTCCGGCAACAGCCCTTGCAAGTAAAGTTTTTCCTGTTCCAGGAGGTCCTACGAGTAGTATTCCTCTTGGTATTCTTGCTCCTAATTGTCTATATTTTTGAGGAAACTTAAGAAAGTCAACCACTTCTTTAAGCTCTTGCTTAGCTTCGTCAGCTCCAGCCACATCTGCGAAAGTTACTTTTGGCCTGTTATCAAGAAATAGTCTTGCTCTGCTTCTTCCAAAGGAAAAAGCTTGGTTATTGCTACCTTGAACCTGCCTAAACATCATCCAGAAGAAGAATATAAGGATAAGGTAAGGTGCAAACCCCAAAAGAAAACTTATCCAAAAAGAAGTAGTCTCTGGTGGTCTAACTTCAACTTCCACGTCATTTTTTACAAGGATAGGTATAAGATTGGGATCTTGACTTGGAATATAAACCTTAAACTTGGTCCCATCTCTAAAAAGACCTGTAGCATCGTTTTCTCCTATCTCCACTTTATAAACTTCCTTGTTTTCAACATATTTCAGAAATTCTGAGTAAGAGATCTGTTTTTCCTTATTGTTAAGATTAAGAGAATTTGGATTTATAAAAGTATATATTAAAAATATAATTAGAAAAACTATTATAATTCTTTGTATCAGACTTTTCCAGTTCAATTATTTAGCCCTCCTTCTTTAGACTCAAATGTAGTATTGTTTTTGTATCATTAGTAATTTTAGCAATATCGGATCTTATTATTCCTGGAATCCATAATATTTCATCTTTATAGAGTACCAAGGGAACAACTGTTCTTTTCCATCTTGGAATTTTTTTGTCCACAAAGACGTCTTGTACTTTTTTACTCTTTCCGCCAAGCCCAAAAGGTTTTATTTTATCTCCTTCTTTCCAGTTTCTAACTATCAACTCCTTAGCTTTTATTTTATCATAGTCAAAATATGCCTGCCATAAGTTGTTAAAATTAAATTCAGTTTTTTTATTTTCCAACAATTTTGCTTCTATAACCTCCCCTGTTGGGAGATTAATCTTTCCAGGTATGGGAAGTATCAGTAAAAACTCATTCCTCTCTTTTTTGTAAACATATATTTTTTTATTGTAGATATAGATTTCAACATTTCCTATATTTATAGTTTTTCCCTCTTTTATCTCGGACACTTCTTTAAGAATATAAAATATTCCTTCGTTAGATAATTCTTCATTAAAATCTTTAAATACCTCTTTTAAAACTCTAATCTTTATAGCATCATGCATAGTATTCCAATCTTCTCTTTCTATCTCTATCATAGTATTAGATCCTTTTAACTTATTGAAATATTCCAGAGAGATGTTTTTTAGAAAATCATTTTCAATGTAAAGTATTTTGCTTTGAGAAATAACACTTTGAGGAAATTGCTGTATGGTCTCTTTCAAAAAGGGAACTATTTGATGTCTGATTCTATTTCTTAAGGTTATAGGTAGAAGATTTGTGAAATCATCAATGTATTTTAAGCTCTTCCTTTCGCAGTATTCAATGACTTCACTTTTGGAAAGAATAATAATAGGTCTTATAAATTTATCCCTTTTTACAGGTATTCCACACAATCCTTCCATTCCATAGCCTTTAAAGAAATTCATAATAATGGTTTCTATCTGATCATCTAAAGTATGACCCAAAGCAATTTTATTAAAGTTAAGCTCTTCCGAAAATTTTATAAGCGCTTTATATCTTTCATCCCTTAGGGTTTTCTCAGTAAAGTCTTTTGGATAAATATCAAGAAAAGAATAAGGGATATTTCTTGAGGTTGCATAATCTTTTATTAGTTCTTTCTCTTTATAAGTATTTTTGCGAACATGATGATCTATGTATACAATATGTAATTTTAAACCAAGAATAGGAGATAAATTATATAAAATTTCAGAGAGGGCTATAGAATCGCTCCCTCCAGACACACTTAAAATAATAGAGTCCCCCAAGGATATGAGGGACTCACTTCTTGTAAAATTTAAGACTTTTTTTTCAATGTAATCTAAACTATTTATGTCTTTAATCACTTTTTATTGGTGGCGGTGCAGGGATTCGAACCCTGGACACCACGGTTATGAACCGTGTGCTCTAACCGCTGAGCTACACCGCCAAATTTTCTCTTCAAACTGAATTATAATAAAAATTTTTGTTTTAGACAATACTTTACGAACAATAAAACTTATGATAAACTTTTAAACCAAGAGAGGTTTAGGAATTACCGCCGGAGTGGCGGAATGGCAGACGCACTGGACTTAAAATCCAGTGGGGAGCAATCCCCGTGCCGGTTCGAGTCCGGCCTCCGGCACCATTCCAACCCCTCTTAAATATTTAAGTAAAAGAGGTGTTAAGTAATGCCAGACAAAGATTACGAAGAAGATATAATTGTTTTAGAAGGGGAGGATGGAAATACTTACGAGTATGTGGTAAGGGATTTTGTGGAAGTGGACGATAAAACTTATGTTCTTCTCACACCTAAGGATTCCGAGGATATGGAAGAAGTGTATATATTTCGCTGCAGGCTTGCAGAGAAAGATGGCGAATTATATATAGAGGCTCTTGAAGAAATAGAAGATGATGACGAATATGAAAGAGTTATTGAAGCACTTGAGGAAGAGGAAGAGTGGGAAGACGAGGATTGGGAAGAGGACGAATTGGAAGAGGAAGAAGATTGGGAAGAAGATCAATAATTTTTCTTTATATTTCCTACTAATTTTCTCTCTCTTAGTTTTTATAGGCTTTTTAGTATATTTATATCTATCTTCGCCTAAAAGTAAAATAGAGAGGGAGATAGAAGTATATATTCCGGAAGGTTCTTCTGCATATAAAGTTGCAGACATTCTTTTGGATAATAGTTTGATAAAGTCTAAAGAAGTATTTATAGCAACTCTTAAATTAATGGGGAAAGATAAAGGGCTTAAGAGTGGATATTACATATTATCTCCCTCATTTTCTATGTTTGATATAATTGATATACTTACCCAGGGGAAGGGGTTAAGAGTAAAAATAACAATTCCTGAAGGTAGCAGTCTAAAAGATATGGCTCATTTATTTTCAGAAAAGTTAGCTCTTTCTAAAGAAAAGTTTATAACTTTATGCAAAGATGAAAATTTTATTGACAGTGTAATGAAGGATTATAAAAATTATTTTAGCTCATATAAATCTTTAAAAACCTTAGAGGGATATTTGTATCCTTCAACTTACTATTTCAACAAAGGAATAAAAGAAGAAGACATAATAAAATTCCTTATAAAAGAGTTTTTTAATCAGATAAATGTTCATATACCTGAATACAAAGAGAGGTTGAAGAGTTTGAATTTATCTTTCAATGATTGGATTATTCTTGCATCAATCGTAGAGAAGGAGGCTAAAGTTGATCAGGAGAGACCTCTTATTGCAGGTGTATTTTTAAATCGTTTAAAGAAAGGATATAAACTTCAGTCTTGCGCAACAGTAGAATACGTTTATGATTTTAAAAAGTCGGTGCTTTTATATAAAGATTTAGAGATTGATTCTCCTTATAATACCTACATATATTATGGTCTTCCACCATCTCCTATTTGTTCTCCATCTTTAAATTCTTTGAAGGCAGTGCTCTATCCTCAAGGGGATTATCTTTTCTTTGTGGCAAAAGGAGATGGGACTCATATCTTTACCAAAACTTATGAAGAACATTTAAAAGCTCAGGAATTTAAAAAATGAGACTTCCTATGTTGGATATATTAAAACCTAAAAGATTTGTTGACTCCATATTTGATATCAATTTCGAAGATTTATATAAAAGGGGCTATAGAGGTATAATTTTTGATCTTGACAATACTATAGTTCCATGGGATGGTAATGAACTCGATCCTAAAACTAAGGATCTAATTGATCATATTAAAAATATAGGTTTTAAAGTGGTTATTTTGTCAAATAACTGGTCTCATAGAAGGGTAAAATATTTTTCAAAAATTATGAAACTACCTGCTTTAGGCTCTGCTTTCAAGCCGAGAGTTAGATCTTTTAAAAAAGCCATGAAGTTGATGGATACAGAACCTGAGACCACTTTAGTTATTGGTGATAGAATATTAACAGATATATTTGGAGGTAACAAAATTGGAATGTATACTATATTAGTAGCACCTATTAATAAAAACGAGATGTGGATAAAAAAGTGGACAGTAAGGAAATTAGAAAATTGGCTCTTAGATTTATGGATTAGAAGAGGAGAAATTACTAAGGGGGAATGAAATGGATTCTATTAATGTTAACGAAAGATTAATAGAGATTTTAAAAAGTAGAAATCTTATTCCTTCAGGAATATTGGATAATATTCTTTCTAATTTGAAGGGGAAGGATTTTCAGGAGGTTTTATTAGAAGAGGGTTTAATCTCTAAGGAAAAGTTAACAGATCTACTTTCTGAAATATTAGGTTGGAAAGTACTTACAGGTAAGGAATTTAAACCTGATGAAGAGGCGGTTAAAAGTATCCCTCCGTTTTTAACTAAATTTCATAATTTTGTTCCCCTTAAAATTGAAGAAAAAACCATGAAAGTTGGTTTCTTTCCTCCCGTAAAGCCTACTGCAATTGAGGATATCAGGCTCCTAACTGGTTATGATGTAGAACCCTATTTATTAAAGATCACTTTAGAAGAAAATGAAAATTTAACGTCTTTAGATCTTTTATCTACGAATAGCAATATGGAGACTAAGACTGAAAGTAAAAATAGTGAAGGTGAGGGGTTGGTAAAAGGTATTGAGATAGGTAATTGGGATGAGTCTGAGCTAAATAAAATAATTGAAGAATTAACCCCTGAAGGAGGTATTTTTGAGGAAGGCTCAAGTAGTTCTTTAGTAAATAATGAAGAGGTTATGGAAACTAAACAGGAAGAGCCTATACCAACTATAGAGGTGAAAGAAGAATCAATTTCAGAAGTACTATCTCAAATAGAGGGGGTTGAAATTTTAGAAGAGGGAAAGATAGAAGAAACAGAGGAAAAAGGTGTGAGAGTTGAAAGGGTGGAAGAGAAAGAAACAAAGAAAGAGGAGATTTCTAAAAAGACTGAGAAAGATTTAGCGGATAAGATTATTGAAAGTATTAGGAGTAGCTTATCCTCTACTGAAAAGAAAGGAATGGATGATAAAAAACTTATGAAGTCTCCTATAAGAAGGGTAGGAAGAAGAAAATTATTAGGAGAGGTTTTACTGGAAAAGAATCTTATAACAAAAGAACAGCTAGATGAGGCATTAGCTCTTTCTTCTAAGAAAGGTATAAGGCTTGGAGAAGCTTTGTTAGAATTGAAACTCCTTGATGATGTTCAACTTGCTAAGATTTTAAGCGAGCAATTTGATATTCCTTTTAAATCTTTAAGGGAAGTAAGAATTGATCATGACCTTGCCCGGTTACTTTCTCCTCAAAAGGCAAGGGAAAATTTGATTCTTCCCTTGTATAGAGAGAATGGGAGAATTATAGTAGGAATTGTGGATCCAAGCAATATTTTTGCCCTAGACGATTTACGTATGGTTACAAAGAGTGAGGTTTTTCCTGTTATAGTGCCAAGAAATGAGCTTGTAGAAGCTATAAACCAGATATGGGGCAGTGAAGAGGTGGAAAAAGTTTTAGAAGAAATAATTGTTCAAAAAGAGGAGGAAGAAAATCAGTATCAAGAAGTTTCTCTTGAGGAAATATCATCTCAAGAGGGTCCTATTGCAAAATTGGTAAATAGTATTCTTGTGGATGCTGTAAGGAGAGGAGCCAGTGATATACATATCGAGCCTACAGAAAAGAATGTGAGAGTAAGATTCAGAATTGATGGTGTTCTTCATGAAATAATGTTTATTCAGAAAAGATACCAAGCAGCTATAGTTTCAAGAATTAAGATCATGAGTGATATGGATATATCTGAAAGAAGAATACCTCAAGATGGAAGGATAAAAGCAAATATTAGAGGAGAGGTGTATGATTTTCGTGTATCCACGCTTCCTGGGGTTTTTGGAGAAAAAGTAGTGCTGAGAATCCTTGGAAGAGGTTCTATTTCTTTGACTCTTGAGAGCTTAGGATTTTCTGAACATAATTATGAAAGATATTTGAAGATGTTAAAAACACCTTATGGAATAATATTAGTAACTGGACCTACAGGAAGTGGTAAGTCAACCACCCTTTATGCATCTTTAAATATGATAAATTCTCCTGATATAAACATAATTACGGTAGAAGATCCAGTGGAATATCAGCTTCCTGGAATTCATCAAGTACAAGTAAATCCCAAAGCAGGACTTACTTTTGCTTCAGCTTTAAGATCCATATTAAGACAAGACCCTGATGTGGTGCTTGTAGGTGAGATCCGTGATGAGGAGACTGCAAGAATTGCTATTCAAGCTGCATTAACAGGTCACTTGGTACTTTCAACCTTACACACTAACGATGCTCCTTCTGCTGTAACAAGATTGATAGATATGGGAATTGAACCTTTCTTAATTAGTTCTTCGCTTCTTGGAGCTGTTGCTCAAAGACTTGTAAGGACTATATGTCCAAACTGTAAAGCTCCCTATGAACCTACAAAAGAAGAGATAGAAGCCATAAAAGCTACCTTAGGAGATATTGACCTTTCTAACATAACCTTTTATAAGGGTAAAGGGTGTCCTAAATGTAATGGAAAAGGCTATAAAGGAAGGACCGCTATTCATGAGATTATGTTGATGAATGATGAGATAAGAGAGTTGGTTTTGAAAAAAGCGTCAAGAGAAACTATAAAAGAGGTTGCAAGAAAATATGGTATGGTGACGTTGAGAGAGGATGGTATGCAAAAGGTTCTAAAGGGTATTACCACTGTTGAAGAGGTAATGAGAGTTACTGCTGCAGATTAAAGGGGGTAGAAAATATAATGAGAGATGATCTTTCCATAATTGAAATTCTTCAAAACGCTCTTCAAAAAGAGGCTTCCGACGTACATATAACTTCTGGAATTCCTCCAGTTTTCCGTATAAAAGGACATTTAATACCTCAAACCCAATATCCTGTTTTAACTCCTCAGCTAACTTATAGACTTGTCTTTAGCCTTTTGACCGAAGAGCAAAAACAAAAATTACAAGAAAATAAGGAATTAGATTTTTCAGTGGGAATTAGTGGGGAGGGAAGATTTAGAGTAAATGCTTTTTGGCAAAGAGGAAGTCTTGCTGCTGTATTTAGATTGATACCTTGGAAAATTCCAACTATAGAAGAGCTGAGACTTCCTCTTGTTTTAAAAGATTTAGCTGCTCTCCCAAGGGGATTAATCCTTGTTACTGGCCCTACAGGAAGTGGTAAGTCCACAACCCTCGCTTCTATGATTGATTATATAAACTCAAACTTCAGCAGACATATTATTACCATTGAAGATCCTATTGAATACTTGCATACCCATAAAAAATCTATTGTCAATCAGAGAGAAGTAGGAAGTGATACTTATTCCTTTGCGAATGCTTTGAGATCTGCATTAAGAGAGGATCCTGATGTGATTCTTGTGGGTGAGATGAGAGATTTAGAAACTACAGCTATAGCCATAACTGCAGCAGAGACAGGACATTTGGTTATGGCAACTCTACACACTGTGGATGCGGTCCAAAGTATAGAAAGAATAGTAGACCAATTTCCTGCCCATCAACAGCAACAAATAAGGCTTCAACTTTCAGGAGTCATACAAGGTATTATATCTCAACAGCTTTTACCAAGAAGAGATGGTACAGGAAGAATTGTTGCCACAGAGATTTTAATTGGAATTCCAGCGGTAAGGAGCCTCATAAGAGAAGGCAAGACTCCCCAAATATATAGTGTGATTCAAACGGGTGGAAGATATGGAATGCAGACTATGGATCAAAGTCTTGCAGATCTTGTGAAAAAGGGACTTATCTCTCAAGAAGTAGCCTTTGAAAGAGCGGTAAATAGGGAAGAATTGATACGTCTTTTGGGGGGAGAAGTGAGGAGGTGAGGGGATAGATGGCAAAGGTTTATGTTTATCAGGCACGAAATATGAAAGGAGAGCTTATCACGGGAGAGTATGAAGCTGAAAATATAAGAGAAGTAGCTATAAGGTTAAGGGGAATGAATTTGTATCCTGTAAGAATAGAGGAAAAAAGAACGCCGTCTTCTTTTTTCAGTTTGACATTAGCACCTAAAAAGGAGAAGGTTGGTAAGGTAAAATTAACAGACCTTACAGTATTTACCAGACAGTTTGCCACGATGATTAATGCAGGACTTTCTCTTTCTACCTGTCTTAATATTCTTTCTGAACAGAGTGAAAGCAAGGCATTAAGGCAAATTTTAAAAGAAATTCAAAGAATGGTAGACGAAGGAAGTTCCCTTTCTGAAGCTTTTGCAAAATTTCCTAATGTGTTTTCTCCTTTATATATTAATATGGTAAAGGCAGCAGAGTCTGCTGGAACCCTTGATGAAACTTTGGAGAGACTTGCTGTAACCCTGGAAAAGCAACAGGAATTAAGGAGAAAAATAAAATCAGCTATGACCTATCCAGTTATAGTACTTATTATTGCAATTGGGGCTGGATTTGGTATGTTGACCTTTCTTGTTCCTATCTTTGCAGGCATGTTTGAGAGTATGGGAGCCCAATTGCCATTGCCTACTTTAGTACTTCTCAAGATGAGTAAATTTATAACCAGTAATATACTTTTAATCCTCCTTGGAACAATAATTTTGATACTTGGAGCTATAAGAGCTTGGAAAAATCCTAAGATAAAAGATAAGATAGATGAAATACTCTTGAAAATTCCAGTTTTTGGAGGATTAATCCAAAAAACTTCTGTGGTGAATTTTGCAACTACCCTTGCTGCACAGGTAAGAACTGGAGTACCCATACTTCAGGCTCTTCAACTTGCTGGTCAGACCGCAGGAAATAGTGTATTCAGAAAAGCCATAGACTTAACAAGGCAGAGAGTAAGAGAAGGAGAAAGAATTGCTCCTGTGTTAAAGGAGACAAAAGTATTCCCTCCCATGGTGGTACATATGATATCCATTGGAGAAGAATCAGGTTCCTTGGAGCAAATGCTAAACAAAATTGCAGAGTTCTATGAAGGAGAAGTTGCAGCAGCAGTTGAAAGTCTGACCTCTCTTATTGAACCTTTGATGATGGTATTTGTAGGTGGTATAGTTGGTGGGATGTTAATTGCATTATATCTTCCTATTTTTACCATGTTCCAGTACATAAAATGATAAGGCCTGCTTTAGACCTTTGGTTGAAATATAAAGAGACAGGAGATAAAAAATTTCTTGAGGAGCTTCTTAATGTTTTTGATGATTTAATACACTACTGGGCTTCAAAATTTACTTCTTATGGAGAACCTCTGGAAGATTTGATACAAATTGGATATTTGGGATTTTTAAAAGCTATTGAGAATTATGATCCTAAAAAAGGAGAACTTTCTACATACATCTCTCACTATGTATTAGGAGAGATAAGACATCATTTGAGGGATAAGATAGATAAAATAAAAATTCCAAGAAGTGTAAAGATCTTAATAAATAAAATGGATAATTTTATAAAAGAAGTATGGGAAAAGGAAAATAGATCACCCTCTTGTGAGGAGATTGCAAAGCATTTAAATATTACTGTGGAATCAGTAGATGAACTTTTTAAAATTAAAGAAGCTATGATGACAGTGTCTATTGAGGATTTAGAGATTGAGGTGGATAGGATAAGAACTGAGAGATTAGAATCTTTTAAACTTCCTATTGAGGAGAAGATTGCTTTAGAACAGGCAATATCAAAGCTTCCCGAAATACAGAAAAAAATAATTGAATATATTTTCTACCAAGATCTAACCCAAACTGAGGTTGCTAAAATATTGAAAATTTCTCAAACTCAAGTCTCAAGGCTTTTGAAAAGTGCCTTAGAGAAATTGAGAGAGATGCTTTAGTTGGCTTTAATATTCTAAATGAATGATTTTTATTTAAGAAGGGTATAATATAAATCAAAAAGGAAAATAAATTGTGGGGGAAGGAGGACTGAAAGATGAGGAGAGAGAAAGGTTTCACGCTCATTGAGTTGATGGTGGTTATTGTGATCATTGCCATCTTAGCGGCAGTAGCTCTTCCAAACTTTATGGGAGCAACTGAAAGGGCAAGAGAGTCTGCAGTAAGAAGCGCAGTAAAGAGTATACAAACAGCTCTTGAGATTTATGCAACTGACAATCAAGGATATTATCCTGACTACATTTACACCCTAAAGAATGGCAATTACTTACCAGGAGGGAAATTCCCTAACAACCCTGCTACAAATACAGAATATGGTTTTACTGCTAATAATAATGACAGTGGTGAAAGCGCATATAAGATTGTTTATACAGTATCCACTGACCATGCCTCTTACACAATCACTGGATATGGGAAGGATAACCAAAAAATTGTAATCCAAGTATCCAGCGCTGGTACAATAAAGTAATAAAAAATAACCCTTGAGCTTTAGGAGGATGAGAAGGAATCTTCTCATCCTCTTTTATTTTTTATTTGTTTCAGAATGAAATTGATTAAAGTTATGAATAGAAAAAATTTTTATGGGTATAATATTAATTAGAAAAACTAATTAAAAAAGGAGGTTAGATTATGAGGAGAGAGAAAGGTTTCACGCTCATTGAGTTGATGGTGGTTATTGTGATCATTGCCATCTTAGCGGCAGTGGCTCTTCCAAACTTTATGGGAGCAACTGAAAGGGCAAGAGAGTCTGCAGTAAGAAGCGCAGTAAAAACACTGCAGACAGCCCTTGAGATGTACGCAACTGACAATCAAGGATATTATCCTGACTACATTTACACCCTAAAGAATGGCAATTACTTACCAGGAGGGAAATTCCCTAACAACCCTGCTACAAATGCAGAATATGGTTTTACTGCTAATAATAATGACAGTGGTGAAAGCGCATATAAGATTGTTTATACAGTATCCACTGACCATGCCTCTTACACAATCACTGGATATGGGAAGGATAACCAAAAAGTTGTAATCCAAGTATCCAGCGCTGGTACCCTGAAGTAATATAAAGTATAAGTTAAGGTTTTTACTTAAAAAGGGGCAAGATTAAATTTCTTGCCCCTTTTTTATAAATTTTTTATGGGGGCTTGAAAATTATGAATAAGGGGGGTTTTAGTTTAATTGAACTTCTTGTGGTGATAGTTATTATATCTATTCTTGCCCTTATAGGAGTTTCAGGTTATTCCATGTATTTAGAGAAAGCAAGAGAAAGTTCTGCAAAAAGTGCTCTCAAGGCTATACAGGTTGCAGTAGAAATGTATTCTACAGACAATAAAGGAAAATATCCTATTGCAAATAGTTTGAATGAGTTAAAAGCGCAGATACTGAACTATTTACCAAACAGAGAGTACCCAAATAATCCTTACAATAATATGCCTTACTCAGATGAGAATAATGATCATTATAAGATTACATATACCTATGATGCCTTAGAAAATTCTTACGTGTTGACAGTGATGGATAGGTATAATATAAAAAGAATATATCTTCTTTCTAATAAAATTACTTCTATAGGAGAGTGATTAATATGTCCGAAGATAGATGGAAAAAACTGTGGGAAAGTTTAAAGCCTCAAATAGCATCTATGGTTCAGAAAGCAGGAGAAACCGCCCAAAAGGCTGGAGAGGTAGTTTCGGAGATGGCTAAAACCCTTGGAAAAGAGTCTGCTAAGCTTGCTAAGATTGGGAAATTAAAGGCAGATATTCTTATTCTTGAGGGAAATAAAGACAGTCTTTTGAGAAATCTTGGAGAAAAGTTATATGAATTACATAAAAATAATGAGGAAATAAGAAAGGAATTGTTTGCTGATCTTATAACAGAAATTGAAGGGTTAGAAAAGAAAATTCTGGAGAAGCAAAGAGAAATTGAGAGCATTGCAAGAGAGGAGAATTTGAAACCAGAAGATGTAGAAAAAATTCCTGCTGTTGAAGATGAAGAAAAGAAAGATTAAAGATTTTCCTAAGTCAGAAAGACCAAGAGAGAGATTACTAAATTATGGAGAAAAAGCACTTTCCGATGCTGAGCTTCTTGCTATCATTTTGAGGACAGGGAATAAAAATTACTCTGTTTATGAACTTGCTCAAAATTTAATAGTTGATTTTGGAAGCTTGAAAAGAATTGCTGAGGTAGGAATAGGGGAGCTTATTAAATATCCTGGGATTGGAATTACAAAGGCGGTTCAAATAAAGGCAAGTATTGAACTTGGAAGAAGAATATTTTCTGAAAAAAAGAATTATTTTGGAGAAAGTATTTTGAATCCTCACGATGCCTTCTTGATTTTTAAGGAAGATATGTTTGACCTAAAAGAGGAACATCTTTTTTGTATTTATATGGATGTGAAAAACAAATGCTTAAATAAAAGGCTTATTGCGAAGGGAGATTTAAATATTGTATATGCTTCTCCAAGGGAGATCTTTAAATATGCTCTTCAAGAAAATTCTTCTAAGTTAATTCTTGCCCACAATCACCCATCAGGAGATCTTACCCCTAGTGAGGATGATATAATCTTTACAAAGAGGTTAATTGAAGCTGGAAAGATTTTGGGACTTGAGATTCTTGATCATCTTATCATTTATAATGAAGATTATGTAAGTTTAAAAGAGAAAAAGCTTATATAAAATCTATGGAACAAAAAACCCTTTGGGATCTTTTCCAAGAAAATACAGAAAGAGCCCTTAAGAAGATTTTAGTTATTGATGGTTCCAGCATCATATATAGGGTTTATTATGCCCTTCCCCCATTAAAGACAAAAAATGGGGAGCTGACCAATGCCCTTTATGGTTTTATAAGGATACTTTTAAAGGCTGTAGAGGATTTTAAACCTGATCTTTTAGGTATTGCCTTCGACAGACCTGAGCCAACCTTTAGGCATGTTATCTATAAAGAATATAAAGCAAAAAGACCACCAATGAAAGATGATTTGAAAGCTCAAATTCCTTGGATAAGGGAATTTTTGAGGTTAAATGATATACCTATATTGGAGGAGCCTGGGTATGAAGCTGATGATATCATTGCTACTATAATAAAAAGGTATAAGGACGATTTAAAATATATTCTTTCCGGAGATTTAGATCTTTTACAATTAGTCTCTGATAAAACTTTTTTAATACATCCTCAAAGAGGAATCACAGAGTTTACGATTTATGATCCAAAGGCTGTTAAAGAAAGATTTGGTGTAGAGCCTAAAAAAATTCCTCTTTATAAGGTCCTTGTGGGAGATGAGTCGGATAATATTCCTGGAATAAACGGAATAGGACCTAAGAAAGCATCAAAAATTCTTGAAAAGATCTCAACTTTAGAAGAGTTTAAAGATAAAGTGAGGTTCTTAGAGAGCGATTTAAGAGAGATTATTGAGAAAAACTGGGATATTATTGAGAGAAATTTAGAGCTTGTTACATTAAAAAATATAGATAAAGATTTTGTTCTTAAACCTTTTGAAATAAAAAAGGATGAAAAACTCATAGAATTTTTGAAAAGATATGAATTAAAAAGCATTCTTCAAAAACTTTTTCCTGATCTTGAAGAAAGGGAAAATATAGAAATTAAAGATGTAAAGGAAATCAATTTTGAAGAGGCAAAAAAGGAAGGTTGTTTTGCTTTTAAATGCCTTGGAGAAAAAGGCTTTGAAGGAATATCCATCTCCTTTAAGGAAGGAGAAGGATATTTTATAGCTTCCTTTGACTTTAATGATGAAGTTAAAGGGAAAGTTAAAGATATTATTTCTTTCGAAAATATTAAAAAGATTGGAGCTTATATACAGAGGGATCTACATTTTCTGGACTGTAAAATAAAAGGGGAGGTGTTTGATGTTAGTCTCGCATCCTATCTTTTAAATCCAGAAAGACAAAATCATTCCCTTGACATACTTATAAGAGAGTATTTAAATAGGACCTCTTTTATTCCTCAAAAGTATGCTGCTTATCTCTTTCCTTTAAAAACTATTCTAGAAGAAAGGATAAAAAAGGAAGAATTGGAATTTGTGCTTTTTAATATAGAAACACCGCTTATTCCTGTACTTTACTCCATGGAAAAATGGGGAATAAAGGTAGATAAGGAGTATTTAAAAAGTCTCTCTGATGAATTTTGTGAGAGAATTAAGAAATTGGAAGAGGAAATATATGAACTTGCAGGTATGAAGTTTAATCTTAATTCTCCAAAACAACTTTCTGAGGTTTTATTTGAGAGATTGAAGCTTCCTTCTGGCAAGAAAGGAAAAACAGGATATTCTACATCATCTTTGGTGCTTCAAAATTTACTGAATGCTCATCCTATTGTGATAAAAATCCTCCAATATAGGGAGTTATATAAACTTAAAAGCACCTATATAGATGCTATTCCTAATCTTATAAATTCACAAACAGGCAGGGTTCATACTAAATTTAACCCCACAGGTACAGCCACAGGAAGGATAAGTAGTAGTGAACCCAATCTACAAAATATTCCCATAAAAAGCGAGGAAGGAAGAAAGATAAGGAGAGCCTTTATAGCAGATGATGGATATTATTTTGTATCTCTTGATTATTCCCAAATAGAGCTTAGAATTATGGCTCACCTCTCTCAAGAACCTAAATTAATATCAGCCTTCCAAAAGGGTGAAGATATTCATAGAAGAACAGCAGCAGAAATTTTCGGAGTGCCTGAAGATGAAGTAGATGATCTTTTGAGGTCGAGGGCAAAGGCGGTTAACTTTGGAATTATTTATGGCATCTCTTCCTTTGGGCTTTCTGAAACTGCAAGTATCACTCCGGAAGAGGCTGAAAAATTTATAGATTCATATTTTAAACATTATCCAAGGGTAAAGCTCTTTATAGATAAAACTATTTATGAGGCAAGAGAAAAGTTATATGTAAAGACTTTATTTGGAAGAAAAAGATATATACCTGAAATTAGAAGTATAAATAAGCAGGTGAGGAATGCTTATGAAAGGATAGCTATAAATGCGCCTATTCAAGGAACAGCGGCGGATATAATAAAACTTGCCATGATAGAGATTTATAAAGAAATAGAGGAAAAAAATCTTAAGTCAAGAATACTTTTACAGATTCACGATGAACTTATTCTTGAAGTGCCTGAAGAAGAAATGGAGTTTACCCCTTTGATGGCAAAGGAAAAGATGGAAAAGGTTGTAGAACTTTCTGTTCCTCTTGTGGTTGAGATTTCAGTGGGTAAAAATCTGGCTGAGCTGAAATGAGCTATAAAATTGGGATAACAGGTGGCATTGGTACAGGAAAAACCCTTGTAATTAATACTCTAAAGGAGCTTGGAATACCTGTTATTAGTGCAGACGAAATTGTAAGAGAGCTTCAAAAAGATCCCTACTATTTGGAGAAAATTAGAAAAATCTTTGGGGATAAGGTTTTCGAAGAAGGTCAACTTAATAGGAAGAAACTTGCAGAGATAATTTTTTCTGATGATAAGGAAAGAAAAAAATTAGAAAATCTTCTTCATCCTCCTGTTCTTACAGAAATAAAAAAAAGATTAGAAGATTTTAAGGATAAAGAGATAGTTGCAGTGGAGGTTCCTCTTCTGTTTGAAGTTGGAATTGAAAACTGGTTTGATGAGATCTGGGTTGTATATGCTCCTTTTGAAATTCAACTTGAAAGAATCATAAAAAGAGATAATATATCACAGGAGGAGGCTATTAAGAGAATAAAAGCCCAAATCCCTATAGAAGAAAAGGTTAAAAAAGCTGACTTTGTAATATACAACGATAAAGATTTAGAGAGTACTAAAAATCAGATTAAGAATAGGATTTTAAGTATATATAGGATGATATATAATAAAAATCTGTAGAGTATGAGTGGATTTATATTAGTATCAGAATTTAAACCCTGTGGTGATCAACCTCAGGCAATAGAGAAGCTTACTGAAGGAGTTAAGAGGGGTCTTAGATATCAGACCCTTATAGGGGTTACTGGTTCTGGAAAGACTTTTACCATGGCAAATATTATTGCAAATGTTCAGAAGCCTACCCTTGTTATTGCGCCTAATAAGACCCTTGCTGCGCAGCTTTATAGTGAATTCAAAGAGTTTTTCCCATATAATGCAGTGGAATATTTTGTGAGTTATTATGATTATTATCAGCCTGAAGCCTATATTCCGCAGACTGATACCTATATTGAAAAAGATGCGGACATTAATGATAGAATAGATAGACTAAGACATAGTACTACAAGTTCCTTGTTGTCCCGAAGGGATGTAATAGTAGTTGCGAGTGTTTCGTGTATTTATGGTTTAGGTTCCCCTATGGATTATGCAGAGATGATTCTTAGAGTAAAAAGAGGAGAAGATTTACCAAGAGAGACTTTGCTTAGAAAACTTATTAAGCTTCAGTATGAAAGAAATGATTACGAATTTACCCGAGGAAAATTTAGAGTGAGGGGAGATATAGTGGAGGTATTTCCAATAGGGGGAGAGACTGCTATAAGAGTTGAGTACTGGGGAGATAATATTGAAAGAATCTCCGAGATTGACCCTTTAAATGGGAAAAGAATTATTGATTTTAATGAGGTTTTTATATATCCTGCAACTCACTATATAGCACCTACAGAAAAAATGGAAAGAGCTATAGAGTCAATAAAGAGGGAACTTACAGAGAGACTTGAGGAATTAAGAGCTCAGGGTAAATTCCTGGAAGCAAAAAGGCTTGAAGCGAGAACTCTATATGATATTGAGCTTTTAAGAGAAGTGGGCTATTGCAAGGGAATTGAAAACTATTCAAGGCATTTTGATGGGAGAAAGCCAGGAGAACCTCCTTACACTCTTCTTGATTATTTTCCTGATGACTTTCTTGTATTTATTGATGAGTCTCATCTCACTATTCCTCAACTCCGGGCCATGTACCATGGAGATAAGTCAAGGAAGGACAATTTAGTAGAATATGGTTTTAGATTACCCTCTGCCTATGATAACAGACCATTAACCTTTGAGGAATTCTGGGAGCGAGTTCCACAAGTAATTTTTGTTTCTGCTACTCCTGCAGAGTTTGAACTTTCGGTTTCAGAACAGGTTGTAGAGCAACTTATAAGGCCTACTGGCCTTCTTGATCCTGAGATAGAAGTACATCCTACTGAGGGACAAATAGATCATTTGATATCTGAGATAAAGAAGGTGGTGGCTCGAGGAGAAAGAGTACTTGTTACTACTCTTACTAAGAGAACTGCAGAGGATCTTGCTGAGTATCTTTCAAATCTTGGTATTAATGTAACTTATTTGCATTCTGAGATAGAAACCTTAGAAAGAACAGGAATTTTACAGAATTTAAGGCTTGGAAAATTTGATGTTCTTGTGGGGATAAACCTATTGAGGGAGGGGCTTGATCTTCCTGAAGTGTCCCTTGTAGCAATTCTTGATGCAGATAGGGAGGGATTTTTGAGATCCGAAAGATCTCTTATTCAGGTTATGGGAAGGGCTGCAAGGAATGTAAATGGAAAAGTAATAATGTATGCCGATGTAATCACTGAATCCATGAGAAAGGCTATTCAAGAGACGGAAAGAAGAAGGAAGATACAGATGGAATATAATAAGGCTCATGGGATAATTCCAAAATCCATTAAGAAACCAGTAAAAGAGGTCTTTGATTTTGTTGAAGCAGTAGCAGAAAAGAAAGCTGATTACAGAGCAATCTCTAAGAAGTTATCCATAGATGAAATTGAAGAGGTAATAAGACAGCTTGAAAAAGAGATGTATGAGGCAGCAGCAGAACTTGATTTTGAAAAGGCTGCATATTTAAGGGATCAGATTAAAGAGTTAAAAAATGAATTGAGAAAGAAGACAAAATTATGAGTGAATATATTAAAATCCGGGGAGCAAGAGAGCATAATTTAAAAAATATAAATATAGATTTACCAAGAAATAAATTAATAGTGTTCACCGGCATCAGTGGTTCAGGCAAGTCATCTCTTGCTTTTGATACCATTTATGCTGAGGGACAGAGAAGATATGTGGAATCTTTATCTACTTATGCAAGGCAGTTTTTGGGGCAATTAAATAAGCCTGATGTAGACGTTATTGAGGGGCTTTCACCAGCCATCTCTATAGATCAAAAGACCGTTATAAAAAATCCGCGATCTACTGTGGGTACTGTTACGGAGATTTATGATTATCTCAGACTTCTTTTTGCAAATATAGGTAAACCTTATTGTCCTTTTTGCGGTATAGAAATTTCTGCCCAAACATCCCAAGAGATTGTAGAAAAAATATTAGCATTGCCTGAAGGAACAAGAATTCAAATATTATC
This sequence comes from Dictyoglomus turgidum DSM 6724, assembly GCF_000021645.1. NCBI lineage: Bacteria > Pseudomonadati > Dictyoglomota > Dictyoglomia > Dictyoglomales > Dictyoglomaceae > Dictyoglomus > Dictyoglomus turgidum. Next base: position 913,725 of record NC_011661.1, read on the forward strand.
ACCATTGGTTAGGGGAAGAAAAGGTGAATATAAGAAACTTTTAGATAACCTAAGGAAAGAAGGTTTTCTAAGGGTAAAAATTGATGGTGAGATGTATAGTCTTGAGGATGAGATAGAATTAGATAAAAATAAGAAACATGATATTTCTGTAGTTATAGATAGGTTAGTTATAAAACCTGATATTAAAACAAGACTCTCCGATTCTATAGAACTTGCTTTAAAACTTAGTGAAGGACTTGTTATAGTAGAAGAATACTTAGAGGATGGAAGAATCGAAGAGCACATATTTAGTGAAAATTTCTCTTGCCCTATATGTGGTTTTAGTTTTGGAGAAATAACTCCAAGACTTTTTTCCTTCAATAGCCCCTATGGGGCATGTCCTGCTTGCTCTGGACTTGGAGGTAAAAAAGAATTTGATCCTGATCTTATTTTAGATTATGAAAAATCTATTTCTGAAGGTGCAATCATTCCGTGGGGTAAAGAAATCTCTCCTTATTATAAAATATTGCTTGCTAATGTAGGAAAGAAGCTTGGTTTTAATCTTGATACCCCTTTAAAGTACTTTACTGAAAATCAGTTAAAGGCACTTTTGTACGGAGTTCCCTTTGCTGTTGAGGTTCATTTTCCTGACTGGGATATCGATGGTTATAGACATTTTGAAGGCTTAATAAACATTTTTAACAAAAGATATGAAGAAACAGAGTCGGAGGATGTAAAGAATTTCTATGAAAGATTTATGGTGTTTTCTCCATGCAATGTGTGCAATGGTACAAGACTTAAGAAAGAAGCCTTGTCAGTTTATGTCAATGGTAAAAATATTGCAGAAGTTTCTGCGATGAATATGTTTGAGCTAAAGAATTTCCTTGAAAATTTGAATTTGGATGGGAGGGAAAAAATAATTGCCTCTCCTATATTGAAAGAGATTCTTCAGAGAGTAAATTTTCTTATTGAAGTAGGAGTTGACTATCTTACCCTTGATAGATCTGCAGATACCCTCTCCGGAGGGGAATCTCAAAGGGTTCGTCTTGCAACTCAGATTGGTTCAGGACTTGTAGGAGTCATATATGTATTAGACGAACCAAGCATAGGTTTACATCCTAGAGATAATGAGAAATTAATTAAGAACCTCAAGAGTTTGAGAGATCTTGGTAATACAGTGATAGTTGTGGAACACGATGAAGAAATAATGAGATCTGCGGATTTTATTGTGGACATTGGTCCAGGAGCAGGAGAAAAAGGAGGAGAAATTGTTGTAGCAGGACCTCTGAGTGAAGTTTTAAAACACCCTACCTCTATTACTGCTCAATACTTGAGGGGTGAAAAGAATATACCTATTCCCAAAAGGAGAAGAACTGTAGGGGGAAGATGGCTTGAGATTAAAGGAGCAAGGGCAAGAAATTTAAAAAATATAGATGTAAAAATTCCTCTTGGAACTTTTGTTTGTCTTACTGGAGTTTCAGGTTCTGGTAAAAGTACCCTTGTGGAGGAAATCATATATCCTGCTCTTCAAAAGGCAATCCATGGAAAGAAGATAAAAAGTGAGTATTACGATGAGATAAAAGGAACAGAGTATATTGATAAAGTAATTGTAATAGACCAATCTCCTATAGGAAGGACTCCTCGTTCTAATCCTGCTACTTATACTAATCTTTTTACCGAAATCAGAGAACTTTTTGCTCAGCTTCCTGAAGCAAAAATGAGAGGTTATAAACCAGGTAGGTTTAGTTTTAATGTGAAGGGTGGAAGATGTGAGGCATGTAAAGGAGAGGGGATGGTAAAAGTTGAGATGCATTTTTTGCCTGATATTTATATTCCTTGCGAAGTATGTAAAGGGAAGAGATACAATAGTGAGACTTTAGAAATAACTTATAAAGGAAAAAATATAGCTGATGTTCTTGAGATGAGTGTTGAGGAGGCGTTAAAATTTTTTGAAAACTTTCCTTCCATACGGAGAAAATTAGAAACTCTATATGATGTGGGTCTTGGATATATAAAATTGGGACAGCCTGCCACAACCCTTTCAGGAGGAGAGGCTCAGAGAATTAAGCTTGCTGCTGAACTTTCCAGAAGAAGTACAGGGAAGACTTTTTATATCCTTGATGAGCCCACCACAGGTTTGCACTTTGCTGATGTAGAAAAGTTGTTAAATCTCCTTCATAGACTTGTAGATCAGGGAAATACTGTTCTTGTTATAGAACATAACTTAGATGTGATAAAAACTGCAGATTATATCATAGATTTAGGACCAGAAGGTGGAGATAGAGGTGGAGAGATTATAGCTGAAGGAACTCCGGAAGAGGTTGCCATGAATGAACGATCTTACACAGGGAAATTTTTAAGAAGGATACTTTCTAAAGAGGAGGTTAAAAGTGAAAGGGGCCCTTAGGGTAAATAACGGATTTATAATGGTTGAATATGAAAAAAGTGTAATTAAAAGAATATATTGGACATATAAGTGTGAAGAAGAAAAGGACTTTCCAGGAAAAGAGCTTTTTATTGATTACTTTTTAGGTAAAAAGGTGGATTTTGGAGATTTAATTATTGATTTAAAGAGAGTTCCATCTATTTTTAAAAAGATTTATGAATTTACCAGAGAAATTCCTTATGGAAAAGTTATAAGTTATAAGGGTATTGCAGAATTTCTTGGTAATAGTAAACTTCAAAGGGTTGTGGGTAATGCTATGAAAAGTAATCCCTTTTTAATTGTGGTTCCTTGTCATAGGGTTGTAAGGAGTAATGGTAGTATAGGAAATTTTTCCCTTGGAAGTGAATTTAAAAAATACCTCTTAAACTTGGAGGGGGTAAAAATAGAGAATGAAAAGATATCTTGCCTTAGATATTGGTGGCACTAAAATTGCCTGTGGAAGATTTACGGAAGATGGAATCTTAGAGGAAAAAATTGTATCTCCCACAAAAGCTGAAAGGGGATATAGAAAAGTTTTAGAAGATATAATTTTAAATCTTTTGAAGTTAAAAACTGAAGATACAATAGCACTTGGGATTGGTACTGCAGGACCTTTAGATAGGATTAAGGGAGAAATATACTCTCCACCTAATCTTCCAGGATGGGACGGAGTCCCTTTGAAGAGAGATCTTTATGAGAGTTTAAAAATTCCTATTTTTATGGATAATGATGCTAATGCTGCCTGTTTAGGGGAATACCTTTTTGGAGCTGGAAAAGGAGTAAAAAATATGGTCTATATCACAGTAAGCACTGGAATAGGTGGAGGAATTATTGTTAATGGTGGTTTACTTCATGGGGTAAGAGATAGTGCGGGTGAGGTAGGGCATCAAACTATACTTCCCGATGGACCTTTATGTAATTGTGGAAATAGGGGATGTTTAGAAGCTCTTTCTTCTGGAACAGCTATTGCTAAAAGAGCAATGGAAGAGATTAAGCACAATAAAGATACCATATTAAAAAGGTGGGCAGAAAGAGAAGAGTTAACTGCAAAACATGTCAGGGAAGCCATGCTTATGGGAGATAAGGTAGCAAAGGAAATTTGGGATTCTGCTATGGAGTATTTAGGAATAGGTGTGGGAAATATTATCACCATAGTTTCACCAGAAAAAGTGGTCATAGGTGGAAGTGTAGGACTTTCTGGGGAAGATGTAATTGAGAAAATAAAAGAGGTCATTAAAAAAAGAGTTTTTCTTGTTCCTACGGATAAAGTAGAGATAGTTCCAGCAAGGTTAAGAGAAGATGTAGGTCTTTATGGAGCCTTTGCAGTAGCTTTAACAGAAATGAGAAATAAAGAAGGGGGTTAATTTTACCCCCTCCCCATTATTTTGATGGAGCCATGAAGGGCATAGTTGTATTGAAATTTAGTGGTTCTTTCTGTTTTATTATCTTTCCTGGAGGAAAGGTTCTTAAAGTATTTGGAGACAAATTGGAGTTAATTTTAATATTCTGCCATGCTATTTCAATGTAAGGTCTATTTTGAACATCATAAACTATTAACTTTATAGGGGTATAATCCTTGGTGATATAAAACTCAAAGGAGGAATAATTAGCCTTTAAATCTGCCTTTAGCGGTACCCCTGTAATTTTATAAAGTTTTTGATTCTTATCTATAATTTCTTCTACTTTAAGGGAAAAATCTTCTTTATTTCCTACCATAGGAAGGCTTGAAAAAGACATGGTTGAGGTTTGGGTCATAGTATAGGGCGCTTCAATTATTTGTTTTGTGGAAGGGGAATACATCCTTGTGATTTTTTTCTCCCCATCAATTAGAATGATCTGTCCTGCCATGAGAGCTGGCTCTGTAAAGTCTATCCTTAATATTTCAGGATTTTTTATTGCTTTCATTTCCATAGACATCTTTGTAGGTAAGCTTTCTCCCTTGCTTGAATAAGAGTATACTGTTATGCTCATTTTCATACTTATATCCCTTGCTAAGCTCCATTTTTGTTCAAGGTTTTTTAGGATATCTTCTCCTGTTTGGGCATATATCATGGAAAAGCCCAAAAAGAAAATTATAAGAAAACTAAAGATCCTCTTCATTTTTTAAGCCTCCTTCAGAATTGGTATGTTATTCTGAGCCCAAGACTGGTATCTTCTTGGGTTATGCTTTTCTCATACTTGATATATATGCTGTTCCACATGGTACCCTCAAGGGTTGGAAAATTCAATGCTATTTGCATATAAAGCCAGTTATTATTTTTGGAAGATAAAATATACCTTGCTGAACTTGTTAAATTCAAGTAATTGGACAAATTCCAACCCAAATTTATTCCAAGGTTGATTTTATGTTCCGCTTTTTTTACATTATAAAAATACCCAAGCATATATTCTGGGAATAGATTTGAGGATAAAGGTAAATTTAAACTGATTATTCCTCCAATATCTCCAGGATCCAATAGGTAAAAAGAGGGAGTATTAGGGTTGATATATCCAAAGAGTGCTTTTATAGATAAGCTTCCTATAGAGAGGTTTGTACTATTCAATGCACTTAAATAGAGAATAGAATTTTTTAAAAATATGCTGGCATCTTGAATTATGATTATATTCCCCAGAGGAAGACTGGTTTTGTTTAAGAAGGAGGCATCAATTAAATAATTTTCCTGAGAATCATTGATAGAAGTTAAAGATAAATTGATATATTTATTTTCCCCTATAGGCAAACTCCAACCCAGAATCTTTAAAGGGACATCATTAGTTAAGTGAGTATAGTAAGGGAGATCAGGAAATTTTCTTGCTCCATATCCTGACATATAAAATATCTCGTTGTTATAAAGATAAAAGCTAAGATGAAACCCTTTTAGCTGCAAGTTTTCTGATATTAGATTGATTTTTGGATAAAATTCTCCAAGAGTAAATCTTAAATATGGGGTTTGTAAAAAGGTTTTATAGGAGAAATTTTGGCTAGGATTATAAAATATGGAAAATCCAGCTCCTAAATTTTCACTCCACCATTTTTCCGCAGAAAAAATATAATCTTGTCCATAAATTGAGTTGACTTCAGTACTGAGTTCAAGATTCCCCCATTCTTGAGAAAAGGCTGGTGAAAGTATAAAAACAAGAACTAAAAGAAGTAAAATTGTTTTTCTCATAACTCCCTCCCTTTTTGACAATTTCTATAATTCTTTTTATAATCCAAAAAGGAATATTTAGCAAGTATTATGGATAAGCAAAGATTAGATGCTTTTTTTCTTTTAATATTGTTTATTTTGGATTTAATCCTATTAAGTCTTGCCCTTACTATTGCTTATAATATTCGTTTTAATCTTTTGAGTAAAATTAGGTATTTCTATGTGGAGCCAAACGAAGTGCCTGAGTTTTTCCCTTATTATCTTGGCATAAGTATTATACTCACAGTGTTATGGATTATTTTACTTATTCTTAACCGAGTCTATAGTGTTAAAAATATTTTTTCTTATTATCCCGTGGTTAATGCTATTACTGTTGGGATATTCCTTGTTTCTTCTTTATCCTTTTTTTATAGAGAGTTTTCTTACTCAAGGCTAGTTTTTATCTTGGCTTGGGGAGTTGCTCTTTTTTTGACTTTTATTTCAAGGGTAATTTTATATATTGTAAGGGCAGTAGTTTTAGGTAGAAGACTATCAAGAGCTTTGATTATTGGTAATAATGAATTTGCAAAATCTATAATTTCCTCAGGAAAGATTAGAGATTATGCTGAAATAGAAAAGGATAAAATAGATTTTGGAGAGCTTGAAAGTTTTGTTGATCAAAGGAATATTCAGGAAATTATTGTGACAGGAGAAATTTCTGATGATGAATTACTAAAACTAATATCTTTAAAGAGAAAAAGAAGTATTTCTATTAAAATAGTCCCCGAAGGGTATCTTATTTTTGCTAAAAGAATTTCTTTTGATGAGATTAGTGGCATTCCCATATTGGAGATAGAGATATCTCCTTTAGAGGGGTTCCAAGGATATATAAAGGAAATTATAGACTTTCTTTTGGGAACATTGGCTTTGATACTTTTTTCTCCTCTCTTTTTAATAATAGCACTTCTTATAAAATTGGATTCTCCAGGGCCTATTTTTTATAAACATCTGAGAGCTGGAAGATATGGTAAACCTTTTTATCTTTGGAAATTTAGGACCATGTATAAAGATGCGGATAAAATATTAGATAAGTATCCTGAATTAAAGAGGGAGTTTGAAAAAGAGTTTAAATTAAAAAATGATCCGAGGGTAACAAAAGTGGGGAAATTTTTAAGAAAATTTAGCTTAGACGAAATTCCTCAGATATTTAATATCTTAAAGGGGGAAATGAGTGTCGTAGGTCCGAGACCAGTGACTTTTAAAGAATTAGAAAAGTATGGAGAATATGCTGAAGAGATTTTGAGAGTAAAACCAGGTTTAACGGGACTTTGGCAGGTAAGTGGAAGAAGTGATGTAGACTATTCTCAGAGAATAAAATTTGATCTTTATTACATCCAGAACTGGAGTATTTTATTAGATATAAAAATTATATTAAAAACCATACCTTCAGTGTTACTTGGTAAAGGCGCTTATTAAATTATGCTATAATTTTTAATAGCTATGGAAGACATTCTTAATGAAATGGTATTAGTACTTAATAGTAATTATGAGCCCTTAGATGTATGTAAAGTGAAGAGGGCAATAATTCTCATTATGCAGAAGAAAGCTGAAACTATAGAGACCAATAGTGGAGTTATAAAATCTGCATCTATGGAAATAGAAGTACCCTCAGTTATTAGACTGCTTTATTATGTGAAAAGACCAAGGTTAGAGTTAAAACTGTCTAGAAAGGGAATTTTTCTAAGGGATAATTATACATGTCAGTATTGTGGTAAAAAAGGTGGTGAGCTAACTATTGATCACGTAATCCCGAAAAGACTTGGAGGAAAGTCTGTGTGGGAAAATCTTGTTACCGCTTGTAAAGAGTGCAATCACAAAAAGGGTGATAAAACCCTGGAAGAAGCTAATATGAAGCTTCTTAGAGAGCCCAAACCACCAAAGAATGTACATTATTTTAGATTGACAAGGTATTTGGATTACGATAAAAATGAGGGATGGAAAAAATATTTCTTTATAGATGAATAGCTACTTTAAAGGAGGGTCTTATTTGTGGTATAAACTTACAAAAGATGAGGTATTAAAGGAATTAAAGGTTGATCCTGAGCATGGTTTATCAGAAGAAGAAGTTAGAGAGCGAAAAAAGATCTATGGAGAAAATAGGATTCCTGAGAAAAAATCAAAAAGTTTTCTAAAAATATTCTTAAACCAATTTAAGGAGTTTCTTACCGTTGTTTTGTTAACTGCAACTTTAATTTCTTTTCTTCTTGGAGAAACAAAAGATGCCGTTGCAATTTTACTTATTGTTATGATAAATGCTATTCTTGGGAGTTTTCAGGAATATAAAGCTGAAAAGACCCTTGAATCTCTTAAATCTTATGTCTCCCCAAAAGCAAAGGTAGTAAGAGATGGAAAGATTTTGGAAGTGAATATCGAGGATTTGGTACCCGGAGATTTGGTTTTAATTGAAGAAGGAGAGAAAATACCAGCTGATTTAAGGCTAATTGAAACTAATAATTTACAAGTAGACGAATCTATTTTGACAGGAGAATCTGTTCCTGTGAGAAAGGATGCAGATTTTATTACTCAAGAGGATATAACCCTTGGAGACCAGATTAATATGGGATTTAAAGGAACCACTGTCATAACTGGAAAAGGAAAAGGAGTAGTGGTTGGTACTGGCTTAAATACAGCCTTAGGAGATATTGCAAAGATACTTTCAGAAATGGAGGAAGAGCCAACTCCTCTTCAGAAAGACCTTGAAAGACTTGGAAAGCAACTAACTTATGTTATTCTCTCTCTTGTAGCTATTCTTCTTTTTATTGGGATTATACAAGGAAGAGAATTCTTTGATATGTTTCTTACCGCAGTAAGTCTTGCTGTTGCAGCAATACCCGAAGGACTTCCTACGGTAATAACTATTCTTCTTGCCCTTGGAGTTCAGGAGATGGCAAAGAGAAAGGCAATAGTTCGTAAACTTTCTGCTGTAGAAGCTTTAGGAGCAACTTCGGTAATTTGTACGGATAAAACAGGTACTCTAACTGAGAACAAAATGGATCTTGTAAAAGTGGTGTTGCCATATGGAAAATTAATAGATAAAAGTAATTACCAAGAAAATAAAGAGGAGATAAAAGAGATACTTGAAACAGCCTTTCTTGCCAGTAGTGTTAGGATAACTCATGATGGTAATTATATAGGGGATGCCTTAGATGTGGCTATTTATAAAAACTTTAAGGAGATTTATGGGGAGATTGGTGAAAATTTAATAAAAATAGATGAAATTCCCTTTGATTCTGCAAGAAAAAGAGTAAGTGTTTTATATAAAGATCTTGTTAGAAGTAAATATAGGTTATGTATCAAAGGGGCAGGAGAGGAAATATTGAAAAGAAGTACTTATTATAAGGACAGAGATACTCTAAGGTTGATAAGTGATGAGGATAAAAAAAGATTTATAGAAATACAGGACTCTCTCTCAAAGGAGGGATTAAGGGTTCTTGCTATTGCGAAAAGGGAAATTGATAATATTATTGATAAAGAAGAATGGGAAGAAGAATTAATCTTTTTAGGTTTTATAGCTTTTATTGATCCTTTGAGAGAGGGAGTTAAAGAGGCTATAGAGAAGTGTAAAGAAGCAGGAATAAGACCAATTATTGTAACAGGAGATTACCTCCTTACTGCTAAGAAAATTGCCGAAGATTTAGGAATAGATGTCAACAATGGTACTTTATATACTGGATTAGATTTGCAAAAACAGGATTTGAATGGACTTGATTGGAATAGTGTGGTTCTTTTTTCCAGAGTCCTCCCTGAACAGAAAATGAATATAGTAAAGGAGCTTAAAGAAAGAGGAGAGATAGTAGCCATGACCGGAGACGGAGTGAATGATGCTCCTGCACTAAAAATGGCAGATATAGGGGTGGGAATGGGACTTAGGGGAACAGATGTGGCAAGAGAGGCGTCTGATTTAGTGCTTTTAGATGATAGCTTTGCAACCATAGTTAGGGCAGTAGAGGAAGGAAGAAGAATTTTTGATAATATTAGGAAGGTTACTTATTATTTGTTGTCTTGTAATTTTAGTGAAATCTGGGTAGTCAGTTTAAGTGTGTTCTTAGGTTATCCTTTACCTTTAACTCCTATAGAGCTTTTATGGATAAATTTAGTGACCGATGGTTTTCCTGCTCTTGCTCTTGGAGTAGAACCTCCAGAGAGGGATATAATGAGTAGAAAGCCTCGTAAAATTAACGAGGGAATAATTAATAGACAAATGTGGAAGAATATTGTTATTGATGGAATATTGATGGGGGTAATAGGATTTGTACTTTTTATAATGGGAGTAAATAAAAATGTGAATACGGGGAGAACTATGGCTTTTACAGGGATTGTTTTTTCTCAAATATTTCAAGCCTTGAGATTGTCCTTAAAGAGAAGAAAAAATTTCTTTAAAGAAATTTTTTCTAACGAATATTTAAGTCTTGCAGTGTTCTTCTCTATTCTCCTACAAATTCTCGTAATATTTACCCCCTGGGGAATAAGGTTCTTCAATTTAGAAAGACTTAATATGGAAGAATTTTTGTTGGTTTTATTATTGTCTTTAATTCCTTTATATATGCTAATAGGAGAGAAAATTTATGAAAAGATTTTTAAGAGAAGTATTAATTTATAGTATAAGTTTCTTACTTATAGCTTTTTTGACAAGTCAGTTATTTTCTTTAGAGAAAAGACCTTATTTTGAAAACTCCGAGTTCGTAAGAGATAATAAATTAAACATAGAGAACAAGACTTTAACTCAAACCTTAGTATATACTGAAACTTTTAAAGCTGATGTAAACCAAAACAACGTATCTAAGACTGTAACTGTCCAAGAGATAAAGCAACCAGATAAAATAATTTATGAGGTAAAAGTTGGAGATACCATGATAGGAATAGCTCAAAAATATGGTGTAGATTGGAGAGAAATAGCTAAGGTTAATAAGTTAAAAGATCCAAACTATTTAGTGGTAGGGCAAAAATTAATCATACCTTTGAAATCTAAAAACCAATAGACACTTGTCTATAAGATAGTTATTTGATATAATTCATTTAAGAGTGCGGACGTAGCTCAGTCGGTAGAGCGAGGGACTGAAAATCCCTGCGTCGGGGGTTCGATTCCCTCCGTCCGCACCATAATATAGAGGGGAATAAGTTTATTAAAATTGAAAAGAATAAAATTTGATATAAAGTGTAGTTTTCTTTTAAATGTTTCAAAAAACTCCCGAAGCGCCCGTAGCTCAGTAGGACAGAGCAGCGGTTTCCTAAACCGCGTGTCGGGGGTTCGAATCCCTTCGGGCGCACCAACTTTGAATACTCGTATTCTCTCCTACCCTACGCTTCAATATATATACAATGGAGGTGGTATTTTATAAAAATAATCTGCAGCTTTTTGTCAAACTACGCTTTGTTTATTTCTTTTAATAGAAAAGTTTAGGGAGGTAGGAGAAATGGCAGAAGTAAAACTTGAGAATGTTACCAAGAGATTTGGGGATGTTATAGCGGTCAATAATGTAAATCTGGAGATTAAGGATAAGGAATTTATTGTATTAGTTGGTCCGTCGGGTTGTGGTAAGACTACCACATTAAGAATGATTGCAGGATTAGAGGAAGTAACATCAGGTAATATATATATTGATGGAAAAGTGGTTAATGATGTTCCTCCAAAAGATCGCGATATAGCAATGGTATTCCAAAACTATGCTCTTTATCCCCATATGACAGTTTATGACAACATGGCTTTTGGTCTCAAATTAAGAAAGTATCCAAAGAGTGAAATTGATCGTAGAGTAAAGGCAGCAGCAGAAATGCTTGGAATTGAAAATCTTTTAAAAAGGAAGCCAAAGGAACTTTCAGGTGGTCAAAGACAGCGAGTTGCTTTAGGTCGTGCTATTGTCCGTGAACCAAAGGTATTTTTGATGGATGAGCCTCTTTCTAACTTAGATGCAAAATTAAGGGTACAAATGAGAGCTGAGCTTAAAAAACTTCAGAGAACTCTTGGTGTTACTACCATTTATGTTACTCATGATCAAACAGAAGCGATGACTATGGGAGATAGAATTGTGGTAATGAAAGACGGAGTAGTGCAACAGGTAGACGATCCTCTAATAGTTTATGAAAAACCTAATAATGTATTTGTAGCAGGTTTTATAGGAAGCCCTCCAATGAACTTTATTGATGCCACCTTATCTTCTGATGCGAAAATTCTTGATTTAGGTAGCTTCAAACTTGGGATTCCCGCTGATATGCAAGGTTTTGTAGCAGAGCAAGCTAAGAACTACCTTGGCAAGAAAGTAATATTAGGAGTAAGACCTGAGCATATTTATGAGGTAAGCTTGATAAAGACCGAAGACCTTATTCCAGAAGCGGTGGCAGATATGAGAGTAGAAGTACTTGAGCCTATGGGAACAGAGGTATATTTGTATCTTATAAATGGTCCAGTAAGTGTGGTTGCAAGGGTAGGCTCTGAAACAAAAGCAAGGATGGGTGAAAACGTAAAAGTAATGTTTGATTTGAGAAAGATGCATCTTTTCGACCCTGTAAGTCAGGTTGCAATAATTTAAAAATTTAAGGAGAAAGGGGTATTAGGTATATGATTAAGAAGGGGGAAAGTAAATTCCCCCTTCTTTAATAATTGATAACTAACATGTGTTAATAAGGAGGTTATTATGATAAAAAAATATTTTAATTTAGTTCTTCATTCCCATCTTCCCTATGTTAAAAAAGCTGGAAGATGGCCCTTTGGAGAAGAATGGTTTTTTGAAGCTATGTTAGAGACCTATATACCCCTTTCTATGGTTTTTTATAGACTGGTAAATAAGGGTATAGATTTTAAATTGACTTTGGGAGTTACGCCTGTTCTTGCAGAACAAATGCTTGACCCTTATATGATATATGAGACAGAAAAATACATAGAAACCAAGATAGAATCTGCATATAAAGATTTAGAGAAGTATAATAAAGAAAATAGAAAAGAAACAGAAGTGATCAGATTTTATATTAATTATCTTAATGAGATTTTCGAATTTTTTAAAAATAAAATATCCATGGATGTTCTTGGTTTTTGGAGGAAACTACAAGATGAAGGATATTTAGATATAATCACATCCTCTGCAACCCATGCATATTTGCCACTATTAAAGAAAAAATCCTCCATATATGCTCAGCTTTATGTAGGTAAAGAAGTTTATATGAGAAACATGAAGAAAGAGCCTAAGGGAATATGGCTTCCTGAATGCGCTTATAAACCTGGAATTGAAAAATTCCTTGAAGAACTTGGAATACGTTATTTCTTTGTAGATACTCATACTATCCTTGGAGGAGAACCTTTAAGTTATCCTGATTTAAATGTAAAAAGAGAGAAACAAGATAAAAACATTTATAAGCCATATTTAGTTTCTGGAAGTAATGTGGCTGTTTTTGGCAGAGATAGCAGAACAGGTATGCAGGTGTGGTCAGCTGAGTGGGGATATCCGGGGGATGGAGTTTATAGAGAGTTTCATAAGAGATCAGAAACTTCAGGACTTCAATATTGGAGAATAACAGATAAAAGAAAAGACCTTGGAGAGAAGGATGTTTATGATCCTCAAATTGCGAAAGGTAGAGTTTATGAGCATGCAGAACATTTTGTAAGGGTTTTGGAAGATGAAATCAAATCTGATGGTATAATAACTGCCATGTACGATACAGAACTATTTGGGCACTGGTGGTTTGAAGGAGTATGGTTTTTAGAAAGAATTTTTGAATTATTAAATGAAAGTAAAAAGGTTAAGAGTATAAATTCTGTTTTGGCTCTTGAGAAATGTCCTCCTGATGAGAGAATTGAGCTTCCTGAGTCTTCTTGGGGTAGAGGAGGAAAGCATGAGGTGTGGTTAAATGATGAGACGGTAATGTTGTGGGAAAAGATTTATGAGATTGAAGAAGAAAATGAAAAATTTATTGACAAAGTTAAGATTACCCAATTGAATTTATGGAAGGAAAAAGTTATAAGGCAAGCTTGTAGGGAAAAGTTATTGCTTGAAAGTAGCGATTGGCCCTTTTTAATTACTACGGGTCAGGCAAAAGAGTATGGGTATAAGAGATTTGAGGAACATTATTCAAACTATAAAACTTTATTAAATTACTTTGATCTGAAAGAGGTTTCAGTAAAAGAATTTGAGTATTTAAAGAAACTTGAAAATAAAGATTCTCTTTTTAGCTTTATAGACTATAACATATTTGAAAGGAGGTAAAGAATGGAGAAAGGCATATATTTTTCTTTGGGGATTCACAATCATCAACCTGTAGGGAATTTTGATTTTGTAATTGAAAAGGCTTATGAGATGAGTTATAAGCCTCTTATTGATTTCTTTTTTAAATATCCTGACTTTCCTATAAATGTTCATTTTTCGGGTTTTTTATTACTTTGGCTTGAAAGGAATCATCCCGAATACTTTGAAAAATTAAAGATCATGGCAGAGAGAGGACAGGTTGAATTTGTAAGCGGGGGCTTTTATGAACCAATCTTGCCTATAATACCTGA